>JAZRZE010000084.1:0-24930 GCA_045601125.1 Elusimicrobiaceae bacterium | reverse complement strand
TTGTTTAGCAGGGAAATTATTTATTTTCTCTACAATTTTATTTACATCCTCATAAGTTTCAATTTGGCCGCTTTTTATTAAAATAGTATTTGCGGGATAAAGCATCAAATCTAAGGGGTCAACGGAAAGTAAAATTGTTTTTTCATCTCTCATAACTTGTCTAAACACTTCCGGTTTCAGAGCATCAACAAACTCATAGGCTGTTTTTTCGGTAGCCCCTTTCTTTTTTATTCCTTTAGGTAAATTCAAATTTTTATACAAATCACTTTTGGCAGGTATGGTGGTCAAAACAGATTCCGGTAAAGATAAGGAAGCAGGAATCATTATTTTACCTTTTTCTCTGCCGGAAACTATAAAGAAATTATAGTCTTGTTGCATTTGATCTGAAACTCTATCCATTTTTTCGGCATCTATATCGCAAGGTAATATAGGCCTTGGTCCCGTCATTTGTCCGCTTTGTTCTATTTCTTCTTGCATCGCTATTGCTTGTTCACGTGCTTCGAGATTACAATTCTTAAGAGTAGTCTGGTTCCAGCTGCTTGGTTCAAAAGAATCTTTTTGAGGAAGTGGCGGTTTTGGCGGTTTGTTATTGTGATCGTTAGACCTGCTATTGCCATTTTGTGAGGCATTTTGCCGTGCCTGATTATTTCTTCGTGTTATGTAATTTAATTTAGAAGCAACAATATTTGCCTGCTCTTCAAAAGGAAGTCCGCTAAGATCAAGATTGCTATATGCTTGATTAGTGTGGAAGGATTCTAAAGAACCGTAATTATAAGTACTGCCACCCATGTAATTTGTATTAGTGCTAAAAGTTCTTGTTTGGGTATCTGTATTTTTCATAGCATTTGTTTGCGGTATATCATAAACATTATTACCGGTAAAAAAAGCAGAACCGGAAATGCCGGGTGAAAGTAAAGCAAGGCGTCTTCTTGGGGAGAAAATATCAAACAAAGTTCTTCTTGCGGCTTGTCTTACTTCGTAAGGGTCGGTGTGGGAAGTTTCGTAAAGACCTTCAATAAGGATATTATCAAAAGGTTTTTGTTCCACAAAAGGGTCTTGGGGTTCTTGCATTAAATCATAGAAAGGATTTTCGGCAGTTTCCTCAGCATAGTAATTATTATTTACAGCAGCGCCTTCTTCTTTATTCAAAGAAGCAACGGCTGTTGCTTGAGGTGAAAGCGTAGGCGGTAATTCGTCTTGATAAACATCTGCTTTATTTTTAGCAAAAAAAGCATTATTTGTTCTACTAAATTGTTTGTTTTGTGAAGATTTTTTGTTTGGTGTATAAAAATCTTTTAACAATTTTAGATAGTGAGTAAAAGGGTTTTCGCTTTTTAAGGGCAAGGCCTTTGCCTGTTTACCGGCTTGTTGCAATTCAATTTCCGAAGAATCGTTAAAGATTAAAGGTAAAGCAAGAAAAATCATCAATATTAAGGCCAGTGCCAAAATAAAAAATCTTTTTGAAGTAAATCTTACATTTTTTTTGTTTTTTTCCTTTCCCATACTTGAGTCCTCCTAAATATATTATTAATAATTAATATAACTTTTACAAGTACCAAATAAAAAACCACTCAGTGGTGAGTGGTTTTTTAAAACTTCGGGGTTGACGGGATTCGAACCCGCGGTCTCTGCCTTGACAGGGCAGCGTGTTAGACCAGGCTACACCACAACCCCTAAAATCTTTATAAATCTATTTTATCTTTTTATTTTTGTTTCGTCAACTGTTTTTGAAATTACCCCAGAGAATTTGCTCCAATTCCAAAGAAAAACCGGTTTTTTCCTTTACGATTTTTTGAACTTCCTTCATTAAATCTCTGATATCTTGGGCAGTTGCTTTATTATAGTTTATAATAAAACCGGCGTGCTTTGTTGATACTTGCGCGCCGCCGATAGTAAGTCCGCGTAGATTACAAACATCTATTAATCTGCTTGCATAATCGCCCTGCGGTCTTTTGAAAACACTTCCAGCAGAAGGATATTCCAAAGGTTGTTTTTGCTTGCGTTTTTGTAAAATTTCTTCTCTTAAATTTTTATTAGCGGGAGTTTTTAACAACCAAGTAGCACTTAAAATCAAACAGTTTTCAAGTCCCAAAACTTTACGGTAAGAAGGTTTTACTTCTTCTTTTGTTATTGTTTTTACTTCGCCGTTTTTTAAGACTTCAACGGAAATAATATTTTCCCAAGTTTCGCTGTTAAAAGCGCCTGCGTTCATAAATACCGCACCGCCGACACTTCCCGGTATGCCGGAAAGTTTTTCAAGTCCGCCGAGATGGTTTAAAATGCTTGTGGCAATCACTTTATCAAGGGGGGTTCCGGCAAGAGCGCAAACGGTATTATCTTTTATTTTTATTTCTTCAAAATCTTTTAAGCAGCAAACAAGCCCTTTGACCCCTAAATCTCCGACAAGGATATTTGAGCCAAGCCCCAAAACATAAAAATCAAGTTTATTTTCTTTTGCAAAAGTTATGGCTTTTTTTATTTCTTCAATATTTTTAGGCAAGCAAAAGAACTCTGCCTTGCCGCCTGTTTTATAGGTGGTATAATCTGCTAGAGAAATTTGTTCTTGTATAAAAAGTGCTTGTTCTTTTGCTTTCATTTTAATATATTATATAAAAAGAAAAGGGGGCTTGGTTATGGTTCATCAAAAAGCAGGTACTTTAAGTGAAGAAAAAATTGATTTAGAAATTTTAAGAGAAAACTTTTTAAATCCCAAAGGTGAGGTCGCAAAAGTAAAATTCGGAACTTCCGGTCACAGGGGTTCTTTGGGTACGGGTTTTTGTGCTTTGCACGCGCGTGCTATTGCCCAAGCCGTTGCAACTTTACATAAAGAAGACGGCTTAACGGGTAAAATACTTGTCGGCGGGGATACCCGCTTAATGAGCCGTGCTACCGCTGAAATTTGCGCACAGGTTTTAAGCGCAAACGGCTTTAAGGTTGTTTTACCCAGTATTGCTGTGCCGACGCCGGTTTTTTCTTTTGAGATTTTATCAGGCAGAGTTTGCGCCGCTTTGAACGGCACAGCCAGTCATAATCCGCCACAAGATATGGGCCTAAAATATAACCCTTCTAATGGGGGGCCGGCTTCAAGCGCTTTAACAAAAAGAATTGAAGAAATGGCAAATTTTTATTTACAAAATCCCCAAAAGATTCAAGAAATATCTTTAGAGGAAGCCAAAGCAAAAGGGCTTGTGGAAGATGTCGATATTATTACGCCTTATGTGGAAGCACTGGGTAAAAAAATCAATTTTGAAGTTATTGCCAAAAGCAATATTAAGGCGGCCATAACTCCGCTTGGCGGGGCAAGTTTACCTTTCTATAAAGAAATTATAAAACATTATAAATTGAAAAATGTGGAACTTGTTTTGACGGAACAAAACCCCGATTTTCATTTTATTCCGCTTGACCACGACGGTAAAATAAGGATGGACCCTTCTTCCGTTTATCCCATGAAGCCGCTTATTGAATTTGTAAAAAACGGTGATTATGATTTTGCCGGCGCAAGCGATCCTGATGCAGACCGCTTTGGTTGTGCAACTAAAAAAGGCGGTTTGATTTCGCCAAATCACGCCTTGTGCGTTATGCTTGATTATTTGGCAAAGAAAGCCGCTAAAGATTCTCCCAAAAAAGCAGGGCGCACGCTTGGTACAACAATGCTTATGGATAAAATTGCCGAGCATTATAATCTAGGTATAGAAGAAGTTAATGTCGGCTTTAAATATTTTGTTGACGGGCTTTTAAATAAAGAACTTTTAATGGCAGGCGAAGAAAGTGCCGGTATGTCTATAACAAATTGGGTTACCGAAAAAGATGGCATTTTGGCAGTTTGTCTTTTGCTTGAAATTATGTGCGCAACAGGGCAAGATATCGCAGGTCTTTACGAGCAATTAACCGCGCTTTACGGCAAATCTTATTATACCCGTGTTGATACACCTGCTTTGCCGGAAATAAAACAAAAGTTCACAAATCTTAAAGCGGAAAATTTCACCGAGTTAAAAACTTTTGCCGGTGAAAAACTTTTGCATATCAGAGATACCGATGGCATAAAGTTTTACTTGAAAGATTCTTGGCTTCTTGCGCGTGCTTCGGGAACGGAAAACATTGTTAAACTTTACGCGGAAACTTTAAGAAGCGAAGAATATCTTAAAACTTTAATTGAAGAAGGTAAGAAAGTTTTCGGTCTGTAAGTTTTTTATTTCTTCATTAAAAAGCCCCTTTTTTACAAGGGGCTTTTTATATTGTCAAATTATTTCTTATCTAACACTTCCTGCACCGTACGGGGAATCATAAACCGAAGGAGTAGGTTTTCCATTTTCGCCACGTTCGGGCAGAGGTTGTACTTTTTTAGTTTTAAAATCATAGTAAGGATTATTTCTTTTCTTTACAATTTCTTTTAAAGCGGTCATAAATTTAGAATCTCTGTTAATTAATTCCAAGGTACCTAAGGGAACATATTTGTAAGCATCTTGTGATAAATTAAAATATAAAGCACCGTCAGCAAATTTAACGTTTGTTTCTGTTGGTTTTTCTCTGGAAAGACTGACAATATCAAATAAAGCAAGTTCAAATTCTTTAGTTGATGTTGCGGTATGATTTTTATTACAAGAATTTAAATTTGCTTCAATAACTCTTAAAGCGGCAATTTCAATTAACATTTTCTGGTGTAAAGAATCACTGGACCAATCTTTGTGAGATTTGATATTAACTGAATTTGTGTTTGCTTGCGGAGTATAGAGAGAAAGCCCGACTTCACTATAATAGGTAATAAGATAGGTAAGGTTTACATTTACCCTTCTTGCAATAAAATCTGCTAAGGTGAGATTTTTTACTTTTTCTTTAGCATTTTTAAAAAGGGTGCTTTCTTCTAGCATTTTAATAATCTTATTTTGATATTCTTTAATAAGATTTTCCAATTCCGGTTTTGTTAAATTAAAATCAGCACTTGAACTTGGACTGGCAAGAACATTTTGATAAGTTTTATAGTAATCATCTTCAACGGCATCATTTGTTTTTTTAGCGGGAGCAATAGAGAGTTTTTCTAAAGCAATAGAACTGTTATCGCTCAAAAGATTTTTAAAATCTTGTGCTGTAAAATTTTTACTAGGTAAAAATTGTTCAAAAGAAGCATTAGAACCTGTTTTTTTAGAAGATTCTTTGGCAAACAAAAATGTTTGCGAGTTTAAGGCCAAAATTACGGCTAAGGTTGTTAATAGATATTTTCTCATACTAAAAGTATAACTGTTTTATTGCAAATATAAAAGGGTCAAAGGACCTAAATAGAGATAGGACTTTTGACCCAGAAAAATAAAGCGGTTTTAGGGCTTTATTCCCATTCAATAGTGGCGGGGGGTTTTGAAGTTATATCGTAAATAACTCTGTTTACACCGTTGACTTCTCTGACTATTCTTTGCGAAACAATATCTAAAACCTCATAAGGTATTTTTGCCCAATCGCAAGTCATAGCGTCTTGGGAGTTTACAGCTCTTAATCCGATAGTGTGAAAATAAGTTCTTGAATCACCCATAACGCCGACACTTTTTATATTAGGTAAAAAGGCAAAGTATTGCCAAATAGCGCGGTCTAAATTATGTTTTTTAATTTCTTCTCTGAAGATAAAATCACTTTTTTGGATAATATCAATTTTTTCTTTTGTAATTTCGCCAAGACATCTAACTGCAAGCCCTGGTCCGGGGAAAGGTTGGCGAAAAACCAAATCTTCTTCAAGTCCTAGTTCAAGGCCCAAAGCACGCACTTCATCCTTAAATAACATACGCAAAGGTTCAAGCAATTTGAACTTCATATTTTTAGGTAATCCGCCGACATTGTGATGGCTTTTTATAACTTCCGCTGTTTTTGTGCCGGACTCAATTATATCGGGGTAAATAGTGCCTTGTAAAAGGTAATCAATAGGACCGAGTTTTTTGGCTTCTTCTTCAAAAACTTTTATAAACTCCGCTCCGATAATTTTGCGTTTTTGCTCCGGATCGCTAATGCCTTTTAAGGCTTGTAAAAAGCGTTCTTGGGCATTTACTCTAATAAGATTCATATTAAAACGTTTACGGAAAACATTTTCAACTTCGTTGCCTTCTTGATAACGAAGTAATCCGTGGTCCACAAAAACACAAGTTAAATTATTGCCTATTGCTTTATGTACTAAAAGGGCTGCTACCGAAGAATCCACTCCACCTGATAAAGCACATAAAACTTTTTTGTCTTTAAGTTTTTCTTTTAATTCGGCAATTTGATTTTCTTTATAATTACCCATAGTCCAAGAGGGTTTTATAGCGCAAATATCATAAAGGAAATTTTTTAGAATTTGTTGCCCTGCTTGGGTATGAACAACTTCGGGATGGAATTGAACACCATAAATTTTTTTTGCGTCGTTTTCAATTATGCAGGCGGGGCAAATTTGGCTGCGGGCAGTTATTTGAAAATTGTTTGGCACGGTTTCCACATAATCGCGGTGGCTCATCCAGCAGATAGTTTTTTCTTCTATATTACTTAAAAGTTTTGTATTTTCTTTTTTGATTAATTCAACTTTGCCGTATTCCTTATAATCAGGGCTGATGACTCTTCCGCCAAGAGTTTGGGCTATCAATTGCATACCGTAACAAATCCCTAAAATAGGAATATTAAGTTCAAATAGTTCTCTTTCTACTGTGGGGGCATTGGGAGTATAAACACTTGCCGGTCCGCCGGTAAAAATTATCGCTTGCGGTTTTTTGGCAAGAGCTTCTTTATAAATTTCGTTCCACGGAACGACTTCCGAAAAAATATTTAATTCTCTGACTCTTCTTGCGACTAACTGATTATATTGCCCGCCGAAATCGGCAATTAAAACAAGATTATTTTGCATAATTGGCCTCGTCTTTAGTCATAATTAAATCGTGCGGATGAGATTCTTTTAGACCTGCAGCGGTAATTTGCACAAATTTACTTTTTTTATAAAAAGTTTCTAAATCTTTTGCACCGGAATAGCCCATAGCGGCGCGAAGACCGCCTATTAATTGATAGGAAACTTCCTCTATTGTTCCTTTATAGGGGACCATTCCTTCCACACCTTCGGCTACAAGTTTTTTAGTGTTTTGCTGAAAATATCTATCGCTTGAGCCGGCTTTCATTGCGGAGGTTGAACCCATACCGCGATAAAGTTTGTAGGCCTTGCCGTTAACAATAACTTTTTTGCCGGGAGCTTCTTTACAGGCGGCAAAAAGCCCACCGAGCATACAAACACTTGCGCCTGCGGCAAGGGCTTTTGCAATATCTCCGGAATATTTTATTCCGCCATCAGCAATAACAGATATATTATATTTGCGTGCAACTTTTGCGCACTCATAAACGGCAGTTAACTGCGGAACGCCCGTTCCTGCGACAATGCGCGTTGTGCAAATTGCACCGGGGCCTATACCCACTTTTATACAATCTGCACCGGCTTTAATTAAGGCAAGGGTCGCTTCGGCAGTTGCTACATTACCTGCTATAATTTGGACTTTTGGAAAATGCTTTTTTATTTTTTTAACGGCTTCTATTACGCCCTTTGAGTGGCCGTGTGCCGTATCAATAGTTAAAATATCAACACCGGCTTTTATTAAAACTTCGGCTCTTTCAAGCATATCTGCCGTAACGCCGAGTGCCGCGCCGACAAGTAAATTTTGCTTTTTAACTTTTTTAATTTGCTCGGCTTGTTTTTGTGCGCTCATATTTTTGTGAATAATACCTATACCGCCGGCTTTTGCCAGAGAAATTGCGGTTTGATATTCCGTCACGGTATCCATACCTGCGCTCATTAAAGGAATAGCAAGTTTAATTTTTTTTGTTAAATTAGTTTGAAGATTAACTTCTCTTGGCAATACTTCTGAGTATTGGGGGACAAGCAAAACATCATCAAAGGTTAAACCTTGTTTTAAAAATTTATTTTCCATAGGACCTCGCCTTTTTCTTTATTATACTAAAAAGGTGGGCAGAGTTTTGATTGACAATTTTTATAAAAATAATATAAAATATTTATACTTTTTATTAAAAAGGGGGTAAATATGGGGCAAAAATCCATAGAAATATTAAAGCAGACAGGTATTAATATAAAAGAATTAGTAGAAAAACTACAAAAGGCCTATGCAGATGAGTGTCTTTCCTATATCCAGTATTGGGAAGGGGCAAGATTTCCCGTGGGGCTTGCGCGTGTCAAATTATCCGATGAAATGCAGGAACACGCCGAAGAAGAACTTAAACATGCAAATTGGCTGGCCAAGAGAATTATTGATTTCGGTGTTATGCCGATAGTCGGTCCGCAGGAATGGCTAAAGAAGAGCAATTGCGGTTATCAGGAGCCGATGGATAGCGATATTATGACCTTGCTTGAACAAAATATTTCAAGCGAGCGTTGCGCTATAGAAGTTTATAAGCAACTTGCCGATTTTACACGCGGTAAGGATGATATCACCTACAAACTCGCCATTAAAATTTTGGAAGAAGAAGTAGAACACGAACAAGACCTTGAGGATATTAGAAATGATATAGAAAGGGGATAAAGTAAGTATTATTTATTAACAAAATATTCAATCGGACACCTTTTTTATTTTCAAAAAGGTGTCTTTTTTGCTCTTGAAAAAATACTAAACATGACGTAAAATATAGTTGTAGTGTTATGTACACAAACTTAATGACCTATTTATATGGTAAGTAAAAAATGTTTGATATATTAAAGTAAAAGAGGGAGAAGAATTATGAATATGGTTAAAAAGAAAAAAAGAAGTAAGGGTTTTACCCTTCTTGAAATACTTGTAGCGGTATTGATTATAGGTATTTTAGCGGCTATTGCTGTGCCATCTTATCAAAAGGCGGTAGAGAAAGGTAAGACTGCAGACCCGATTACCAATCTTTCTGCAATAGCTAAAGCGCAAAAAGCAAAGAAACTTACAAGTTTACATTATACAGATAAAATAGAAGAATTAGATCTTACTTTCGTTGATAACGAAGAGAAAAGAAAAGCAAGCGGTAAAACATTTAATGGTAAGGACTTTTTTTATACCGTATACGGTGATGACGAAGCCGTTGCCGTAGCAAAACGCAAAAATATAGCCGAAGATAAAGAATATGAACTTTCGGTAGATTATGCAACAGGGGAACTCTTTTGCCGACCGGAAGGCCATCCGATTTGTTTAGAACTTGGGCTTGGTGTAGGAAGAGTACACGGAAGACCTGTCTATGATACCCAAAATATTCAAAATTGGAAAATGAAAGATTGGGTGTAATATATCCGCGATGAAATAGCCGACTTGTGGGTAGACGGTTGTTTTGATTCAGATATAACTTGTATACAAGATAAGGCCTTTTCTCTTTGTTCAAATAATGGTGATGGCGTTTGCTTAAATGCAAAAAGAAGCAAACAAATAACCGGGGCTGACGGCTTTACGTATTACTGGGATAATAATGCGGCCTATCCTGTTTTAAGGATAAACGATTATGCTTCGCGACCTTTTTTTGCGGAAATATTTTTTACCCCTGGCGGCGGAGTGTATTTAAGAGGAAATTATGGACATAACGGAACAGTAATTGATGATTTATGTGCCGAACTGGGCCTTCGCTCGCACACTCCGGAATTTTCTCCCGGTTGGGCAACCTGTAGTCTAAAGAATTAGCCTTAGTTCCTTACAAAGCAACCGGGGCTTTACCTTTTGCTTCAATATTGCCGAGTAAGATATTTGCTGCTGCTTTCGTGGAAAAGCGGCTAATACCATACATTGCAATAACGTTTTTTATCTGCGGATAATTTTTAATATCGTAAGGACTCATTAAAGAGAGTAAAACAATATTAGGATTTATTTTTAAAAGTTGTTTTAAAGCATTTTTTTGGCTTTCTAAAGGTTTATCCGCCCATTGTAAAGAGCCGACAACCACTAAATCCGCCCCTTTCATACATTCTTTTGCGCGCTCAATATCTTTTGCTTTCGGGCGCATAGAGGCATTATAATATTTAACTTTCCACCCTTTTTCTATAAAAGGGGCGGAAAAATCTGTAAGTTGGTCGGCAAAGCGGGTGGGGGAAAATAAAACAGTGCAGAGTTTCGGTTGCTCTTTTTGTGTTTTGAAAGGAATAAAATTTTCCTCGCTCCTTATTACGGTAACACCCTGATTAGATAATTTTTGCGCAAAATAGTTATAGGCCTCAAGGGAAGATTTTATCGGCATAGTATTGTGTTGTTCTTCAAAAAGACCGAGTTTCTTTTTTAAGTTAAAAACTTTTTGTGCGGCTTCTTCAACGCGGGCTTGGGGTAAGGTTTTATTTATTTGTTTTAGCAGTTCGCTATTTGTTATTGCGGGATCTCTGCGGCTGGTTAAAACAATATCAACACCGCTTGCAATAGATTTGCGTGCCGCCGCGGCAATATCTCCGGTTTTACTTGCCCCTTGCATATCAAGACTGTCGGAAATTATTATACCTTCAAAACCGAGTTCTTTTTTTAGCAAGTTATTTATTATTGCTGGGCTGAAAGTTGCGGGATTTTCTTTATCTAGAAAATCATAAATTATGTGCGCGCTCATTATTCCCATAACGCCGTTGTCTATGGCATTTTTGAAGGGCGGTAAATGAATTTTTTCAAAGGCTTCTTTATCTTGGGCAAAACGCGGGGTAGCGTAGTGGCTGTCTTGGGTAGTTTCGCCGTGTCCGGGGAAATGTTTTGCTACTGCCATTATACCTGCTTTTTGCATACCGGTTATCAAAGCAATGCCCATATCGGAAACAATTTGTGTATCTGAACCGAAACTCCTAACCCCGATAATGGGATTTGAAGGATTTATGTTTACATCAATTACGGGCGCAAAGTTGATATTAACTCCGGCATTTTTTAATTCCGTTGCGACTATATAAAATAAAGTGGTGGTATCCATTTGATTATTGGCTGCGGCAAGGAGCATATTTGTAGGCAGATAAGGGAATCCCAAAGTAACAGGAGTATAAACCGTTCCGCCTTCATAATCAATAGCGATAAGCAAAGGCAAACCTAAAGGACTCTTTTTTGCCCAACTTTGCATTTTATCAATAATATCTTTTGTTTCTTCAAGGGAATAATTGCCCCATTGTATCAAAACACCGCCGACAAGCCCTTTTTCAATAGCACTTTTGTATTTGTAAGCGGTATCAATATCCGTTGCGATAAAAATTGTTTGCGCAAGTTTCTCGCTAAGAGATAAGTCTTCAAAAACAATTTCGTTTAAGGGCTTTTTGTCTTCGGTTTTTTGGGCAAAAAGCGGGGCAAAAAATATTAGACAGATAAGAGTTAAAATAATTTTATTTTTCATTTAATTTTATTAAAGTAATTTCATTATTAGTCAGTAAACGCATAGAAGGTCCCCAGTAAAAGGTTCCCGGGTTTACATATAAATTACTTTCTCCGTATTTATAAAGTCCTTTTACATATTTATATCTCAAAGCGACTAAGTAATTAAAAGGGAAAATTTGCCCTGCGTGAGTGTGCCCGCTTAACATTAAATCAATTTTGGGGGCAAGTTTTTCAAAATCGTTTGGCTGATGTTTTAAGAGAACGGAAAATTGTTCCTGCTTTTCAAGATTATTTAAAAACTTTTGGTCCGGTATATCGCTTACGCCGTTTATTGTTATTGCGCAAGTTTGAACGGTTTTATTATCTAAATCGGTAAGTCCCGCTTGTTTGAAAAGTTCTTTGTTTTGTGCAAGTCCGCCGTAATATTCGTGATTACCGCTTATCACATATTTGCCGCAAGGGGCTTTTAAGTTTTTTATAAGTTCAATATAAGGTTGCATATTCTCAGTTTCTTCAAAAATATCACCGGTAAAAACTATAATATCGGGGTTATGTTCACTCACTTTTTTAAGGGCTTTTTCAAGGCGTTTATGGCTGATATTTTTGCCTAAATGAGTATCTGAAATTTGGGCGATTAAAACGGGGTTTTTTATTTTTTCACTGCTGATTTCTATTTGTTTTATTGTGGGCGTTCTAAAAGCGGTGAAAGTGGCAAATAAAGTTAAAACTGCGGCAATTATTAAAGGCAAATAAACAGGTAAATCAATATGGCATATTTTGAGCAAAATAAATAACATACTCAAACAGAACCATAGGAAAATAAAACCAAGCCAACCGTAAGTGAAAATATGTAAAAACGCAGCCCCAAAGCCATTATATTTATGCACTATAAAAAGCAGCAAAATAAGTATGCAGGCAAAGAGCAAAGGCAGTAATTTCAAAATAAAAGAAGATAGAGCAAAACTTTGCAAAAAGCAAATATAGTGCAATAAAATAATTATGAAAGCAAATACGGAAAAAAATAAAATCATTTCTTATTTTCAAAAACTCCCAGTTGTCTGTTTTTTGTTACATTATCAAAGGGGAAAAGTTTTCCGTTCATTGCAACAAAAGTTCCGTAAGGTAAGGCTTGCGCAAAAGATAAAGCGCTTGATAAATTGAAAATACCATCTGAAGAACCGAATTTATAAGGTATCATGGCACCGGTTAAGACAACGGTTTTATCTTTAATTTTTCCGCCTAAAAACATAGCGGTTTTTTCCATAGTATCGGTACCGTGAGTAATACCAATTTCTTTTTCAGGACAATTTTGAACGGCTTTTAAGATAACTTTTCTGTCTGCTTCGGTCATAAAAAGACTATCTTTCAACATTAGGGTTGTTATTTTAACAGG
Organism: Elusimicrobiaceae bacterium; assembly: GCA_045601125.1. Lineage (GTDB taxonomy): Bacteria > Elusimicrobiota > Elusimicrobia > Elusimicrobiales > Elusimicrobiaceae > Proelusimicrobium. Next base: position 12,258 of record JAZRZE010000084.1, on the reverse strand, counting down.
TAAGAGGCAACGTCCTTGTTTTAAGATTTCCTGCAAATGAGTTTTTTTGAAAAATAATTCGCCCGTAAGTTCATTATATTCCTTGTCAAAAGTTCCGCCTGTTACAAAAATTCTAAGTGCCATAAATTAATCTCCTTAAAAAAGTCCTTAATTTTAAGTATAATATATTTATATAAAATATTGAGAGGAAAATAAAATGAGTATCAGAGTTCGTTTCGCCCCCTCGCCGACAGGGCACTTACATATTGGCGGCTTAAGAACAGCACTTTTTAATTATCTTTTTGCCAAAAAGGAGGGCGGCACTTTTATTTTAAGAATAGAAGATACCGACGAAGAAAGATCTACTCAGGAATCTGTAAAAGCAATTTATGACGGTCTTATGTGGGCCGGTTTAACTTGGGATGAAGGCCCTATGCCCGACGGCACAATTAAAGGTCCTCACGCTCCTTATTATCAAGCCCAAAGAGCAGACCAAGGTCTTTACAAAAAATATATTGATGACCTTTTAGCAAGAGGGCTTGCTTATAAATGTTATTGCACTGAAGAAGAACTTGAAGAAATGCGCAAAGAGGCCCTTGCTAATCACCGCCCGCCAAGATATGACGGCAGATGTCGTAATTTAACAAAAGAACAACAAGCAGAACTTGAAGCAAAAGGTCGCAAATATGTTATTCGTTTTAAGATGCCAAAAGAAGGAACTACCGCTTTTGATGATTTAATCCGCGGTCATGTCTCCTTTGAAAATAAAGATTTATACGATTTGGTTATCCAAAAAACAAGCGGATATCCTACTTATAATTTTGCTTGTGTTATTGACGACCATTTGATGGGTATGACCCACGTTATCAGAGGCGATGACCATATTTCAAATACGCCTGCTCAAATACAAATTTATAAAGCATTTGGTTGGCAACATCCGATAATGGCACACCTTTCTATGATACATGGGCCCGACGGTACAAAACTTTCCAAAAGGCACGGCGATACCAGTGTAATTGAATATAAAAATCAAGGTTTCTTGCCGGCTGCTTTGATTAACTATCTTGCTTTGCTCGGTTGGAGTACAAGCGATTCCCAACAGCTTTTTGCACCCGGAGAACTTGAAAAGAAATTTGATATTAAAGGTTGTCAAAAAAGCCCTGCTGTTTTTGATAATGCCAAATTAACTTGGATGAACGGGGAATATATCCGCCAAATGAGTATTGATGCTTTATATGAAGCGGCAAAGCCTTTCTTGCAAAAAGCCAATGTAGCTCAAGGTCAGGATGAACAAAAACTCAAAAACATTATCGCTCTTGAGCAGGAAAAATATAAAACTTTGAAGGAAATTCCCGGTTTAATAAGTTTTTTCTTTACAGATAAAGTAGAATATGAAGAGGATGTAGTTGAAAAAGTTTTAAAATCCGATGCGGCAAAAGAGGCTCTTAAATTAATTGAAAAGGCCTATAGCTCTTTGGATAACTGGACGGAAGGTCCTCTTGAAGAAATTGCCCGCAAAACCGCAAAAGAAAACGGCTTAAAAGCAGGGCAGGTTTTTCACCCGTTAAGAGCGGCTGTTTCCGGAAGAAGTCACGGACCGACTTTATTTAAAATGCTTGAATATATGGGCAAAGATATGGTATTAAATAGAGTAGGCAGTGTAATTAATTGTAGCGTGAGATAAATGAAATATTGGTTTCTTAAAAACGGCGATGTTGTAGGGCCTTTATCCGTAGAAGAAATAAAGAAAGATGAATTTTTTGCGGATGATTGTTTGGTCTGTCCGGAAGATAAGGCAGAACAAGCGGAGTTTTGGAAAACCCCGCAAAATTATGCGCAGGATTTTTTCCCTGTTGTAGAAGAAGAAAAGCCAAATTCTCAACAGGAGCAAACCACTCAAAGTCAGGAGCAAGCACCGCTCCAAAATCAAGAAAATACTCAAAGCGAAGCAGAGATGGAAATTTCAGAGGAAGTTTCTTTAGATGAGGCATTACAGGAAGGAATAGAACGGATGAATTCCGACGAACCTGCACCTAAGGAACCGATACTTTCGCCCAGTAATGAAACGGAAAAAAATCCTTTTGAAAGCGATAGACCGCAAATTGCCCCAAACATAGAAGATACCATTTCAAGCCATGTTATTGCTCCGCGCTTAGATGCCGAAGGGGATACTTTGCTTGAAGATATTCCCGCCAAAGCAATTTTAAGTGATGATAAAGAAAAAGAAGAAGATCAATTTGATGCTTTTAGCGCGCCTTCATCTTTATCTGAAGATGCCCCTTTGGATGATGCTCCTATCTTAAATATTTTTGAGCGTCCGGAAAAAGAACTTAACAAAACAAAAGAAATTGCCGATATTTCAGAACATATTTATGATACTTACGGCGCTGCGGAAAGAGCAAAAGAAAGAGCTACGAGGGAGATAAAAGAAGGGGAGAACCAAGCACCAAATACGTTGGATGTTCCTCAAAGTAAAGAAGGGGCTCGCAAAAAGAACAATAAAATTTATCTTTTAGTTTTGCTTATGTTTATTCTTGTCAGCGTTGCTTTACTTTTGGCATTACTAAGCCCTAATGCAAAGTCTGCAGAACAACAAAATCAACAGGAAACGCAACAGCAACCGGTTGTTGCTTTACCTACTCAAACGCAGGCAAGCCCTTTGCAAACTTCTCAAACAAGCGATGTGCTTGATACACCTACAACGGATGCTTCTGATTTTTTTGCTTCCCAAAATGATAATACCGAAAAAGATAGGGCAATTGCAAAAGTTAAGAAATTTGTTCTTTCAAACGGTAATAATCTTGGGGAATATTTAAGCCACAGATATGCCGATTATCAAACAAATTGGGTTGCGGATGTTTTAAGCGGAAGAAATTATTATGTTCACTTTTCCGCAAATAAGATTAGACAGGAACCTATAGTCTATTCTTTTAGTATAGATTTGGATAAAAATGAAATTGCCGGATTGAATAATCTGGGTATGGATATTTTAAAAGGTGTAAAAGGAGAATAAAAAATGCTGATTGACGAATTATTTAAAATAATGAAAAATAAAGGTGCTTCTGACTTGCACTTGACTGTCGGTGTCCCGCCGATTTTGCGTATTAACGGGGAACTTTTTGCAACCCCTTTTGACCCTCTTACTCCGGAACAGACGCAGGCCTTGATTTATTCCATTATGTCTGATGAACAAAAAAGCAGATTTGAAACCAATAATGAACTTGACTTCGCTTTTTCTATTCAAGATATTGGACGTATAAGGGTCAATGTGTTTAGACAAAGAGGTTGCATCGGCGTTGCTATAAGGGCTATTCCTATAGGGTTCAGAACTTTCAGAGAACTCGGTTTGCCCGCCGCCGTTGACAGAATCGTCAATTTGAATAAAGGGTTAATTCTCGTTACCGGTCCTACAGGTTCCGGTAAATCAACAACTTTGGCAAGTATGATTAACTATATCAATGAAAACTACGGTTATCATATTATGACGGTGGAAGACCCTATTGAATTCGTACATAAACATAAACGCAGTATTATTAACCAAAGGGAAGTCGGCCACGATACCGAAAGTTTTGCTACTGCTCTAAAATACGTTTTAAGACAAGACCCCGATGTTATCTTGGTCGGTGAGTTAAGAGATTTGGAAACAACCCAGCAAGCCCTTAACGCTGCTGAAACAGGCCACTTGGTTTTTGCTACTTTGCACACAAACGATGCTATGCAGACTATCAACCGTATTATTGATATGTATCCGCCCAGCCAGCAAACACAGGCAAGAACCCAACTTTCCTTTGTGCTTGAAGCGGTTTTCTCTCAACAACTTATGCTTACGGCTGACGGTAAAGGCCGCGTTTTGGCAACAGAAGTTCTTTTGGCAACTTCCGCTGCCCGCGCTATCATCCGCGATGAAAAAACCGAACAACTTATTCACGTTATGCAAACCGGCACCCAATTCGGTATGGCAACAATGAACCACAGTTTAGCCGAACTTTACTTGAGTAAGAAAATTACCTATGAAGATGCCTTAATGCACTCAACTGATGTTAATGACTTTAAGGCGTATATGATACAAATCAGCGGCAAAGAAAAATAGTTTTGCGAAGGCTTTTTTCCTCTTTTTTATTTTTTTAAGACTTCGGATAGTTCCGCCCTTACGGGCGTGTGTCCCTGCTATACCTTGTCTTAAAAAAATAAAAAATAAGTCGGGGCAATATGATTGCCCCTGAAAAATCCTTGCAAAACTAATATCTTATATTTGGCCTTCTCTAAACGCAAAACCCTTGTAAAAACTTCCGTATTTTGTTGCTGCTTCCTTAATATAGATAGTAAATGTGATTAATTGTATAGATAAATATTCCCTTTTTTTATACAATATTTATATATGAAGTTTGAAAGTTTTGTTGCAAAGCGCTATTTACTTTCCCAGAGTAAGGGCGTATTTTCCTTAATTACCACGATTATCGGCATTTTGGGTGTTTGTGTGGGGGTTGCTGCTTTGATTACCACGCTTGCCGTTATGAGCGGTTTTCAAAACGATATTAAAAATAAAGTTATCGGTGCGCAAGCGCATATTATGGTTATGGGTATGATGCCCGACGGCCGTTATCAGCAAGTTCAAAAAACAATAGAAGCTATTAAAGGTGTTAAAGCAACCGCACCTAATATTTATGGTCAAGCAATTTTAAATTATCAAGGGCAAAATCAAGGGGTTGTTTTGCGCGGGCTTGATCCCGAGCAGGAAGCAAAAACAAGCAATTTAATAACTTCTCTTACGGATGGTTCTTTTACAACAGATAAAGAGAATATTTCGCCCGTTGTTTTAGGCCAAGAACTTGCCTATAATATGGGCGTAGATATTGATGATGAAGTGGTTCTTGTTTCGCCCGCAACTATTGCCGGCGCGCTGCCTAAAATGAAAAAGTTTATCGTTACCGGCCTTTTAAAAACCGGCTATTATGAATTTGATAATACTATTGCTTATACAGATTTGATTTCTGCTTCTGATTTCCTCGGTTTAAAAGGCGCAATAACAACTTTGAGTGTAAAACTTGATAATCTTGATAAGGCCCAAACTTTGGCTTTTGAAATTGACGAAGCGACAAAGCAAAATTATGCCGTTAAAACTTTTATGCAATTAAACGGCAATTTATACGCCGCTTTGAAACTTGAAAAAGTTATGATGTTTATTATTTTATCTCTGATAATTTTAGTTGCTTCTTTAAACATAACCTCTAATTTGATTTTGTTTGGGACGGAAAAATTAAGAGATATCGGTATTATGCGCGCTATGGGGGCAAGCCCGAACCAAATCAGAAAAATCTTTATGCTTGAAGGGTTATTTATTGCAAGTGCGGGTATTTTATCGGGACTTGTTTTGGCTTGTATTTTATGTTGGGTTATCGCTACTTTTGATATTGTTAAATTACCGGCAGATATTTATTATTTAACAAAAGTGCCGGTAAAAATAGAAACTTTTGATGTTTTAAGCGTGATTTTGGGCAGTTATGCTTTATGTTTTATTTCTGCTTTATATCCCGCTTATAAAGCTGCAAAGGTAAATCCGGTGGATGCAATACGCTATGGCTAATATATTACTTGAACTTAAAAACCTTACTAAAGTTTACAAGGAAGGTTCTCAGGAAAATAAAGTGCTTAACGGAGTTAATTTAGCAATTCCGGAGGGGTCTTTTAATGTCTTTATAGGCCCTAGCGGCAGCGGAAAAAGCACGCTTTTAAATTTGATTGCTATGCTTGACACAGCAACTGAAGGGCAGATTTTATTTGAAGGTCAAGATATTTTAAAATTATCCGAGCGTAAAAAAGCAAAACTCCGCTTAAATAAAATGGGTTTTATTTTTCAATTTGACGGCCTTTTACCGGAGTTTAATGTTCTTGAAAACGTTAATATGTCCGCTTTAATCAAAGGTAAAAATGCAAAAGACAGAGCTTTAGAACTTTTAAAAACTTTAAGTATGGATAATCTTGCTTTTAAAATGCCGCCTTCTTTAAGCGGTGGGGAAAAACAAAGAGTCGCTATTGCGCGCGCTTTAATAAATGAACCGCTTTTACTCTTGGCCGACGAGCCGACCGGCAATCTTGATACCGCTCGTAAAGAACAGATTTTTAAAGATTTTGCCGAGCTTGCAAAAACAGGCATTACCGTTTTGATGGTAACCCACGATATTCATGCTGCCGCTTATGCCGATAATTGCTATACTATAGAAGATGGGTCTTTAAAATTAAAAAATAAAGAGGATTTAAAATGAAAATAAAGTTTAATAAACAAGCAGAGGAACTTTTTACAAAAGGCATTAACAAACTTGCCGAAAAAGATTTTACCGCAAGACTTTATCAACATCAGGCAAGCCTTTGGAAAAGTGAAGAAGATCATACAAAGATTATAAATAATTCTCTTGGTTGGACAGAGGTTTATAATTGGACACTTGAACATTTAAACGAAGTAAAAGATTTTGCCGCTTCCGTAAAGGATATTTATAAACATGTCGTTTTAATGGGTATGGGCGGTAGTAGCCTTGCGCCGGAAGTTTTGCGCGTTTTATTCGGCAAGAAAGAAGGCTATCCCTCTTTAATTGTTTTAGACAGCACTAGCCCCGATTGGGTTTCTAAAGTAAGAAATCAAATTGATCCGTCAAAAACTTTATTTATTTTTGCAAGTAAATCCGGCTCTACGGTTGAGCCTTCTTCCCAATTTGCTTATTTTTATGAAGAAGTTTCAAAAGTAAAAGCAAATCCTGGTGAAAATTTTATTGCTATTACAGATCCTAATACCGGCCTTGAGGCTTTAGCAAAAGAAAAGAAATTCAGAAAAATCTTTTCAAACAAAGCCGATATCGGTGGCAGATTCTCCGCTTTATCCTTTTTCGGTATGGTGCCGGCAGCTTTAAGCGGTATTGATATTGAACCTATTTTAAAAGGTGCCAAAAACTTTGGCGACAGCGTTAAAAATAATACGGAAAAAGCACCTCTTATTCTTGGGGCTTTGATGGGCGAAGGATTTTTAAGTAAAAAAGATAAACTTACCCTTTTTATGCCGCGTGAAATTGATACTTTCGGTTTATGGATTGAGCAGCTTGTTGCGGAATCTACCGGTAAAGAAAATTGTGGCGTTGTGCCTGTTGCCGGTGAAGGTATTTTGAAAGATTATAGTTATCAACAGGATAGAATTTTTGTTCATATAGATTTTAAATCTCAAGATAATTTACAGTTTGAAAAAAGTACCGAAATTTTAGAAAAAAATTATCCCGTTATCAAAGTTGAAATGCCGAGTTTAGAAGCCTTAGGCGAACAATTCTTGCTTTGGGAAATTGCAACGGCGGCTTGCGGCGCAATTATGAAAATTGATCCTTTTGACCAGCCCAATGTGCAAGAAGCAAAAACTATTGCTAAAGGTATTTTGGCAGATTTATCAAAGGGTATTAAAGATCCTCAGGCAGAAGCGGAACTTTTGGTAAGCGAAAATTTACAAGGTAAAATTAAACTAGAAAATCTTGGCAAAGATATTTTAAGTTTAGTTAAACCCGATGATTATGTTGCTTTGCTTGCTTACTTAAACGAAACACCGCAAATTGATGAAACCTTAAAAGATATCAGAGAAAAACTTTTACAAAACAGCAAAGCGGCGGTTTTATTCGGCTATGGGCCAAGATACTTGCATTCCACTGGACAATTACATAAAGGCGATGGCGGAAACGGCATTTTTATAATTTTAAGCGCCCAGCCCGAGCAGGATGTTGCTATCCCAAAGCAGAGCTATACTTTCGGCGATTTAATAAGCGCACAAGCGCTTGCGGATTTTAAAGTCCTTTCACAAAAAGGCAGAAGAGTAGTAAAAATACATTTGAAAAAACCTGTATTAGAATTTCTTAAAAGACTAAATAACTTGTTCTAAGCGGGTTTTATCAGAGGGGAGAAAAAATGACAACAAAAACCAAAACAAAAAAAACTTTGAAGGATACTCTTAGAAAAGTAGTCGCTTCAACAAGAAGAACAGCTGTCAGCAAAACAACAAAAACCAAAACCAAAACTGCGACAAGCAATTCTTCTCAAAAAACAATACCGTTAGCAAAGGATCTTTATATTGATTATCCTTCTAACAATGAACAAGTTTATTGCGGACACTATTGCTTTAGACTCGGTAGTCCCAGCAATATTTCTTGGCTTAAAATTTCTATCAACGGCGGTCCTTGGCAAGATTGCAGAAACGCAAATGGCTATTGGTGGTATGATTGGTGGAACTTTACTACCGGTAATTTTTATGCCGAAGCCTATGGTTGCGTAAACGGCAAAGAAGTTAAAACCGCAAAACGCAAATTCAAAGTAGTTATCTAAATGAAAAAAGTTTACTTGCAAACCTTTGGTTGTCAGATGAACGAGGCCGATTCAGAAGAAATGATGCTTATTCTGGCAGCCAGAGGTTGCACGCGAACTGGTAACTTAAAAGAAGCCGATATCGTGCTTGTAAATACTTGCACAATTCGTGAACACGCCGAACATAAAGCCTTATCTTACCTAGGACGCCTTGCCAAATGGAAGGGGGAAAAAGAAGGTAGAAAAATTATTTTTACCGGCTGTGCCGCGCAAAGACTCGGGCAAAAAGTAAAAAAGAAATTTCCTCATACCGATATTGTAAACGGTGCCAAAAATATAGACAATTTTGAAAGTGTTATAGAAAAAGAACATCTGCTTGATAAAGAAAGCGGAGCGGTGTTTTCTGAAGAGAAAAGTCCTATAGCCTTAGTTAATATTATGCGCGGATGCAGTTGTAAATGTTCTTATTGTATTGTGCCTTATGTCAGGGGAGAGGCCTATTCTTTAGACCCGCAAAACATTTTAAAACAAGTTAATTTTGCGCTTGAAAACGGCGCAAAAGAAATTGTTTTACTGGGGCAAACGGTTAATGCTTATAATTATAAAGGTTTTAGTTTTTCTAAACTTTTGAGAGAGATTTGTTCTTTTGATAAACTTGCGCGCTTACGTTATTTAAGTCCGCATCCTATGTTTATAAATGAGGAGTTTTTACAAACTCTTAAGGATTGTCCAAAAATTGCGCGCCATATTCATTTGCCAGTTCAAAGCGGTTCAACAAGGATTCTTGCCGATATGAAGCGCAATTATACGCGCGAAGAACTTCTTGCCAAACTAAAAGCCCTAAAAGAAATAGGTATAGAAATAAGTACGGATATTATCGTCGGCTATCCTAAAGAAACAGAGGAAGATTTTAACGAAACTTTAACCCTTTGCCAAGAGGCACAGTTTAGCGCGGGTTATTGTTTTAAGTTTTCACCCAGAAAAGGAACTCCCGCGGCACTTTTAAAAGAACTTGACCAAAAAGTGCTGGAAAAAAGACTTGATATTTTGTTAAATGAAATAAAGAGGTCCTCAAAAGCGGCTTACAAGCGCCAAGAGGGAACAGTTCAGCAAGTGCTTTTTGAAACACCTACAAATGGGCGCACTTCAAATAATTTTTGGGTGAGGACTAAAGAAAAATATCCTATCGGCACTATTGTGGACTTGAAAATTAAAGAAAGTAAAGATACAATTTTACTAGCATAAAGAGGTATAGTTATGAGCGAAAATTTTAAAGAAAGAAGAAGACATCCCAGAGTCCCTGTTATAAGCAATATCGTTGAGCCAATTGATTTGGTTTACAGTGATGAAAAAACAGGCCTTCAGCATGAAGCTGCTGCCGTTTTAGCTGATTTATCTGCTTCCGGTATGAGAATAGTTTCCTTTTTAAAAGCACCTGTTGCCGGCAATATGAAAATAAAAATGGAATTGCCCTTCGTAGGAAAATTTGAAGTGGAAGCAAAAACCGCTTGGGTGCGCCAAAAAGGACCTATCTATACTATCGGTATAGAGTTTATTAAAATAAGTTCTGCCGTTGTACAGAAAATTACGGCACTGGCAGATGATTTTGTCGACTGCAATACAAGAATTTTGCTTAAACTGCCAGAAGTTTGCGTGCCTAATTGCAAATGTAATGCTATTTGCAATAAAATACAAAAAGATACTACATTTAAGTAAAAATGATTCCCCGTCCGTTTATTATAGCCGGTCCTACGGCAAGCGGTAAAACCGATCTTGCTTTGGCTTTAGCTAGACAAATAGACGGGGAAATTATTTCCGTTGATTCCCGTCAGATTTATAAAGGTTTAAATGTAGGTACGGCCTGCCCGAAAGGTATTTGGCAAGATAATGATTTTTATGTTGAAGGTATAAAATATTACCTCGCCGATTTTTTACCTATTGATAAAAAATTTGATGTTTCTTTGTTTATTAAATACGCCGGTGAAATTACAAAAAAAGCACAAAAACCTTTAATTTTTGCCGGCGGGACAGGGCTTTATTTACAAAGTTTTTTTTGCGGTATTGATAAACTGCCGCCCGCTGATGAAACTTTAAGAAAAGAACTTTTAGCCAAAACAAAAGAAGAACTTTACACCGAATTAAAAAAACTTGATCCGCAAAGTGCAAAAACTATACCTCAAGGAAATTTACACAGAGTTTTAAGGGCTTTGGAAATTACGCTTTTAACCGGTAACCCGGCAAGTTCTTTAAGAACACAAACAGGACCTCAAGAAATACCTTATGAAAAAGCACTTTTCCTTTATATAAATTGGGATAAAGAACTTTTAAATAAAAGAATAGTTTGGCGCACAAATAAAATTTTTGAACCTATGATTGAAGAGGCAAGAGAAGCCATAAAAACTTTTGGCAAAGAGGCCTGCGGTCTAAATACGCTTGGGTATGCTCAAGCAATACAAGTTTTGGAGGGCAAACTTTCCCGCAAGGAAGCACTTGAAAAAATTATAATTTTAACCCGCCAATATGCAAAGCGCCAGAGAACTTGGTTCAAAAGATATAAAAATATAATTTCGCTTGATATAAAAGAAGAAGATTTTAATATTCCTCTTTTGTGCCAAAAAATAATTGATTTATCTAAAGCTATTTAAGAATAGTATATTCAATTTCGCCGATATGTTCTTGGATAAAGTTTAAGGTCGTTTTATCAAAAGCGGAAAATTGGGCAAGTTGATTTTTTCTTGAATTGTCGGATATTGCGGAAGTTATTCCGGCGAGTTCACCTTTAGAAGTCATAAGCCCGCTGCCCGAAATACCTTGCTTTATACCGAAGTTTTCCAAAATAAAAACTTTACGGTTCGGAAAGTAAATTGCTTTATTATTGCTTTTTAAAACTTTCCTTTCCTCATTAAAAGAAGACAAAACGGAAAATTTTCTTGCTAGAACAGGGCCTTGCTGTCTATATTTTCCCATAATAAGTAAAGTAGGGGTATTATAACTGCTTAAGGCCCTTTTGTAAGTTTTATAATTTTTCACTCTGTTTATAAATTCATTTTGAGTTATGCCGCGTAAGTTTTGGGGATCTTTATAGACATATTTTGAATTTGAGGGTTTAAATTGGACTAAAGCAATATCATAAGTACTTACACGTTCGGCTTGCCCTCTTTGTGGGTGAATAAACACTTGAGGGTTTTTAGGATCGCTTTGACTTATTATATCCATTTCGTAAGTTCTGCCTACTATCAAACGGGTTTGATAATCACATCCGTTTTTACAGACAGTTTCAACACAGTGGGCTGCCGTTATAAACCAACTTTTGCTTAAACGCACTGCCTGACATTTAACGGTATCAAGATATTTTTGATTTTTAGTTTTATTTTTTTTTGTTTCGGCAGAAACAAAATTAATTTCAAAGGTATTTGAAAAATCATCGGTAGTGGTGTAAGTATTTACTTCTTTTTCTGTGGAAATAAAACCGACATTTTGACAAAAAGACGGAGAAATAAAAAGAGTGCAAACTAAAAATAAAAGAGTTTTCCTCATACTAATATAATACAAAAAATATCACATAAATAGACCTTGTTTTTTGTAGAAATATCTGCTATATTTTAGCAAGAGGGAAAATATGACTTTCGGCAATATAAAAAATAATGCTTTGCAAAATGGCATTTTAGGAAATGCCGACCTTATATATTGCCTAGACAGACAGACAGACAGACAGACAGACAGACAGACAGACAGACAGACAGACAGACAGACAGACAGACAGACAGACAGACAGACAGACAGACAGATACTCTTTCATTAGCTGAAAAGTTTTTTTTAAAAATAAAAAACCTTTCTTTCCTTATTTTAAGGAAAGCTCTGTTTTTTGCATTGGCTTCTATAAAGTTCCCTCCCTTCTGTGAGGGGAGGGAAAAAGGGTGGGGAGATAAAATAAAGAAATATTTTAATACACCA
>JAZRZE010000083.1:0-12898 GCA_045601125.1 Elusimicrobiaceae bacterium | reverse complement strand
CGCTACCGGAAGTAAATAAAACTACCGCCGGGTCTTTTGATACGACATTTCCCCTTATACTCTTATAATAGTAGCGTGGGAAAAAAGAAGCCATATACCCGACAAGTTTATCAGAAAATGTTATTTGTTTTTTAAGGTCTTCTAAATAAATAAATTTTAGCCCTTCTTTTTTAAGAGCGTCTGCAACCTCAAGCAAACCTGCCTGTTCCAAAAAAGATTTTGAGGTATAAACATTTTTTATCTTTGCCGCTTTTGCGCAGGCAAGCATATTTTTTACACCAACGGAGAAATTTAACATACAAGGCGTGATATTATATGCGCGCATACCAAAAAACGCTACCACGCTTGCAGACATTGTTGGCATTAAAAGTCCTGCTTTGCTGCCTGATTTTTGCTTTTTGGCAATTTGCTTACCTAAGATAAAAACAGCGGTTAAAAATTGACCGAAAGAAAGCGGCTTAAAGTTGACATCATTGATAATTCTTCTTCTGCGGCCTACAAGTTCATAAGCATCTAAAAGACTATCAAAAAGAGTTTCGTGGATATTGCCTGCCTCATATTTCATATTTGCCATAAGGTCATAAAGCGCCCTAGAAGTAGCAAGACGGCGCGCTTTGCCTTTAATGCTTTCGTCTATTTTCAAAGTTTTGGGCGGTAAAATAGTTATAGTAATTTTACTTTGCGGGCGCGTTTTAAGTTGCGTGCCGAAACGCGAAAATAAAGAGTATTGGCTGCCTTCCAAATATATAGGCAAGAGTTGGGCATCGCTTTTATCTGCAATCATAGCAGGGCCTGGGTAAATCTTCATTAAAGCGCCGGTTGTTGTTATGCGACCTTCGGGGAAAATTACTACTCTTTTGCCTGCTTTAACTTCTTCTATAATAGATTTTACGGCCATTGGATTTGTGGGGTCTATCGGGAAATATTTAACAAGGTGAAGAAAAGGTTTGACCCACCATTTTTTGCTTACATGGGTATCAATAGCAAAATATAAATTTGTCGGCATATAAACCCATAGCAAAACAGCATCTAAAAAAGAGGTGTGATTTGCAATAATAAGAGTATTGCCTTTAAGATTTTTAAAATTTTCAATACCGTTTACTTTAACGCCATAGACAAAATTCAAAACGCGCGTCATAATCATACGGATAATATGATGCGGCAAAAGTAAACAGATATAAAGCGCGGCAAGAGCATTAACAAAAGCAATAATGCCAAAAAGAGCCGGCAAAGAAAAACCCATAGCAAGTAAAAGAGCGCAAACACCACTGCCAAGCACCATAAATAAAGAATTAATAATATTGTTTGACGCAATTACACGTGAGCGGGTATCTTCACTTGCCAAAAATTGCAACATTGCATTAAGCGGAACCACATATAAACCGCAACAAACCGCAAAACCGAGTAAATCTATAGTTATACGTTTGCCGGCAAAAGTTTTTAAGAAATCGATATAACTTACAGAATAAAAGGAAGCACTGTAACCCGAAGTTGCAAAAGCAAAATCTGCTAAAAATACCGTCATCAAAAGCGCACTGATAGGAACATATTTGCTTGTAATTTCCCCCTTAACCAAAAACTGACAAAGCAAAGAGCCAAGCCCAATACCGCAGGAAAATAAAGTAAATAAGAAGGTAAGTAAACTTTCATCCCCATTTAAAATATTTTTTGTAAGTGAAGGTATTTGCGGAGTAAGAACCGTGCCAAGCATCCAAAACCAAGATATACCTAAAATACATAAAAAGATATCGTGATTTCGTTTGGCAAAAGACATATTTTTCCAAGTGCTGCGCAGGAAATTTATATCAACTTTAAGTTTAGAATTAGATGGCTTTTGAAAAGGAATAAACAAACTTGCGCATAAACCTAAAGTAGAAACAATTAACATAATAATAGGCAGGAAAGTATCATTAATTTTAATATGAAAACCAAATTTATTTATCTCTGAAAGAGTAATGATCAACCCGCCTAAAATAGTGCCTTGCAAGATAGCACCGTAAGTGCCTGCCTCAATAATACCGTTACCGGCAATTAATTGTTTTTTATCCAAAATATCAGGTAAGATACTGTATTTAACCGGACCAAAGAAAGTTGATTGTGTGCCCATTAAAAACAACACAAAAAGGAGTAACGGAATATTCCCCGTTAAAAAGCCGAACCCCGCAAGCAAAACAATAATAACTTCTAACATTTTGGTTGCTTTAATTATTTTATCTTTGCTAAATTTATCGGCTATTTCTCCGGCTAGAGCCGAAAATAAAAAATACGGTAACATAAATAAAGCTGCCGCAATAGAAACTATTACCGATTTGCTTTGTGCCGACATTGTTGTTACTTTATAGGTAACGAAAGTTACCATCGCCACGCGGAAGAAATTATCATTAAAAGCACCAAGATATTGCGTGAAAAATAAAGATAAAAAAGAACGTTTAAAAAAAGTTTTTAGTAGGGATAACATATTATTTCTCCTGTTGTAAAGAATTAAGCCAATTATTTAAGATTTTTTCCGTTTGTAAACGGCTTTTAGAGGGTATTTTTTCCGTTAAACTGCGCACAAGTTTATCATAACCGCACCAAATTTTATCAATAAGCATTTTGCCTTTCGGGGTGATACAAATAATATTTTCCCTGCGGCTAGTGGGGTTTACGGTACGTTTGATAAGACCTTCTTTAACAGATTTTTCTACCACTTTTGTTATATTGCTGGCAGAGGCAATAAGATGTTTTGCTATTTCAACTTGCGTAATACCTTTGCCGTTATTTTGATAAGCGGCAAGCATCAGTAAATTAAACTGAACTGCCGATAGTTTATGCGGCTTTAAATAGCCCTCTACCTGTGCCTGTAAAATATTGCTGATTAAGACAAGCACGTAGGTAATGTTTTCATAATTGCGCCCTTTGGCGGGGTTAATGCCGTAAAGGCGTAAATCATTTTTTATTATTTCCATATAAACATTTTACTAATAAACTGTTTCTTTGTCAACTGTTAAAAAAAATAACGGCTTTTATTTTGACATTATTCTTTACAACTGCTATAATTTAATTATGTAGCACATAGTGTGCTAAATACAAAAAAAGGAGAAAATACCAATATGTCCTATTCTCAAGGAACTAAATTACAGGATAAAATCTCGCAAGAAATTATTGATTGCGTGAGTAAAATGGTTTATAGGGAAGGAACTACCGGTATAAGTGTAAGATCGGTATTAAGAGAACTTAAAATAACTAACCGCGTTTTTTATAACAGATTCAGAAATATTGATGAAGTTTTGTTAATAATTTCCCAAAAAGTTGTTAAGGAAATGCGCCAAAGTATTTTAACGCCTTTTGATGAAAAACATAATTATCATCAATACATAATAAGTATAGCAACAAATATCCTTATAAAAACCTATGAAATAAAAAATAACTTTAGCGACTATATGTTTATAAGTGATATCCTAAACAAAGTCAATAAAGAATGGTGGGTGGAACATATCGTTGTTATTTTGAATTACGGAGTTAAAAACGGGTTTCTAAAACCTGTTAATACCGAAGATATAGGTTATGCTATTTGGTGTTTCTGCAGGGGTTTCAATGTGGATGCTATTAAAGGACAACTGGAATTAAAAGAGGCCTTAAAAATATTTACGGTTGCCTTTACGGCTTTTATTGACGGGCTTACCTTAAATAAGGACCCGCGTCCCCTCTTAAAAACTAAAGCAAAAATATAATAAAGGAAAAAATAACTATTATGAAAAATCTAACAAATTTATTTTGCAGTAAAAATTTAATTTTTATAGGAATTATTGCTCTTGCAAGTGTAATAATTTTATGGGTTTTGGGGTTAAGTTTGTTAAATGCGGGAAGTATAGTCTTGCTTGCTTTAGCGGTTTTAATGGGCGCTTTGTGGGCGCATCATCCGGAAAGAATGGTCCGTTCCTTAATATATACCTATTTAAACTTGTTTTACAATATCAAAATTAAAGGTAAAGAAAATTTTAAAAAAGCAAAAGGCGCAACTTTGATTATTGCCAATAATAACTCCTTTTTAGACCCCTTAATTTTGGGGACTTATTTGCCTAAAGATGTTATGTTCCTTGTTGATAGCACAATAGCAAAACGCTTTTGGGTGCGCCAAGCATTAAAATTTGTTAATCACCTAGCCGTTGATAATACAAACCCAATGGCGCTTAAAACTATTTTAAACGAACTTAAAAAAGGTAAGAAAATTGTGCTTTTCCCCGAAGGCAGAATGAATACCACCGGCGGTATTATGAAGATTTATAAAGGCCCTGCTATGCTTGCAGAAAAATCCGGCGCGCAGATTTTACCTATTTATATACAAAATACCCAATATAGCAGATTTTCTTATTTCGGCAGGAAACTGCGCCATCGCCCGCATTTACATTTTATTGTTTCCGTTTGGCCGCCGCGCTTATGGGATTTAGATAAAAACAAACACAGCCAAGACCGCAGATACGGCGACGCAGAAGATAAGATTTTTGACCTCTTAAGCGAAATGCGCTTAAACAGTTTTGATACCGATTGCACCCTTTTTGAAGCAATGCTTGAAGGTTCTAAACTTGCAAGAAAAAAATCCCGCGCTTTAGAAGATGCTATGCGCAAACCGGCAACCTTTAGAGATCTTATTATTGCTTCTTTTGCTCTTGGTGATAAATTTGCCAAAATCACAAAAGAAAGCGAATATGTCGGCGTAATGTTGCCAAACTTAAATGTAACGGTATTTTCCGTATTTGGTTTATTTGCTTACGGTAGAGTGGCTGCTATGATAAACTTTACTTCCGGTGTAAAAAATATTCTTTCCGCCGTAAAATCAGCAAAGATTAAAAAGGTTATAACTTCAAAAGCCTTTATTGAAAAGATGGCTTTTTCTTCAGTAGTCCAAGCCCTTGAACAAGAAAAAATCGAAATAGTCTATTTAGAAGATATTAATGCAAGCCTTACTATTTTTGATAAGTTAACAGCAGTTGCAAAAAGTTTTGCCCCTAACTACTTCCACGATAAATACACAAAAAATCAAACGGCAGATTCCCCCGCAGTTGTTTTATATACCAGCGGTTCCGAAGGCACACCTAAAGGCGTTGTGTTAAGCCATAGAAATATCAACATTAACCGCTACCAATTAACCGGTTCTTTGTATCTTGATTTCAGAGATAAATTCTTTAATGCTTTGCCAATGTTCCACAGTTTCGGTTTAGGTATCGGAACGATTGCCCCGCTTTTGATGGGTGCTTCTACCTTCCTTTATCCTACTCCTTTGCACTATAAAGTTATACCCGAACTTGTTTATGATAGAAACGCAACTATTGCTTTTGGAACGGATACTTTCTTTAATGCTTATTGTAAAAATGCCCATCCTTTTGATTTTTACTCTTTGCGCTATGCAGGTGTGGGCGGGGAGAAATTAAAAGATGAAACTTTTAAAATCTGCTCTGAAAAAATGGGCGTTAGACTTGTTGAAGGTTACGGCGCAACAGAGTGCGCGCCGCTGATTGCCGTTGATACGCAACTTTATTTTAAACGCGGTTCTGTGGGCAGACTTTTGCCCGGTATGGAGTGCAAACTTAAGAAAATTGAAGGCGTTGAAAAAGGCGGCGAACTTGTCTTAAGAGGCGGAAATGTTATGCTCGGTTATCTTAGAGAAAAGAACCCCGGCGTAATTGAACCTTTAAAAGACGGCTGGTATGAAACAGGCGATATTGTGGAAATTGACGAAAAAGGCTTCATTATGATTAAAGGCAGAGCAAAACGTTTTGCTAAAATCGCCGGTGAAATGGTTTCTTTGACTTCTGTTGAACAGGCCTTAAAAGAAATTTGGCCTGAATTTGAGCACGCGGTTTTAAGACTCCCCGATGCAAAACGCGGTGAACAACTTTTTGCTTATACAACTAATCCAAACTTTAGTATGCAAGAAATGCAAGAGGGATTTAAAAAACTCGGTTATAGCGAACTTTGGACACCTAGAACTTTGAAACATATAGACGAAATTATTTTGACCGGAACCGGCAAATACGACTATATTAAAATGGAAGAACAGGCCAAAGCTGAATTTACCGCTAAAGCATAAAGTCATAAATTTTTGTAAAAAAAATAGACCTCATTTTCAAAAAGATGAGGTCTATTTTATTATCAAACAAAGATTTTATAAATCAGAGTTTTCTATTAAGGAAATGGCTTTTTCCAAATCATCTACAACTAAAAATATTCTTGCTTGGGTTTCTTCTACGGCAGCGGAATAAATATTGTTAATATTTATTTTCTTTTCACCCAGTAATTTTGAAAGTTGAAATAAAAACCCGACTTTATTTTTTGCTTGTATGCAAATAGCATCTGTTCTAATTGCCGTATAACCGTTTTTGGCAATTAAGGAAGTTAAATTTATTTCCTTTTCACCGGCAATTACAAATTTTACCACGGCAGATTCATAACGAACATCCGAAGAAATACCCACAATATCAAGCCCGGCATCAGCTATCATTTTAGAAAATTTCTCTAAAGACCCCGGTTCATTAATCAAAAACACGCTATATTGTATTACTTTTGATATCTTCGTTACCATCTTGTTTCACCTCTATAATATCTGTTTGTTTTAAAAAATCTTCTATATACAACATTGCGAGGCAATCATCTTCATTATACATTAAAACCTTGTTAAGCAAGGTTTCATCGCCTTCTTTTAGCCATTTAGTAAAGTATACCATACTATCCATTGCTCCGCAATCTGTCTGACGCCATTTAAAACCAAAAGCGGGTGCTGCCGCTTTTAAGGAAAGACTTGGCGAAGGGAAATAAAAGGCCTTTTCCATAACTACTTTTAAATCTATACAAGCACTTATTAGTTTTTGTAAATCTTGGCTGATACTTGGGTATTTTGAACAAAGTTCCTTCATTTTTTTGACTTCATATTCTGTCCAATGGTATAAAGCGACTTTACCCTCTTCTCCCATATAATCGGCAAATTGCTTAAAAATTTTTTCTTCCTCTTCTTCGTTTTTTGCGACGAAAGAAACAAATTTCCCCGCTTCTTTATCCCATACTCCTATCAAGTAAACAAAAGAACGGGTATCTTTTGTAAAAGTTTCGGTAGTTTCAAAATCAAAATATAAATTGCGCTCTTTTTGAGGCAGAGGAAAAAGACCTTTTTGCCTTAAAATCGGTTTATTATAGTGATAGGCCAAAGCGTGATAAAAAACATCTACATCTATATTACTTTTATGTTCCGGATCATATAAGAGTTCTTTTATTTTTTGCAGTCCGGCAGAAACGACATCTTCATAAGTATTGATATTATTCTGTCTTAAAATTACCCTTTGTGCTGAGTTTAAGTGAGGCAACAATACAATATCTTTCTTCTCAAGAACATATTTATTTGCGTAAACACGCCAAGGCGAAAGCGCTGCCTTTGGCGGTTTTGCGGTTTCCGGAACAAGAGATCCTTCTTTTATGGCTTGCCATTCTTGAAGATGCTTTTGGACTTTTGGCTGAAGACGCACACAATCAAGAGTTTGTTCTTTTTTCTTAAATATAAATAAGGCCTTCTCTTCCTGATAATTTTGTATCTTGTTTAAAATTGAACCGAGTAAAGCCGTTTGCATAGCATAGTGTTCCTTCATACTGCCGGCGCGTTTAAGCTGAACTATCTGATAGTGATAAGGACCGAAAACACTTTGCCCCTGCGGCACTTTTTTAAGAAGATTTACCCCGCCATAGCAACCGATATTTTCTGTTAAATCCCACAAGTTCGCGCCGATAATACCTTCTATACCTTGTGCCATCGCTTGCAGGGTTTGTTTAAAGCGATCTTCCTCACTAGAAGCATTTATTACAATGGTTGTAGCACAATGTTCATGTATCCAAGTATCTCTTATATCTCTATCGGTTTTACTGCGTAAATCTTCATATAAATTTTCTTCTTTTACGGCTTCTTCTTTAGGGGCGTGATAATTACACCAAAAACCAAAGGGGTCTTGTAAAAGCAAGAAAAACTTGCCCGCATTAAAATCTTGTTGGTTAGGTGTGCGCCCTGCGCTAAATTTATTAAAGATATCTTCTGTTAAACTCATAATTTAAAAAGCCCTTACTGCTTTGCGGAATCTATATATTGTTGTGCTGCTGCCGCAAGTTCCGGATTGTTTTTGGCAAGGACCGTAACTTTTTGCATATTTTCCATCGCCGCAGAAGGATTATTGTTCATACCTTGTGCTAATCCCATATAATAATAAAGAACCGGATTTTCATTATCGTAAGAAATTGCTTTGTTCAAATTAGTTATAGCATTACTTGGGTCATTATTTTGAAGATAGACAACTCCGCGTGTCATATAAGCGCTGGGGTTTTCCGGATTTATCTGCAAAGATTTATCTATATGTTGCATTGCTTCCTGAGTTTTGCCTTGTTCAAGTAAAACTCTGCTGTAACCGTCGTGGGCTTCTGCCATATTGGGATTAAGTTTTATGGCCTGTTCAAAATATTTTCCAGCAGAATCCTTATCTCCTAATTTAGCATAAGTTATTGCCATATTGTAGTTGGCGGAAGCATTATTGGGATCTTTTTTAAGTAAATTTTCCCAACCCTTTAAGGCCTCTTTATAATTACCTTTGTTAAAAGCATTTGCGGCATCGCGGAAATCCTTATCAGGAGTAGATACTTCCTTACCGGACCATAAGTTTTGCATTTCCTGCGCACGTTTTGCCCCCTCTTTATTGCCTTGCTCATTATAAAAATCTAAGGCCTGTTGCATATCTTGCTTTGCGGCTTTTTTATTACCGATCATATCTTCAGCAATAGCGCGTTCATATAAACTGCCGGCATCTTTTGGATTATAACTTAAGGCCTTGGTATAATCGGCAATTGCTGCGTTGGGGTCTTTATTGGCCATATTAAGTTTTGCTCTGTGATAATATAAATCCGGCTCTTTAGAATTAAGTTCTATTGCTTTATTTATGGCCTGTAAAGCACCTTCAATATCACCGGCGGCTTGTTTCTTTTGCGCTTCCCCTTTGTAATCAAGGAAAGTTTTTTCGGCAAAATCCTGTTTAAATTGTTGCTTGGTCTGTTCTTTCATAGAAGCGGCATAAGCTTCAAAATCCGGCAAAATGCCCGGTTCATTGCCTGCTTTTTGGCGGGCTTCTTTGAACTTTTCAATCATACTGTTTGTGTTTGATAAGGCCGACATAAGTTGACTTGTGTATTTTTGCTCTAAGGCTTCATTTGAAGAAGTTTGTAAAGTATTATTCGGCCTTTGAGGGTTTTGAGAAGCGGATTTTTGCAAAGGGACTCCGCCATTATTATTTTTTGCTTGGGCAAGCAAGGCAGAAGAGGCCTCATAACCTTGTTTTGCCTGTTCAAAAGATTTTTTATCCGCAGATTTATTAAAGAGATTTGCTGCCTCTTTGAAATCTGCTTTTGCTTGGGCATAAGCACCTGTATTTATATTAGCAAGACCTCTGTTAAAAAAGTTTTCGCCTTTGGAAGAATCAAGATTTATAGCAACAGACAAATCGCGCTTTGCGGCTTCATAATTGCCAAGCATATAATTAACGGAACCCCTATTCATATAGGCCTGAAGATTTCTGCCGTCATAAAAAAGAGCTTTATCATAAAAGGGCAAGGCCTCTTTTAATTTGCCGTGTTTAGCAAGATAATCGGCTTTTTGTAAATAGGCATTGGAATCGTGGGGATTCATTTCAATATATTTATCAATGGCTTCAAGAATATTCATCGGTCCTTTAAGAGCAGGTTTTTCTTGTTTTTGCTGAACTACGGGTTTTGGTTGTTGTTGCGTTAAAGTGTTTGTGTTTTGGGATAAAAAAAATAATATTATCACACCTATAGCAAGTAAAAAACCTATAATAATGCCAAAAAAGATCTTCATAAAATTAAATCTCCTCACGCGCTGAACTATGCGGACAGCGGTTTTTAAGTAAACAGGAAGAACAATGCTCTAAATTCGGTTCAAACTCTTCTTTTAAAATATGTTCACCTGTTTTTACAAAAGTTTCTAAAATATCTTCTTCTCTAAAATCTTTAAAATCTGCGCTAACTTTAGTGTTGCTGGATACAAAATAAATGGAGGCCATACCTTCCTTCATATTCCAATATCTTCTTGCACCGACGCTGTAAATACCAAGTTGCAAAGATTCTTGGGCCTTAAAATCTTCAGATGGGTCTAAATCTGTTTTATAGTCAATAACTTCCCAAGAATCCGGCCCTATTTTATCTATGCGGTCAATTTTACCTCTAATAGTCCATTCCTCATAATCAAAAATAAACTCTTTTTCCGTTGAAAAAACCTCACAGGTTCTTTGCTGATCTAACAAAGCATACTCGGTAAGCATTTCTTTACCTTTTAAATAATATTCCATTTGCTCTGCCGCACTTTGATAACCACCGCTTATAAAATATTTGTTGTAAAACTTCAAAATACCGTTAAAGGATTTGCTTGAGTGATAGGCCTCTAAGGTTCTGTGTACGCTAACACCAAGAGAACTTGCCGCAATAAGCCCTTCCTTAATACCTTTAACATATTTTTGCTTAAAGAGAAAAGGACACTCTTTATAAGTTTTAATCTTGGAATAGTTTAGTTCTCGGGGTTTATATTCAAACATTTTTATGCCTTAAAAAATGGACAAGCGTATCACCATATTTTTCTTCTCGGAAAATCTCAAAATTTTCCGGGACTTTAAAAGTTTCTTTTTTATGATGTTGGGCAACTAATACCCCTTGTTTTGAAAGCAAATTACAAAGAGCAATTTGTGCCAAAACGGGTTCTGTAAAACTTAAGGGATTATTTTTTATATCTCTATATGGGGGACCCATAAAAATGATGTCAAAACCTTCCGGCGTTGTATAAGCGCTTAACCACTTAAGAGGTTTAAGCAAATCACCTTTTAACACGACGGCTTTTTCCGTAAACCCCAAGTGAACGAGATTTCTTTTGACATTTTTTATACACGCCAGTTCCCAATCCACCATAACAACTTTTTGCGCTCCGCGGGAAATGGCCTCTAAAGAAACATTACCCGTGCCACAAAATAAATCAAGCATAAACGCACCGGGTATACGCGGGCGTAAGATATCAAAAACCGATTGTTTTATTCTATCAGAGATTGGTTTTACCGGTAATTTTTTTGATACGGAAAAAATTTTGCGTCCGCGCGCTGTGCCTGCAATAATTCTCATCTAAATATGCGCAATGCCCTCTTTTATTGCATAGCGGATCAAATCTGCTTGCTTATGCATTTTTAACTTATGCATAATATTATTCCTGTGGACATGAACCGTATTCAAAGATAAGCCAAACTCATCGGCAATTCTGCGACTTGAATATCCTTCTGCAACCAGTTGTAAAATTTCCTTTTCTTTTGCTGTAAGGGTATGTAAACCTTTTCTGCCGCTGGCTCTGTTCAAAAAGCCCTCAAAGACATAATTAGAAATACTTGAACAAAGGAAGAACTTACCCTCTGATACATCTTCTATGGCATTTATTACTTCTTCTATTGTTGAAACCTTAATAACAAAACCACAGGCCCCTGCTCTTATGGCTCTTTCTACGGAAATTCTATCATCATACATACTTAAAATAATGACTTTAGCATTTTTTCTTACGCGTCTTAATTTTTTTGTTGCTTCTATACCGTTTAAGATAGGCATAGATATATCAACAAGAAAAATATCAATATCTAAATCTTTTGGCAATTCCACTAATTCCTTGCCGTTGGATACTTCCGCTACTACGCGGATATCTTTATTTGCTCTTTCTAAAGCGGCCTTTATACCGCTGCGGACCATTACGTGGTCATCTGCTATAGCTATATTTATCATACTCTCTTCCTAATATAAGTTATTTTGGGACAACGTACTGTTACCAAAGTTCCTTTTCCCTTTGTTCCCTTTATATCAAAGGTTCCTCCTATATAGGTTACGCTTTCTTTCATCCCCAGCAAGCCCATATGCTTAACGGAGTTTGATTTTTTTTCTTTATAACCAATACCCTCATCTTTTATTGTCAATAAAAGGAATGATTTATTCTCTTTTAAGCACACCCATATATTTTTTGCTTTTGCGTGTTTAAATACATTATTTATTGATTCTTGAACACAACGATATAAAACGGTTTTGATTTCTTCCGATATCTTTATTTTTTCGCTTATTTCATAAGAAAAATCAATTTTTGTTTTAGAAGAAATTTCAATGCTTTCTATTAAATCTTTTAGGGCTGATTTTAGACCCACTTCCTTTAACTGCGGGGGGCGAACGGAAATAATTATTTTACGCATCCTTTTGGTAATATTTTGAACCAACTCTTCTAATTCTTGCACTCTTTTTGCAATAGCCTGAACATTGCCTTCTAAAAGATCTGCTTTTAAAATACTTATGATAGAATTTAGCAAAACGGCATTAGAACCGACTTCATCGTGAAACGCAGAAGCAATTTGGCGTTTTTCTTCTTCCCTGACTTTCATTAAAATATGGGAAAAACTTTCCCCCACATTATCTGCAATAAAATTGTTTTGCTGATTGCCCAAACAAATGCTCTGCAATTGTTTTACCACACAAAACAAACTTTCAACCTGCCCGAATTTCTTTTCCAAAGGGATTAAAGTGGTTTCATAGAAAGAAGTTTCCTCTCCTGTTACGAACCAATTATAAACGACTTTTTGATTTTCAAAAGCCCTTGCGTAAGACTGCTCGTGAATATCTTTGCCCCCTAAAAGAAGGGTTTTTTTTATTTTTCCACCGGTATTATCATATAATATTTCAAGTTTACCGCCTCTGAATAAGCGGTAAACAAAAATATATTTTGCATCGGGAAAAATCTCCGTAAAGGAATCTTTTTCTAATTGGGGTTTGGTATATAACATAAAATATTTCTCTCTACTTATTATATATTATT
>JAZRZE010000082.1:0-6848 GCA_045601125.1 Elusimicrobiaceae bacterium | reverse complement strand
ATTTTTGTAAAAGATAAAATTTATTTTGCTGAAGAAAAACTTTATAAAACCCATCTTACAAATACTTTGCTGATAGAAGAACTAAAAACCCTTATCCCCGAGAAAGACCGCACCCAAACAATTTTTGCCGATAGCGCAGAGCCGGATAGAATTGCCGAAATTTCCGCCGCCGGTTTTAATATCCGCCCCGCCCTAAAAAATGTTCTTGACGGTATTATGTTTGTTAAAAGTTGCGCCTTAAATATTATAAAAGAATCGCCAAATTTACTAAAAGAAATACAAAGTTATTCTTGGAAAACAACTTTGAACGGACAAATAACAGAAGACCCCGTCAAATTTAATGACCACTCCCTTGATGCTTTGCGTTATGCAATTTACACTCATAAAAGTAGTCAAAATAACGGGGTCCAAATAAGTTTTTTTTAACTGCTTTATTCTGTTATTTCAGTTTCAATACCGGCTGCTTTATAATCGTTTAGGGCCTTGTCCATATCGCCGAGTTTTTCATAAGCGGCTGCGCGCATATTATAAAGCGGTGCGGAAGGAACTATACTTAAGGCCTGCGTATAAATATCAACGGCTTGTTGGTAATTTTCCAAAGAATAATAAATACCGCCCACACTTGCAAGTGCGGCAACATTGGAAGGATTTAATTTCAAAGATTCCTTAAGATAAGTCAAAGCTTTTTCATATTCCCCTTTTGAAGCATAAACCGCACCTAAAGCAGAAAGAACTTCGCTTCTTTTATCGCCTGCCTGATAAAGTGCTTCAAAATATTTTATGGAATTATCATAATCTCCGTTTTCATATAAAATACTGCCCATAATACCGTAAGCGGAAACGGCGGAAGCATCTTTCTCTAAAGCTTTTTGAGCATTATTCCAAGATTTTTTCAAATCGCCTGTTTTGTAATACATCTCACTTTTAGCAAGATAATCACTTGAAGTTTTAGGACTGAAAACCGAACACCCTACAAGCAAAACTGCCAAAACTACTACTGATAAGTTTTTCATAATACAACCTCCCTTTTGTATACTCTAGCAAATTTTGTTAGAATATAAAAATGGAAAACACTTTATCAGTATTTTTAATCACTAGACAGGAAGGCAAAAATCTTGATAAATGCCTATCTAGCGTAAAAGATATAGCAGACGAAATTATTATCGTTGACAGCGGTTCAACGGATAATACTTTAGAAATCGCAAAAAAATACGGCGCGAAAATTTTTCATAAAGAATTTGTCTCTTTTACGGAACAAAAAAATTTTTCCTTAAATAATTGCAACTGCACTTGGGCCTTAAATATTGACGCAGACGAATATTTAACCCCCGCTTTAGCAAAAGAAATTAAAAAAACTTTAAGCCAAAAAACAGATTATGACGGCTACTTTTTAATAAGGAATAATATTTTTTTGGGCCGTCAAATGAAGCATAGCGGTATTGCCGCAGAAGCAAGGTTGCGCCTTGTAAAAACAAAAAAAGCAAAATATGTCGGCGGGCTGGTGCATGAAGAACTTATTGTTGAAGGCAAAACTCCCACGCTAAAAAATACCTTTATGCATAATACCTATACAAGTATTGACCAATATTTTGAAAAGTTCAACCGCTACTCAACTTTGGCTGCTTTAACTATGCAGCAAGAACACAAAAAATTCAGTATTTTTCAACTTACCCGCGCGCCTTTTGAGTTTATAAAGATATATTTTTTGCGGCTTGGTTTCTTAGACGGATTTCAAGGCTTTCTGTGGGCGCTTTTTAATGCTTGGTATAAAGTAGTAAAATATACAAAACTTTGGGATTTAACCCGCAATAAAAAAAGCAAAAAATAAGTTTAATCGCGCCTTTTTTATCAAAAAAGCGCTAAACGCAAAAACCCGCAATTTTATTGCATTTTTTATTTTTTGCCGTCGGAAAGATTTTTTGTTAAAATTTCCCTTTCAAAAAACCCTACACAAAATCTAACTAATTGGTAAAATATAATTATGAAAAAATTTATACTATTCTTTATTTTTACCTTAACTTTCTTGCCGCTTTTTGCGCAGGAAATACCGACAGGGGCAACACTTTCCCTTCAGGATTGTATTGACTTAACTCTTAAGCATAATCCTTCTTTGCAAGCCGCTTATCTAAACACGCAAGTTCAGCAAAACCGTCTTTCCCAAGCACGGGCGGATTATATGCCAAAGGTTAACGGCAATGCCTCTTACTCTCGTTCTAATCAGGAAGGCGCAATGGGCTGGGGTGATGCCCAAGACGGTTATTCTTCTTCCATTTCGGCAACACAGTTGATTTATGATTTCGGCAAAACAAATTTATCAAACAAAATACAAAAGAATAATCTATATTCTTCCCAGCAGGATGAACAAAGCACTATAAACGAAGTTATTTATAAATTAAAACAGGCCTACTACGGTGTTCTAAATGCTGAAGCAAGCCGTGATGTTTATGCCCAGTCCGTTGAACAGTATCAGGAACAATTAAAAAGGGCAAAGGCATTTTATGAAGTAGGCACACGCCCGAAAATTGATGTAACAACGGCGGAAGTCAATTTAAACAATGCAAAACTTAATTTAATTAAAGGTGAAAATGCTTTAAAAACCGCCTATTATAACTTAACAAATGTTATGGGTATTTACGACGAAAACCCTTCCTTTACTTTAGTGGAAATTGGTGATATTCCCGAATATAATATAACTATTGAAGAAGCCATAAAAGAAGCACAAAAAAACAGGCCGGACCTTCTTTCTTTGCAACTTAAACTTGAAAATGCAAAACAAAATGTAAGTTTAGCAAAGACGGGTTATGCGCCTTCTCTTACGGCAAACGGTTCTTACGGTTGGAGCGGGCAAGATTTCCCCTTATATGACCGCTGGAGCGTTGGCGCCGGCGTAAGCGTGCCTTTATTTAGCGGGCTAAGCACTTATAACCAAGTTAAAGAATCCAAAAACTCTATGCAGGTTGCCTATGCTAATTTAACAGCAAAAGAACAAGCGATTTTACTTGATGTTAAAACTTGCTACTTTAATTTAGAAGAAGCAAAAACAAGAATACCGGTTGCCCAACTTTCAAAACAACAATCACAGGAAAATTATGATTTGGCCGTCGGTCGCTATAAAGTAGGTGTAGGTAATTATATTGAAGTTAAAGATGCCGAAACTACTTTAAGTAATGCCAAACTTTCTTATATCAATGCCGTTTTTGATTATAATTTAGCCATAGCCAATTTAGAACGCGCTATGGGCAAAAGATAAAGGATAAAAAATATGAAAAAGAAAAAAATAATAATTATAAGTTGTATTTGTTTAATACTTGCAATTTTTATGTTAAAGGGTTGCAAAAGTTCAAAAGCTGTTCAATATAAAACCGAAATGCCAAGAAAGGCAACTTTGGTGGAACAGGTTGAGGCCTCCGGCACGATTAATCCTGTCACGCAAACAAGCGTAGGCACGCAGGTTTCCGGCCGTGTGGAAAAACTTTATGTTGACTATAACTCCCTAGTTAAAAAAGGCCAGCTTTTAGCCGTTATTGACCCTTCCACATACGAATCAAATGTAAAACAGCAGGAAGCAAACCTTCAAAAAGTTCAAAGCGTTTCCGACAATGCAAAACGCAATTTGGAAAGATATAAAAAACTTTATTCACAAGATCTTATCGCCAAAAGTGAACTTGACGATGCCCAAACAAATTATCTTTCCGCCTATGCGCAAGTAGTGCAGGCACAGGCTTCCCTTGATAAAGCAAAAATTGACCTAGATTATACAAAAATCATTTCCCCCGTAGACGGCATAATTATTTCAAAAGAAGTAGAACAAGGACAAACCGTTGCGGCAAGTTTCCAAACACCGACTTTATTTTTAGTTGCGGAAAACCTTAAAAAAATGCAAATTGAAGTTAATATTTCAGAAGCCGATATAAGCAAAATTAAAGAAGACCAAGAAGTGGAGTTTTCCGTAGATGCTTACCCCACAACTACTTTTAAAGCAACCGTAAAACAGGTCAGAAACAGCGCAACCACCATTTCCAATGTTGTTACCTATACGGTAGTTGTGGCTTTTGATAATGACGAAATGAAACTTAAACCCGGTATGACGGCAAATGTTTCTATCATCAGTGCAAAATGCGAAGATTGCCTTACGGTATCAAATCAGGCTTTAAGATTTGTTCCCCCCTCAAGCGCAAAAATAGAAGGCGAAAACCAGAAATTCTATAAAAATCAGGGCCTTTGGGTTGAAGGTAAAGCCGGCCTTAAACGTATAGAAGTCAAAACCGGTATTACAGACGGAACAAGAACCCAAATTATAAGTAATGAAATTAACGAAAATACCCCTATTCTTCTTTCCTCAAACGATGCCGGCAATAAAAATGCCGGTCAAAAAAGAAGAATGGGCCCTCCGGGTTTTTAAAAAATAGGAAATAAAAATGGCTTTAATTAAAGTTGAACATATTTGGAAAATTTACAAACTCGGCGATATTGACCTTGAGGTTTTAAAAGATGTCAGCCTTGAAATTGAGCGCGGCGAGTTTGTGGCAATTATGGGACCTAGCGGTAGCGGCAAAAGCACCTTTATGAATATGCTTGGCTGCCTTGATAAACCAACAAAAGGCAAGTATATTTTAGATGGGCAAGATATAACCGATTCCACACTCAGCAAACTTGCCGATATACGCTGCCGCAAAATAGGTTTTGTTTTCCAAGGGTTCAATTTACTTTCAAGAACTACGGCTATGGAAAATGTTGAACTACCTATGATTTACGCCCACACGCCCACCAATTTGCGCTATCAAAAAGCAAAAGCGGCGCTTGAAAGCGTAGGGCTTGGGCAAAGACTTGACCACATGCCAAATCAACTTTCCGGCGGACAGCAACAACGTGTTGCTATTGCGCGCGCAATTGTTAATGACGCGCCTATAATCTTTGCCGACGAACCGACCGGCAACCTTGATACTAAAACAAGTATTGAAGTTATGGAAACTTTCTACCGCTTAAACAGAGATAATAATAAAACTATTATTCTTGTTACGCACGAACCGGATATCGCAGAATATGCCAAAAGAATCGTGCGTTTTAAAGACGGAAAAATCGTTTCCGACGAGCAAAATAAAAACAGGGTGCAGGTAAAATGAAAGATATTTTAACTATTTTTAAAATTGCAATTAAAGCAATATGGATAAATAAAATGCGCTCTGCTTTAACGAGTTTAGGTATCATTATCGGCGTAGCAGCGGTTATTGTTATGCTTGCTGTCGGCGAGGGTTCAAAAGCCAAAATTGAAAAGCAAATGGCCTCTATGGGCAGTAATCTTTTGATGATACGCTCCGGTTCCACCACTTCAAGCGGTGCGCGTGCCGGTATGGGCGCACAACCCACACTTACTTTAAAAGATGCTTACGCTATTGAGGAAAATGTTGCTACCGTCACGCAAGTTGCGCCGAGTGTAAACGGTATGGGCCAAATTGTTTATGGCAATCAAAACTGGTCCACACAAATTACAGGTACAACACCGGCTTTGTTTTATATTCGCTCTTGGGAAGTAGCAAACGGCAATATGTTTACCGCCGAGGAAATTAGGCAAGGTTCAAATGTAGCAATTCTCGGACAAACGGTGGTGGAAAATCTTTTCGGCGTGGTTGACCCCGTCGGGCAAACCGTGCGTATTAAAAATATTCCTTTTAAGGTTGTAGGCGTTTTAAAGAGTATGGGGCAATCTGCTATGGGTTCGGACCAAGATGATACAATTATAGTTCCCGTTACAACCGCCATGAAAAAACTTATCGGTTCGCAATTTCCCGGAACGGTAAACAGTATTATGGTTCAAACCGCTTCTACCGAAGATTTAGCACAGGCAGAAGAAGATATTTCTATACTCCTTCGCCAGCGCCACAATATAACAGGCAAAAAGACTGATGATTTTATGGTCCGCAATCTTACCCAAATGATGGAAAGCGCTATGGAAATGAGCCAGACTTTTTCTTTACTGCTTGCGGCAATTGCTTCAATATCTTTGCTGGTTGGCGGTATCGGCATTATGAATATTATGCTTGTTTCCGTGACGGAAAGAACAAGGGAAATCGGTATAAGAATGGCTATCGGCGCAAAAAGTTGGGATATACGCCTGCAGTTCTTAATTGAGGCCCTTGTTTTATCTTTAAGCGGCGGTATTTTGGGTATTATTCTTGGTATCGGAGCGGCTTTAATAATCAAAAATTTCTTCCCTGATTTACTGCCGATTGCAATAACTTTTACGCCAATGCTACTGGCTTTTGGCTTTTCGGGTATGGTGGGGATATTCTTTGGTTTTTACCCTGCCTATAAGGCCTCTATGTTAAATCCTATTGATGCTTTAAGATTTGAGTAAACTTGCAAAAATAAAAAAGGTCTTGACAATTTTACAAATTTACAATATACTATAAGTGTGATAAAAATATTGCAAACGACTTTGCAA
The DNA here is from genome assembly GCA_045601125.1 of Elusimicrobiaceae bacterium. Taxonomy (GTDB): domain Bacteria; phylum Elusimicrobiota; class Elusimicrobia; order Elusimicrobiales; family Elusimicrobiaceae; genus Proelusimicrobium. The sequence continues at coordinate 406 of JAZRZE010000082.1, read as the reverse complement.
TAATTCTCTTAGGAGAGTAGGGTTTGTTATGACGGGTAGAAATACCCGGTAAAAATTTGAATCTGATTTTGGAACTTTGTGAAGAACAAGGAGAGCTTTTGAAATTCAAAGGCATCTTTTCCCTCCAAAAGCAGTCCGTTATGAAGGCGCAAAACAGGCGGCTTAATTACCCATCTGTTTTGCGCCGAATGTCTGCCAGCTAACGCTGGCGGACTACGGCTGTTATGTTTGGGTCAGGGAAAAGAGCTCAAACATAACAGCCGTTTTTTATTGCAAAAAAAGCAAATTCAAAATGGAGAAATAAAAATGAAAAACAATAAAGGTTTCACCTTAATTGAGTTATTAGTCGTAGTATTAATTATCGGTATTTTGGCTGCAATCGCATTGCCTCAATACTTCAAGGCAG
>JAZRZE010000081.1:0-23162 GCA_045601125.1 Elusimicrobiaceae bacterium | reverse complement strand
AACCCAAGACTTACAGAATTTGGATTATATTGATACGGATTTAGAAAAAAGGACCTTAATTTTCTATTTAAAAAATGGTTCAATAGTTGATATGGGTTCTTTTGATTTGTATAATGGAAAAATAGTTGCATTAAAAGATATAATAGATATATCACATAAAAAAGGTATTAAAGAACCTTATAGAATAAATTTCAAATATTTTGAAGATGGAAAAATTTATCTTAATACACAGGTGTAATTTATGGCAAAATCAAATTTAATAGCAGGACTTGATATCGGCAGTGGCAAAATCACGGCAGTAAGCGGATATTTGAATCAGGAAACAGGTAAACTCAATATCGTTTCAGGTGCAAGCGTCCCTTGTGCCGGTCTCAAAAACGGAATTGTTACCGATTTAAGACAGGTTAGTAATGCCGTAATAACTGTAATAAACAAACTGGAAACCGACGCAAAACAAGACTTAAGAGGGCTTTATATCGCTTTGCGCGGTGGGCATTTGCAATCTACGGTCAGTCACGGCGTTTGTAATATTTCCAGAGCCGATAAAGAAATAAACCCCGAAGATGTTGATAGGGTTATTTCCAATGCTCTTTCTGCTTGTTCTATTCCGGATAATTATGAAAATGTCAGCGTGGAAGAACAAGAGTTTATCGTAGAAGGACAAGGCGGTATTATGAACCCTGAAGGTATGGACGGAACTTCTTTAGAGGTATATGTCTATGTTACTTCGGGTTTATCTTCGCCCTTATCAAATTTGCGTAAAGCAATAGCAAGAGCAGAATATAGAATTACCGGCACTTGCTATGGTCTTATGTGTTTATCCGAAGCGGTTTTAACTCAGGAAGAAAAAGATTCCGGAGTACTTTTGATAGATTTAGGGGGGGAAACCACTTCCGTGGGTGTTTGCTGTGACGGTTGCTTACAATACTCCAAAGAATTTGATGTTGGTTGTGATTTGATTACAAGCGATATTGCTTATGCTTTGCACACTTCAAAGAGTAATGCATTGAAAATTAAAGAGCAGGAAGGCCTGTGCTTCCCTAGATATAACGAGGAAGAAAACGAAGAAGAAGTTAAAGTTTACTCCGCAGACGGAAAAGTTGCTACTACCTTAAAAAGAAGTGTTATTTTAGATGTTATTTTGCCTCGTATGCAAGATATTTTTAAGATGGTTAAGGAAAGTATATCTGAAATTGATATATCGGGTTATATCCCTGTCGGCGTTTTGACCGGCGGTGGCAGTTCTATGCCCGGTATTGAAAGTTTGGCTTCCCAAGTTTTCGGTTTGAAAGTGGTGCGCTGCGGCGGTATTACAAAGGAACTTGTAGAAGTTGCCAGCGAAGATTTTTTAAAGCCAGAATATACTACGGCGGTTTCTTTACTCCTTTATGTATCTAAAAAAGAACCGACAGACAATAAAAAAGAGCCCGAAATTATGAGCAAATCGCCCATAATGAAATACGGTAAAAAAATCTTTAAGAGTTTAATAAATTCAGATATATTTGGTGGTTAGATTATGATGGACGATAGTTTTGATTCAATTTTCAACAATGTCAGCCAGTTTGAAGGCAAAAAGGCAAAAATTAAATGTGTAGGCGTCGGCGGTGGCGGCGGTAATGCTATAAACCGTATGGTTTCATCCGGTATAAAAGATGTTACTTTTGTAGCGGTCAATACAGATGCCCAAGATTTAATGCGTAATAGGGCTTTATGCCGTATGCAAGTCGGTGAAAAACTTACAAAAGGGCTAGGAGTCGGCGGTGACCCTAAAAAAGGTAAAGAAGCCGCATTAGAATCAAGTGAGGCCTTAAAACTTTTAGTAAGAGATACCGATTTACTTTTTATTACAGCGGGTATGGGTGGCGGAACCGGCACAGGTGTAGCCCCTGAAATTGCCCGTATAGCAAAAGAAGATTACGGTGAAAATATTCTTGTTATAGGCGTGGTTACTCGTCCGTTCAAAAATGAAGGCAGAGTAAAAAGCCAAATCGCTTATGACGGGCTAAAACACTTGCGCGAATATGCCGATTGTGTAATTGTTGTTCCTAACGATAAAATCTGTGAAAATATAGATAAAGAAACAAGTATGAATGATGCTTTCAAACTTGCAGATGAGGTTTTGCTTCAGGCGGTAAAAGGTATTTCCGAAGTTGTCTTAAAACCGGGCGAAATCAATATTGACTATAACGATTTGAAAAAAATTATGTTAAAATCAGGTCAAGCTCTTATCGGTATAGGTTCGGCAAAAGGTAAAGATAGACACATTGAAGCAGTTAAAAAGGCAATGCACTCACCTTTACTTGAAAATTCCGATATCACCGGTGCAAAAGGCGTGATTTTATTTTATTCTTCTTCTGAAAGAATTAGTATGTTTGAACAACAAGAAGCGGCAAATATTATTAACGAAGCGGCTACAAACAGCGCCTTTATAAAATTTGGTTATATGCATGACCCAACCCTTCCAAAAGGAGAATTAAGAATAACAGTAATAGCAACAGGGTTTCAAGATAATATAATGCCTGCAACTATTAGAGTTAGGGGCAGAAGTCTTACTTCTGCGCTTCATCAAAATAGGCACTCCTTAATGGCAAATGCCACCCCATCAAACGTAAGATTTAGAAGATTGGAATTATTAAAGCCTTCGTATTTAAGAAGGAAAATGGAGGATAAATAAAGATGTCTATAGGTTTACAAGCATTACTTAAAACAGTTGTAGATAATAAGGCAACAGGTTTACATATAAGAGGAAACTCTGTTGCTTTTGTTCGTATGAACACAAAAATGAGAGCAATTGACGATACTTTTTTAACTAATGATGATGTTAAAAAAATTGCCAACTCAATTATGGGTGACAGAGAGAAAAAACTTTTTGAACAAAATATGAGTGTTGACTTTGCTCTTGATGCAAAAGAATATGGTCGTTTCAGATTTAATATTTTTAGACAAATGGGTAAAATTTGTATGGCTATCCGCCATATTCCTTTGGAAATTCCTACTTATGAACAGTTAAATTTACCTATTGATGTTTTAAAGAATTTAGCAGATAACCGCCGCGGTATTATTTTGGTAACAGGTATGACCGGTTCAGGTAAATCTTCTACCTTAGCCGCGATGATAGACCAAATTAACAAGACCCGCCACGCCCACATTTTAACTATTGAGGACCCTATAGAATTTGTTCACCAAGATAAGAAATCCGTCATCAGCCAACTTGCTTTAGGTACGGATACTCTTTCATATACTTCCGCTTTAAAATATGCTATGAGGCAAGACCCCGATGTTATTTTAATCGGCGAATTAAGAGATGCCGAAGTTATCCGCGCTGCTATTACCGCAGCGGAAACAGGGCAACTTGTTTTCTCTACAATGCACACTATTAACGCCGTTCAAACACTAACAAGAATTATTGAAACTTTCCCTGCCGAGCAACAAGGGCAAATCCGCTTCCAACTATCCGATTTGATGAGAGGTGTCGTATCTCAACGTTTATTACCCAAAAAAGATGGTAAAGGGCTGGTTCCGGCAATAGAAATTATGCTTCCTACGGCGCAAATTAAAAAGCATATTTTGGATAATAATATCAATGATATTCACCAAGCAATACAAAAAGGTGATTACTACGGTATGATAGATTTTGATACTTCCTTAATAAACCTTTACAACAAAGGTATTTGCAATATGGAAGATATTTTAGAGTTCTCTACCAATCCGGATGCATTACAACTTGCATTAAAGAACTTTAACGTAAGGGCAGACCAATAATGTCAAAGTTGATTGCTATTGACGGTCCTGCCGGAGTAGGTAAATCTTCCGTTGGCAAAGCCCTTGCTAAAAAATTTGAAATAAATTTTTTCAGCACGGGGGAGATGTATCGTTGCCTAGCGTGGAAGGTCTTAGAACAAGGCATAGATCCGCAAGATGAAAATGCCGTTTTGGAAATTGCTAAAAAAGTCAAATGGACTTATCAGGCGCAAGATAATGTGCTAAAAGTTTATATTGACGGCGTTTGTCCTTTAGACAAAATTCATAATGAAGAAGTCGGTAGAGCGGCAAGCAAAGTTTCCGCTATTCCTGCTGCAAGAATTATCATAATGGATGAACAAAAGAAACTTGCAAAAGACGGCAATATCGTTTTGGAAGGCAGGGATATCGGCACGCAAATAGCACCTTTCTCAAAAGTTAAAATTTATTTAACGGCAAGTGCAAAAGCCCGCGCGGACAGACGCGTAAAACAACTTCAGGAAGCAGGCCAAACCCCTGTTTACGAAGAAATTTTGGCTTCTATAATCTCTCGCGATGAAAGAGATTCTAACCGCAAAATTGCTCCGTTAAAACCGGCAGAAGATGCCCATATTGTTGATACTTCCGCGTTAACTTTGGAAGAAGTAATAAATAAAGTTTTGGAGGTTGCGACAAAAAATGTCTGGTAAACCTACTCCTAATTTGCTAGAATTTATATTCAGGGTGTTCTCCAGATGTTTTGGCACCAAAGTTATTGGGTTGGAAAACATCCCTACAAGCGGTCCGCTTATATTAGCTTGTAACCATGTTTCAAATTTTGACCCTGTTGTTATGGGGGGATTTGCCGCAAAAAGAAGGCACTCTATCTATATGGCTAAAAAAGAAGTTCTTTCTTGGCCAATTATAGGCAAAGTGTTGAAGCATTACGGCTTTATTTTTATAGATAGAAACAGAAAAGGCGGAGATTTGCACTCTTTAAAAGAGGCTTTAAAAGTTTTAAAAGAAGGGGAAAGTTTAGCCTTATTCCCCGAAGGCACTCGCTCAAAAACGGGTGAAATGGGTAAAGCAAAAGCAGGTATTGGCTTTTTGGTTTATCATAGCGGTGCCCAGGTTGTTCCGATAAGGGTAATTGATACAAATAAATTACCTTTTACTTGGGGACCTAAAGTGATATTCGGCAAGCCTTTTAGCGTAAAAGCCGATGAAACAAGACCCGTAAAAGAGCAGTATCAAGAATTTGCAGATAAAGTAATGAATGAAATAAAAAAATTAAAATAAATGGAGGATACGCGTTTTATTTCCCCATAAGGAAATAAAATGCAACTAGCAATATGACTAACCCACAAGAAGAAAAAACACAAGAACAAACACAGGAACAAGAAAATTTAACAATGGACCAGTTGTTTGCTCAACAAGAGGAAATGCAGGAAAAATTAAATAAGAGGGAAATCGTAAATGTTAGCGTTGTTCAAATATCACAAGATTATGTGATGGTGGACACCGGTGATAAAAAAGAGGGGTTAATACCACTTTCAGATTTTGATGGTAAAAACGTTCCCGCAATAGGCTCTCAAGTTTCCGCAGTATTAGTTCGTAAAGGCAGTGATGAAAGACATTCAATTTTGTCCCACAAAAAAGCAGTAGAATCTATCGGTTGGGATTTATGTAAAAATTCTTACGAAGCAAAAGAAAGAGTAAGAGGTATCATCACTGATTGTGTTAAAGGTGGTTATAAAGTTGAAGTTCACGGCGTAACAGGTTTTATGCCTTTATCTTTATCAGAACTTCATCCGGCTTATAAACATTATTTGCCTAAAGGTGCAAAAATCAAAGCCGTAATTGCAGAATTTTCTAAAGATAAAGAAAACTTAATTATTTCCAGAAAACAAGTCCTTGAAGAAGATGAAAATGTTAGAAGAGAACAAGTCTTAAGCGAAATTAAAGAAGGCGATGTTTTAAGAGTTGTCGTTTCTAAAGTAGGTAAAGATTGCCTCTACTTAAGATATCACGGTATTGAAGGTATTGTAACTTTAGATAATATCGCTTGGAAAGATCCTCAAACCATTTTGGCAAACTATAGACGTGGTCAACGCATTAAAGCCAAACTTTTGGAAATTAACAAGGAAAAAGGTAATATTATCTTCGGTGTTAAACAACTTTTCTTAAACCCTGCCGATTTACTTAAGAAACGCTATCCGTATATGAGTATGCAAAAAGCAACCATTACAAAAGTTTCTCCGGAAGGTGTTGAAGTTGAACTCGGTAAAAATAAAACCAAAGGTTATATTTCCGAATTTGAACTCGGCAGAGATTTTGCCGGTAAAGAAGGCGAAACAGTTCAAGCCGTTGTAATCGGCGTTGACGGTGCAAATTATGTGGTAAATCTTTCTATTAAACGCTTTGACCAAGTGCAAAATAGAAAAGTAGTTGCCCAATATTTAAAACAAGCACCTCGCCCTACTTTAGGTCAACTTTTACAAGGTTCTTTTGAAGAAGAAACAACAGAAGAACCTGCAAAAGAAGAAGCTAAAGAAGAAACAAAATAAGTTTTAAATAAAAAACCCGCGTTAAAAAACGCGGGTTTTTTTAATGGCGGCTTCGTCTTTTTGGTAAATTTTAATTTTTTCAAATTTCAGATACGCGGGCTTGCCGGACACTCTAGGTATACCTCATTTGAAAGAAACGCTTTTTTCAGAAAAAGCTAATTAAAATTTCCTCAAAAATACTATGACGTGGGATTATTTCTAAAAAACTTGTTGCTCTGTTTTTGATAAAATATAAAAAATGTATATAAAAGTTAAAGTCCACGCAGACGAAAAAAAAGAACAAATTATTCAAAAAAACCCCGATACTTTTGAAGTTTGGGTTAAAGCCCCTGCCAGTGAAGGAAGGGCAAATATTGCTGTTATAAAACTGCTTGCCAAAACCTTAGGTAAGGAAGCAAAACTTTTCAAACTTATCAAAGGGGCAAAAACCCCTTCAAAAATATTTGAAATTATCTCCTAAAAAATCCCTGTATATTATTAATAAAAATATGCTATCATTAAGTATATGCCGACAACATTAATTATATCTTCAGCCGGTTTTGCTGTTTGTTTTTTGCTATTGTTTTATTTTATAGCAAAATACCGCCAATCTTTGTCAAATTCTTCTTTTGAAGATTTTGATATTATTGACGAAGTTTCAAGTGCTGCCAGTACTGCCGCAAAAGATGCAAAACGCATCTTTTCAAGTGCTGCCACACCGGAGGTTAGAGATATCGTTTCCTTGCAGGAAAAGATTAAAGAGTTGCACTATAAACTTGAAGAAATTAAACTCTTGCAGGAAAAACAACTTAACGATACAAAAAATACTATCGCCGGTTTAGAGCAACGATTAACCTCCTTTGAAAACGAATATATAAATAATTTACAACCAACTTTACAAGGGTTAATTAAAGAGTTGGAACTTATTCACAAGGAATAAAATAAAGGGTTTTTATGGAACAGGAAAATAATAATTATCAGCCGGATGCACAGGCTTTTTTAGATTCTCTTTCTAAAGAAGATACAACTATTTCACCAAAAACGAAACAAGAGTTTTTGGAAGAGGAATTTCCTTTTACCGATGATTTTGATATTGATGCTTTTGTTGCCGCTAATGATAACCCTTTAGAAAAAACCCTGACGGCTATAAAGGCCTCTCCTGTTGCCCAAACCCAAGACACCCAAGATTTTAACATTGATTTACAAAAAGATAAAGACGAAAATATACAAGAACTTGAAAGTAAAATCAACGATATACAAAATCAAATTGAAGATACTTCAAAAGAACAAACTTTTTCTTCTTTACCTTCCGAACTTTTTGAAGAACAACCGACTCAAACAAACTATGTTTCTTCCATAAAAGCAAATGACGAATTTTTTACCAATATTTCCAGCACTATAGATACCTTAAAAGGCAGTTTAGATAATATTGTCAAAGCCCGCTTGCAATATGAAGAAGGTCTTGTCCGTCAGGATCAAAACTTAATTGCCCGTTTAAGAGAAAAAACTTCCCGCTTAAAAGCCATAAATCTTGCTTTAAACAGTGAAGTAAAACGTGCTAAAAACGAGAAACTTGAATCTTTAAGAAAATCTGCCGAGCAAACAAAAGAATTACTTGCTTTGCGTATGCAGATAAATCAATTCCAAGAACAGTCGGATCAAGGCAATTTTAAAGTATCCCGCCTTGAACAGCAACTTAATATGGCTGTTGAAGAAAAGAAAATTTTGGAAGATGAAATTGCAAAAATCCGTCAGGAAAAATTAGACTCTTTTAAGGCCTCTGCCGAGCAAACCCGCCAAATAATGGCTTTGCGTTTTGATTTAGCCAAAACGGAAGAAAAATTTAAGGAAAAAGAAGCCCAAACCCTTGCTTTAAAAAATCAGTTAGAAGATTTTAGACAAAAAGCTCTTACTGGCGATAAAGCACTTTATCAAGGGCAAATATCTTCCCTTCAAAATCAACTTAACCAAGCACTTTTATCTTCTAAAAACGAGGCCGGTCTAGCAGGTTCTTTAAGAGAAAATATTTTGGTTTTGGAAACTTCCCTTGCCAAAACACAAGGGGCAAAAACAGCCCTTCTTGCTAAAGCCCAAGAACATTTGGAAAATCTTTTCGGCTTAAAAAACAAATATGAGCAAGAGATCAATTTAATCAGAGATGCACAATTTAAGAATCTTGAAAAGAGTTATCAGCAGGAAACCCAAAAAAGTGAAGAATTAACCAATCAAGTTAAGCAGACTTTATCGGTTTGTCGTCATCAAGAAGGTTTTATAAAAACCTTACAGATGCAAATAGATTCTTTTAAGCAAGCCATAGCAAACCTTGAAAAAAATCCTCCGCAGGAAATGCCTTCATCTGAAGTTTCCTTGCTTAAAGATGCCCATTTAAGAGAAATTTCTTCCCTGCAGCAAACTTTGCAGGAAGAACAAAATAAATACAGAAATCAAAATTTAGAGTATCAAAATTTAGTTGTCAGATTATCTCAGGCGGAGCAGCAAAAACAATCTTTGGAAAAACAAGTGTCGGATTTGCTTTGCGCTAAAGAAGAAAATCAAAAAGCAAATAATCAATACTTGTCGCAGATAGAAGAATTAAAAAAGAGTTATGAAACTTTGCAGTCAAAATATAATCTTTTAGGCACGCAAAATGCAGATAAACAAGTTTTTGATTTGCAGAAAAATGCTCTTGAAGATGAACTAAAAACAATCTTAACCCAAAAAATTGCTTTGCTTGCCCAAGTGGAAGATAGAAACAGAACCTTAGCTGCTTTCAAAGCCCAATCGGAATTGCAGACAAAGCAATTAAAAGAAGATGCCCAAAAGCAAATTTCCGTATTGGAAAATAAACTTGCCAGCACGCAAGAAAAACTTAAAAACGAAGAAGAAACCGTAAATTCTCTTAAGGCCAAAATCAGCGATTTGGAAAACTCTCTTGCTTCAAAGGGGGAAACTGAAAAGCAGAATATAATTTCGCAGGAAATTTCTTCCTTAAAAGAACAACTTATTAAAGCACAAGGTAAATTTGCCCAAGAAAGTGTCTTACTCTCTCAATTAAAAGAAGAATCTGCTTCTAAGAACGAAGAATTTACTGCTCTTGAAGCAAAATATAAAGAGTTAGTCGGGCAAAAAGAAACCTTGCAAAAGCAAATGGAAGAGCAGGCAAAGCAAATTGAAACTTTGCAAACTTCCCTTAACAATTTACAACAAGAACTTCAGGCGGAAAAAGCAGCCAGACTTCAACTCGAAGATAAGGTTGCCAAACTTAAAGCTGTTAATGTTGCCCTTTCAGCGCAAATTAAGCAAACCCGCGAGCAAAAAGTTGCCGCTCTTAAAAAATCTGCCGAACAGGCAAAAGAAATTCTTGCTCTTAAAGAAGAACTTACTAAAGCAGGAAACTTCAAAACCGTTGAATTTGAAAACGGTCTTGTCAAAATACGTGAAGAATATGAAACAAAGATTTCCGACTTGGAAAAACAACTTGCCGATCTTTCTGATCGCTTTGCAAAACAAGTACAGGAAATTGAATCTCTTAAGACCGATAATACAAAACTTAAACAAGCACAAGAAGAAAAATTTAGTCTGGAAGAACAGTATAATAATTTGACCTTACACGCAAAAGATTTGGAAAGCCAAATTGTTTCTTATCAAAAGAAAGCAGATGAAACCGCTCTTGCCAAAGCCAAAGCGGCTGCTTTGACAATGCAGTTAACCAGAATAAAAGAGGAAAAGAAAGCCCTTGCCGAGCAACTTGACCAAACTCGTTTACAAATTAAAACTTTGGATGATAACGGTAAAGAAGCCCGCGAGGCCTTAACCACTTTAAGAACGCAAATTACCCAAAACGATGATTTAATTACCAAGTTAAAACAGGATATTTCCGCCTTAAAACAGGCAAAGGAACAAGATAAAGCAACTATTGCTAATCTCCAAGCCAAGAAAGCAGAAGAAGTTAAAAAACCTATTCCGCCGGCCCCTATTTCTGTTGCTAAAGCGATAAAACCGGCAGAAAAGACGCAAACTGCTTCTTTTACTCAAACTTATACGGAACCGCCTACGGTTTCGGAAGTAAATCCTAAAACTGCTACGGCAAAAAATACAAATCCGGTTCAACAAGCGCCTGTAACTAAGCAGCAAGCCAAAACTCAAACAGGGCAAAATAATCCTAAAACAGATACTTTCGGCTCTAATATCCCTGCGATGATAAGCACAACCCAAAAGGATCAAATATTTAATGATATTTTGCCTGATTACCAAGAATCGGAAACGGAGACTTTTGCGGAGGCCTCTGAAATCGGTGGGGAAAAGACCTCAAATCAATCTTTAGATTTAAGTATGATTTTCGGTGCCAAAGAATCTGGGGATATTCAGGATGAAACAAAGGGGAATACCACTCTTACCAATACGGAAAAAGTTAAACTTTCTTCCGTTTCAAAATCACAAGGTGTTTTGAACGATGCCCCTGTGACCGATCATTCTATCAAAACCCATCTTCCGCGTAGGTCTGCCTCAAAAGATAATGAGGAATATTCTGATTTTCTCGGCAAGACAAAAAGTGTTTTTTATAGAATAAAATGGTCTCTTTTTAAGGAATAATTTAACAAGAAGGATTTTTTATAATGCAAAAAATGAAAGTAGCCGTTATGTACGGCGGTAAGTCAACCGAACATGAAGTTTCCGTTCATTCCGCAAAAGATGTTTGCGATATTCTTGAAAAAAAATACGAGGTTTTTAAGATTTTTATAGATAAGCAAGGTTTGTGGTATTTGCAAAAAGAATGTTCAACCAAAATAACAAATCAAGATATTCAAGTATCTCCTCTTATTTTTAAAGATGCGAATCTTTCTACCTTTGGGGGAGAAAAGATTAAAATTGACGTATTTTTCCCCGTTTTACACGGTGCTATGGGGGAAGACGGAACAATGCAAGGCCTTTTTGAAATTTTAGATGTTCCTTATGTCAGTTGCGGGGTCTTAACAAGTGCAATGGGAATTAACAAGGAAATTTCCAAACTTATGGCTTCCTTTTACGGTGTGCCGATAGTTCCTTATATTAAATTAAGAAAAACCGATAAATATGAATTACCGCTTTTGCAAGAAGCAGTTAAAAAATTGGGTTATCCGCTGTTTGTAAAGCCGATTAATTTGGGTTCTTCTATCGGTGTAAGCCGTGTGGAAAAGCCCGAAAATCTTGAAGAAGCAATAAAAGAGGCCTTTAGATATGATGATACTTTGCTTATTGAAAAAGGTATTGATAAAGCCAGAGAGGTTTTTTGTGCAGTTGTCGGTGATTATCAGGAAGAAATACATACATCTCTTTGCGGTGAATTAAAGACAACTAACAATGCTTTTTTTGACTATGAAGCAAAATATAACATAGCAGGCGGGTGCGATATGTTTATTCCCGCTCCGCTTGATAAAGAAACTCAGGATAAAATACGTGCGGCAAGTTATGAAGTTTTTAAGGCCTTACAGGGCAGTGGCTTTGCTAGAGTAGATTTCTTAATTTCCCAAGAAGGTAAATTTTATTTTTCAGAAATAAATACTATTCCCGGTATGTCGCTTACAAGTCTTTTCCCTCAACTTATGGAAGCAAGCGGGAAAAAATACGAAGATATTTTAGATTCCTTAATAAACAATGCTTTAGCAAGAAAAACTAAACAGGATTCTTTGAGTATAAATAAATGAGAAAAAATATTCTTAAATATTTTGAAGCAATAGATAATTGGCTCTATTTAATTTTGATATTTTGTTTTTTGGGCTTAATCCGAAATTTTTTAATGCTGAGATATTTTGAATTTAATTATAGCTATTTCGCTACGAAAGTTTACCTAGCTATGTTTGTTATATATTTTGCTCAAATAGCACTTATTTTAATGAGGCAAAGGATTGTTTTTGTTATTTCACTTATTCAAGTTTTATTTTGTGCTTTTGTCTTTAGAGATTTTACTTTTTTTCAGCTTAACAGGGCAATTTTATCGATCAAAAACTATTTCTTTCCGGAGTTAAGTTACGGGTGGGAATATTTTATAAGTTTTGCTTGTTTCTCTTTACTGTTTTGTTTGGAAGTTATAAAAACTTATTTGCTTTACGCTTTAACAGATCAACCTAAAAAGAAATTAAAACGAATTGCTTAAATTCCTTTGTATCAAATAAAAAACCCTGCTCTAATAAAATAAAGCAGGGTTTTTTGATGTAAAAATTTTTATTTTACATGATAGAATTTTTTAAGAACGGCTACGGCTTCCTCTGCTGTATCAACGAGCGCAAAAGTATCATTATGGGAAATTACGCCATAGTCAAAAAGTTTTTGAGTATTAAAAATACTGTTCCAAAACTCTTTACCTACAAGAACAATAGGTATTCTTTCCTTTTTACCGGTTTGAACCAAAGTTAAAATTTCAAACATTTCATCAAAAGTGCCATAACCTCCGGGGAAAACCACCACCGCTTTTGAGCGCATAACAAGGTGCATTTTTCTTACAGCAAAATAATGAAATAAGAAGGCAAAACCTTTGCTGATGTATTTATTCGGTTTTTGTTCCATAGGCAAGGTAATGTTAAAACCGATACTTGTGCCTCCTGCTTCATAAGCGCCACGGTTTGCTGCCTCCATAATACCGGGGCCGCCACCGGTTACAATGCTAAAGCGTTTTTTAGTTTCGCTAACTACAATATGGCTAAACTTTCTTGCTTCATCGTAGTATTTAGATAAACTTGCAAGGCCTTGCGCTTCTTTTAACTTTATTTGAAGTTTTTTATTTTTAGGATCTTTTTTTAATTGTGCTTCTATATCTTTTATTCTTTTAGCAGATTCTTTTTTATCTTTTATTCTTGCACTGCCAAAGCAACAAATACACTCTTCTATATTGGCTTTTTTCAGGGCAAGTTCCGGTTTTAAGAGTTCAAGTTGAAGTCTAATGGAACGGGCCTCATCACTTTTCAAAAAATCAAGATCTTCATAGGCCTTTGTGTAAGATGTTGATATAGGATTTTTCAGTAACATTATTTTTTCCTCTTATTTAAGAATTTTACAATCGAAGAAGCGATTTTTTTGGGTTCAAAACCAAGTTCTTCGTGTAATTGAGATTGAGTTGCATGTTCAACGAAGATATCTTTTATACCAAGTCTCAGTAAGTTAGCAGTATAATCATTATCGCAAACAAATTCACTTATGGCAGAGCCAAAACCACCTGCCAGAACGTTGTCTTCTATAGTTATGATGTTGGAAGTTAAATCCAAAGCCTCTTTAATTGCTTTTGTATCTAACGGTTTTATAAAACGCATATTTAAAACACCCGCATTAATACCTTTTTTAGAAAGTATTTCTGTTGCTTCTAAAGCAGTATGAACCATATTGCCGACGGCTAAAATATTTACATCTTTGCCTTTTTTAAGCCACTCAGCTTTACCAAGCGGCAAGGTCTTAAGTTGGGTGTCCATTTCCACACCTACGGCACTGCCTCGCGGATATCTTAAAATGAACGGGGCTTTTGCTTCAAAAGCAGTCTTTAAGAGATGCTGAAGTTCATTTTCATTTGCCGGTGCGGCAATATAAAGATTCGGGATATTTCTAAATAAACTTAAATCAAAAACGCCGTGGTGGGTCGGTCCGTCTTCTCCTACAACGCCAGACCTATCAAAAGCAAAAACTACCGGTAGATTTTGAAGGCAAATATCTTGCTGTATCTGGTCATAGCATCTTTGCGAAAAAGATGAATAGACCGCAACTAAAGGCTTTAAACCTTGTGTCGCAAGACCGCCTGCAAAAGTTGCGGCGTGTTCTTCTGCAATACCGACATCATAAAAACGCTCAGGATATTTTTCTCTAAAGGGAGCTAGCCCGGTTCCTTCCGGCATAGCAGCGGTAATTGCGGTGATAGTTTTATCTTCTTTTGCAAGTTTCATTAAAGCATCGGAAAAGGCCTTTGTATAAGTTATTTTATCGCTTTTGCCCATAACTTCACCGGTTTCGGCGTCAAAAATACCAAGGCCGTGATACTTGGTGGGTTTTGCTTCGGCGGGGGGATAACCCTTGCCTTTTTTAGTTACGATATGTAAGAAAACCGGCCCTTTAATATCCTTAATTTGTTCAAGGGTATCAACTAAAGAAAGGACATCATTCCCGTCAATAGGACCGAAATATTTAAAACCCATTTCCGCAAATAGAACGCCTGAAAACAAAATAGATTTTGCTCTTTTGGCAAGTTTTACTACATTTTTGCCTATGTCGCTATCGCCTATTTTTGTTTCAATAGTATCTTCTAGGGCTTGGGTATATTTTGCGCTTAAAAGTTTTGTTAAAAAAGAGCCAAGTGCGCCTACGCGTTTAGAAATAAACATCTGGTTATCGTTTAAAACGACAAGTAAATTTGTTTTTAAAAGGCCGGCATTTTGCAAGGCCTCATAGGCCATACCGCCTGTCATAGAACCATCAGCAACGACGGCAACGACTTTATTTTTTTCGCCTTTTTGATCGCGCGCACAAGCCATACCAAGTGCGGCAGAAAGGGCAGTTGAAGCATGTCCCGCACCGAAAGTATCATATTCGGATTCATAGATTTTTAAGAAACCGCTTAATCCTTTTTGCTTGCGGATAGTTTTAAAACTTTCTTTTCTACCTGTCAAGATTTTGTGGGCATAAGTTTGATGGCCCGTGTCAAAAACAAGTTTATCTTCCGGCGTTTTAAAAACATAGTGTAAAGCGACAATAATATCAACCGCACCAAGACTTGAGGCCAAATGTCCGCCTGTGTGGCTGATAGTTTCAATAATATAATTTCTTATCTCCTGACAAAGTTCCGGAAGTTGTTCCTTTTTTAATTTTCTTAAATCTTTTGGGGAGTTAATTGTATCCAGTAAATCCATTAGTAAGTCCTCTCAATAATAAAATAGGCCATATCATACAAGGGTTGAAGTTTGTTTGATTTTATTTTATCTAAAGCACGTACAGCATCTTTTAGAGCTTTTTGTGCGGCTTTTTTTGCTTCTTCAAGCCCGTAAAGCGTAACAAAAGTTAATTTCTTGTTTATCAAATCACTATTGCTTTTGCCAAGTTGCTTTTGGGTTTTTGTAGCATCTAAAATATCATCTGCCACTTGAAAGGCAAAACCGATGGCCTCTGCATAAGTGCGGATATTTTTTAAATCATTATCTTTTGCGCCGGCAAGTATAGCGCCCATCTCTACGGAAGTTTTTATTAAAGCACCCGTCTTATTTGTGTGAATATATTTTAAGAGAGCAGATGCTGAAACTTCTTTTGCGTTTTTAGGTAAAAGATAATAACCGGCAAGGCGGCCTTTAAAATATTTTGTTTTAGCCAAAATACTTGCTCTTTTGCTTTTACCTTCCAAAATACCTTCGGCAAAAACATCGGAAACTTGCCCTCCTATCATACCGCTTACACCGCCGTAATGGGAAAGACTGCTAACGGCTTTTAAAGTCCTTTCGTAGCCGACTTTCTTGATTTGTGCATTTCTTGCGAGCGTTTCAAAAGCGTAAGTCAAAAGAGCATCCCCTGCAAGAAGGGCGGTATCTTCGCCAAAAACGATATGGTTTGTGGGTCTGCCTCTTCTTAACGAATCATTATCCATAGAAGGTAAATCATCGTGAATTAAAGAATAGGTGTGCAACATTTCAACGGCGCAAGCAGCCGCTTCAACATCTTTTGGGGCTAGTCCGAAGGCCTCAGCTGTCCAAGTAAGTAAGACAGGGCGAACTCTTTTGCCGCCGGCCATTAAAGAATAACTCATAGCATCTACGATAATTTGGGGGGTATTTTTAATTAAAGAAATTTGTTTTTTTAAGGCTTTTTCGATATTTTTTGCAGTTTTTAAAAGCGTTTTTTCAAAGTTTTCCATAAACACACCTCTCTTAATATATATTATATAATATATATATGAATTTCTACTTGATAAGTTTGGGTTGCCCCAAAAATTTAACCGATAGTGAAAACTTTTCCGCCCGCCTTCTTGCAAACGGGCATAATATGGTTTTTAATGAAAACGAAGCTGATATTATCATTATAAACACCTGCGGTTTTCTTTCTTCCGCGATTAAAGAAGCAAAAGAAAATATCAAATATGCTCTTAAATTAAAAAAGAAAGGTATTATTAAAAAAGTTGCCGTAACCGGTTGCGCGGTTGAAAGATTAAAAGAAGACCTCGCCAGCGAATTTAAAGATGCCGATTTATTTTTTTCCATCTCAAAACAAGATATTATTGAAAAAATTATAAATAAAAAAGGTTTTCTTTTCAGCCCGATACAGCGCGAACTTTTTATGCCGGAATATAAACTTTCCTTAACTGCACCTCATAGCGCTTATTTAAAAATTGCCGACGGCTGCAATAACCGCTGTGCTTATTGTGCAATTCCGTTTATCCGCGGAAATTACCGTTCTAAGACTATTGAAGAAATTGTTAAAGAAGCAAAACTTTTAGCCAAAAACGGCGCAAAGGAAATTTCTCTTATCGCGCAAGATACAACTTCCTACGGGCAAGATTTATACGGCAAACCCGAACTTGTTAAATTACTAAAAAAACTTATAAAACTAAAAGATGTTTGCCGTCTTAGAATAATGTATGCTTACCCTCACCGCGTTACAAAAGAACTGGCTGATTTAATGGCAAGTGAAGAAAAAATATTTTCTTATCTAGATATACCGTTGCAGCATATTTCAAAAGATATTCTCTTAAGAATGAACCGCCATTGCGGACCAGAAAAAATAAAAGAAACTTTAACAATGCTAAAGGAACGCGTGGAAAACATAGCAATAAGAACAAACTTTATTGTCGGCTTCCCCGGTGAAACGGAAGCAGATTTTAAAGAACTTTTAAAATTTGTTAAAGAATATGAATTTGATAATGTCGGCGTGTTTGAGTTTTTTAGAGAACCGGGCACTGCAGCATACGATATGAAAAAACAAATTCCCGCTGCTGTCAAAAAAGAACGCGCCCTTGAGTTAAACAAAGTTCAAAGCCGCGTAGTTGATAAGATAAATAAAAAACTTGTCGACTCTGTTGTGGAAGTTATAAGTGATACAGAAACACTCGGCCGCACCTACCGTGATGCTCCTGATATAGACGGAACTTTAACTTTTGAAAAACCTGTTAAAGCGGGCCAAATTTTTAAAGCAAAAATTATTAAAGCAAAAGGTTATCAACGCATTGCCAAAAAAATTTAGTTTCTGCTTACTCTTTTTGATAAATTTTAATTTTTTCAAACTTCGGAAAATTGCTGTGGCCTTCAAATTCAGACGCAGGCAAAGCAGTTTGCCTGCTTCATCCGTATTTAAAATAAAAAATCCGCTTTTCAGCGGATTATTATTTTTAAATTTTCGGGGCGACTGGATTTGAACCAGCGACCTCACGGTCCCGAACCGTGCGCGCTACCAACTGCGCTACGCCCCGTAAATTGTAGATTTTATTTTGTCTGTCTAAAGGCAAGTCTTAAAAAAATGGTCGGGGAGCCGAGAATCGAACTCGGGACCTCTCGCACCCCAAGCGAGCGCTATACCACTAAGCCACTCCCCGATATTTTTACTTAAAGTTAAAAACATCTCAACCTTAAGTATATATATATTTTAGCATTATTTTACGATTTGTGAAAGGTCTTTTTGAATTTCTTTCAAAAAATTAAGATCTCTTATCGTATAAAAACCTTCAGAATTTTTCGGCTTTGCACCTTTTTGCATAAAACGGCTTAAATGTTTTTTTGCACCTTCAAGCGTCATTTTGTGTTTTAAGGTTAATTCTTTTATTTTTAAAATTGTATCTAAATCTTGACGAGTATAACGGCGGTGTCCGCTTTCTTTGCGGATGGGCTTTATAATACCAAATGTCTTTTCCCAATATCTTATGGTATATTGGGCAACATTTGTCAATTGTTCAATTTCGCCGATAGTAAAGTAAGATTTATTTTGAAGTTCTTCCAAGGTCATAGTTATCTTCCAAAATATTTTTTGAGGCCTTAAAACGTACTTTTACTTTTGAGGGAACTTTGATTTCTTTACCTGTTTTTGGGTTTTTTAAAGTTAAGGGACTACTTTCTTTTGTCTTAAAAGTGCCGAAGTTAGATAATACAACTTTATCGCCTTTCTTTAAAGCATTTTTCATAATAGAAAGGGTTGCCTCTACGGCGGTTTTTGCCTGTTTTCTGTCAAAAAGATAGGCAGACAGGGCTTGTATAATATCTTCTTTATTCATAACTACACCTTTTTATTTTATTTAAAACCGAGTGCTTCAATCAAAAGTTTAGGGCTTTTTGCGTTTATAACAATTTGCCAAATAGAGTCAATTATAGGACATTGCAATTTATTTTTCTTAATAAGTTCTTTGACGCTTCTGACAGCCGTTGCGCCTTCTGCGATAGTGCCCACTTGCTCTTTTGCTTCTTCTAAAGTTAAACCTTGCCCGAGTTTTTCGCCAAGTCTTCTGTTGCGTGAAATAGCAGACATACCTGTTAAAACTGCATCACCAAAACCGCAAAGGCCATATACTGATTCAGTTGTGCAACCTTGACTTTTCATTATAATATTCATTTCCTGCATGGATTTGGTTATTAAGGCGGCTTTTGTGTTTGCTCCGTCACCAAGACCGTCTAAAATACCGCAACCGATAGCAATAACATTTTTTATTGCACCGCCATATTCGGCGCCGCGTCTATCAAAGGAAGTTTCAAGTAAAAGCGGTGGCTTGCTTAAGAGTCTTGTTAGTTCGTTTAAGATAAGGCCATTATGTCCGGCTAAAATAAC
Source organism: Elusimicrobiaceae bacterium (assembly GCA_045601125.1). Classification (GTDB taxonomy): domain Bacteria; phylum Elusimicrobiota; class Elusimicrobia; order Elusimicrobiales; family Elusimicrobiaceae; genus Proelusimicrobium. The sequence continues at coordinate 4,149 of JAZRZE010000081.1, read as the reverse complement.
TTTTGTCGGTACATTTTTTGCTACTTCTAAAGCAAAACTCGGCCCGCTTAAAGCAAAAACATTTGTTTCAAGGTGGGGGAGTTCTTCTTCAATAACTTCGCAAATCGTTTTAAAAGTGCCTTCTTCAAGCCCTTTAGAAGCGCTTACAACAGGCAAATTTTTATCTTTAATCAAAGGTTTTATTTTTTTGCAGAAAGAGCGCACCGCTTTAGAAGCGATAACAAAAACAATCATATCGCTGTCTTTAAGAGCTTCTTCTTCGCTACCTGTAAGGGTTATATTTTTGTGAAACTGAAAATTAGGAATATTTGGATGTTTTCCGCCTGAAGAAATAATTTTTTCAAGCAGATTTTTATCATATTCCCAAAGGGAAATCTTAAAACCTAAAGAAGCAAAATGTTGGGCAAGAACACTGCCCCAAACACCTGCACCGAAAACACTAATTTTTTTTATTTGCATTTTTCTTGGAACCGTCCTCAAAAGCAAGTTCTTTATTTTCTAACATACGCTTGATATTAGGTATATGTTTATAAACAACAATTGCACCGATAACACAAGCTAAAATAGAATAATATAAAGGATGAGAACCGACAAAAAAACTTGTTATAGGCAAAACTATGGCAGCAAGTATAGATCCCGGGGATATTCTACCTGTTTTCCACACTACCAAAGCAAAAGTGCAGAAAGCAATAATGGTTGGTATGGGGAGTAATGCGCCGAAAACACCGGCAGAAGTAGCAACGCCTTTTCCTCCTCTAAATTTTAAGAAGCAAGTCCACATGTGTCCGCAAATAGCAACAAAACCGCAAATCATAGGCATATAGATATTTTCGGGCATAAAGTATTTTGCTAAAATAACGGCGATAGCTCCTTTCAAAGCATCACAGAAGAAGGTTGCCCAGCCGGCCCATTTGCCGACGATTCTGTAAACATTTGCAGTCCCCGGATTGCCCGAGCCGTAATCACGTATATCAAATCCTTTTACCTTCTTGGTTATTAAATAACCGGAAGGGATACCACCAATTACATAACTTACAAGTAATAATATTATTGTTTCCATATCTATATTATATTAAATTAAAAGCCCCAAAATACCTGTTTAGATATTTTGGGGCTTGCAAAACTATTTAACTTTTATATAAAATCCCGCACTATGCGCGCCAAATTGCGGAGCAAATTGACTTTGTATAACGGCGGCACCGGCATTATAAATACCGGCAGTTGTCGGTCGTAAAGAGTATTTTAACTCATAAGTGCCGTTTGGTAAATAGTCAAAGTAGAAGTTCGTTTGACTATTTTGCATTTCCTGATAGTAAGATAAACGATTTTTATATTGCCAAGCGGAAAGTAAATCCTGATTTTCAAAAGCGGCAGGTTTTAAGTCACTTACGGATACAAAGTCAAAAGCATTTTGACAGTTTATAGTAAGGCGAACTTGTATTTCACTTCCGATTTCTACTTCATCACCTTCTTTAAGTAAAATTGCCTGTTTATCTTTTACGAGATAATATTCCTTTTTGATATTCATCATACCTTCTTTGCTTTGTTCTTGAATCTTACTAGAGGAATAAAGCGTTGTTAAGGAAGCAAAATCTTCTAAACCGGAATCTTTTGACTTAACAATAATTGCGCTTAAACTTTGAGGGGTTGCTTCTTTACCATAAGCGATAAAAGTAAATTTACTTTCATCAATATCAAAGGGTTGTGCGTCTATGGTTGTGTTCCTATTATTCCAAGTAATATCAAAAGTTTTTATTTGTTCAAGGGCTTTTGTTCTTTTCATTACTTCAAACAGAGTTAAAACCGCCGTTGATGCCTGTTCGGAATTATCCCAGAAAGTCGCACCCTTTTGGAAGATTAACCATTTTGTAAGTTCTTTTATGCGTTTATCTTGAGGATTAAGAGTGAGCAGGGCTTTTATAGCTGCGCTATGTAAAGTAATAGAATCATTGAACCATTGCCAAGATTTTTTTTCCGGTGCCCAATAAATACCTGTTACCTTAGAATTTTGTGCGCTATCCATTAAACTTGCTAAAAGTTTTTGTGCACGGGTTTTGTAGCCTAGTCTAGCCCAAACTAAAGTTGCGTATGCTTTACCTAGCGGTGTCATTTTATTAATAAAATTATTTGTTTGTTCCATTAAAGTGTTGACATCGTAGTTATACCAATCGCTAGGGAAGGAAGTTAAAATGCTTGCCAAATAAAGCACTTGGGTTAAATTGTAATCAGTTGCTTTTCCTAAATTAAATTTAATTTCTTTTGTAACATAGTTAATGGCTTTTTTGGTCATATTTTCGTCAATTTCAATATCCCAAGATTTTGCCAAAGCTGCTTTTTCAAGATAGAAAAGGGTCATATAAACACTTCCCTGTCCGCCTTTTATCCAAGAAAAAGAACCGTCACTGTTTTGATATTTAGCAAGTTCTTTACTTATTTCTTTTTGCTTTTTGCTTACTAAACCTGCATCAAAAATATCAATGGCGTTTTTTATTTTAACTCCTTTTGAAAGGCAAAGGAAGGGACTATTAGATAGTTGATTTAAGAGCAAGTTTTCGTTGCTTTGCCAAGCTGCATTAATAGTTTTTCTCTTTGGTAATTTCGCGGCTGCTTCTTTAAATTCAGGGTAAGTTGTATATAATTTGTTCAAAACCGCTAAAGGATAGTAATTTGTCAGTTTGCTTGTTAAAGTAGGGGATTGATATTCTACCAAAAGAGGCATAGCATTTAAGGCCGGCATAATTAAAGAAGGGTCAATAGTTAGTTGCACGGTTTCAAGTTGCAAAGTCTTATCTTTGAGTAAGTTTTCAACAGAAAGTTTATTTATTCCTTCTTTTAAGGCAACAGTATCGCTTTCGATAAGTCTTTGCCTTGAAGGCAAAAGTGGTAAAACTTTTTCTTCGCCGTCAATTAAACTATCTGCACGGGCGACAGCATTTATTTTTATAGTGCCGATTTCAGAGGGGGCTTCAAGTGCCCAAATTAAAACTTTTTGTTCTTTAGGAGCAAGAGAAATCTCTTGTTCCGTTTGATTTAACTTGAAGATTTCTTGCGCTTTTTCTTCGTTAAGTGTTATGTGAAGGGCAACATTTGTTTGTAACATTCTGTTTGTATTATTAACTACCATTGTTACAAGTTCAATTTTATCACCTTCTCTTAGAAAGCGCGGTGCTTGTAAGGTTAAAAACAGGTCTTTTGTAGAAGTAAGTGCAAAATCGGTCTTTCCGGTTTTTAAGTCTTTAGTCCACAAGGCAGCAAGTATTTGCCAGCGAGTTAATAGATCGGGTAGTTTGAAAGAGAAACTTGCCTTGCCTTGTTTTACATCTAAAGAAGGGTTCCAATACGCCGTTGTCGCAAAATCTTGACGCAGAGATTTGTTTTCTTGAGTTGCTCCCATATCAGATAGAGAGTTAACCGCTAAAGCACTTTCTTCCATTGCTATGCCGTCGGTTTCAAAGTCGGCTGCAGCAGAAAGCGTTTGGTTTACCGGCGCGGCTGCTTTTGCCATAGCAAGCCCTTTTAGCATACCGCCGCCATAAGTTGCGGATTCGCGGTAAAGCCTTCTTGTAGTGTAATAATTTCCTGCGAAATTGGCAGTAAACAAAGCACTACCAAAAATATTTTTAGCATATACCGAAGGTAAGTTTAAATTGTGCTGTCTATAATAATCAAGGGCTTTATCATAAACGCTTATTATGGCTTTTGCGTTTACGGGAGAGTTCTTTTCATCACTTGTCTGTAGAGAAATCTCCGCCGTAGAACCGGGTTCAAGGATGTTTTTTCCTTCTAATTTTGTATTGATTTTTGTATTGACATAAATCACCGGTATATTTAGTACGGATGTGTAAGTTTTATAATTTGCGGCACCGAACCATCTTAAATAAATACCGCCGCTATAACTTGATTTTATAGGTATTTCCAGAACAACAACGCCGTTCTTATTTAAAGTTTTTTCTTCTATCAAGAAATTTTGTTTGAAAATTTCTATATATTTTGAGCGGGAGTTAATATTACCTAGTAAGACTAAAGCCGTTTCACCGGGCGCATATTCTTGTTGTTCGGCAATAGCAACCGTCGGCAATTTGAGTTTTGTATCTTTTGTGTTTACTACCAAAAAGTTTAATTTGCCTTCGTCTTTATCTTTATTAAATT
>JAZRZE010000080.1:0-28621 GCA_045601125.1 Elusimicrobiaceae bacterium | reverse complement strand
TTGAAAAAAGAAAAAACGATTTTAGAAATGAGGTATACCTAGAGCGGCTGGCAAGCCCGAGTATCCGAAGTCTTAAAAAAATAAAAAAGAGGAAAAAGCTGATGCAAATAAAAAATCCCCCCGCTAAAAATATAGCGGAGGGATTTTTTAACAAACCTTATTTAACAAGTTTCTTTGCTGCAGCCTGAGCGGCGGCAAGTCTTGCTATAGGTACACGGAAGGGTGAGCAGGAAACATAGTCAAAACCTTCTCTGTGGCAGAACTCTACGCTGGAGGGTTCACCACCGTGTTCACCGCAAATACCGATTTTAAGTTTCGGTTTAACTTCGCGGCCGGCTTTAACTGCGTGTTTGATTAAGAATCCAACACCTTCCTGATCCAAGATTTGGAACGGATCGTTCTTTAAAATACCTTGTTCGATATAAGAAGGAACGAAAGCACCGATATCATCTCTGGAGAAACCAAAACTCATTTGAGTTAAGTCATTGGTACCGAAAGAGTAGAAATCTGCAACAGCGGCAATTTTTGCTGAAGTAATTGCAGCTCTGGGGATTTCAATCATCGTGCCGACTTTATATTCCATCTTTTTGCCGGTTTTGGCAAGAACTTGTTTATAGGCCTCTTCAATTAAAGGTTTTTGGGAAATGATTTCTTTGTCAATGCAGACAACAGGAATCATAATTTCCGGTTTAATCTTTAAACCTTCTTTAATAAGTTCAGCGGCAGCTTCAAAAATGGCGCGTGCTTGCATAGAAGTAATTTCCGGATAGGTTACACCGAGTCTAATACCGCGGTGGCCCATCATCGGGTTAACTTCGGCTAAAGCATCGGCGCGTTTTTTGAATTCAACTTCGCTGATTTTTAAGGCCTTGCAAATTGCGGCAACGGCATCTTTGCTGTGCGGAACGAATTCGTGTAAAGGAGGATCCATTAAACGAATCGTTACAGGGAAGCCTGCCATTGCTTTTAAGGTTGCCTTAATATCGTTCTTCATATAAGGGAAGATTTCATTTAAGGCTTTAACGCGTTCTTCTTTTGTGCTGGACAAAATCATTTTGCGTAAGGCGAAAAGCGGTTTTTCGGAATTGGCACCGTAGAACATGTGTTCAATTCTAAATAAGCCGATACCTTCTGCACCGAAATCGCGTGCTTTTTGGGCATCTGCGGGGTTATCGGCATTGGCTCTGACACCTAATTTTCTTACGCTATCGCAAATTTTTAAGAAAGCGGCTAAGTTTTTATTGGAAGTTCCGCCGTCTAACATATTAAGTTTACCTTCGTAAACAAGTCCGCGGGTTCCGTTTAAAGTAAGGAAGTCACCTTCTTTAAAGGTTTTACCTGCAACGGTCATTGTGCGTTTTGCTAAATTGACGGAAATTTCGCTACAACCTACGATACAGCATTTACCCCAACCGCGGGCAACTAAGGCAGCGTGGGAAGTCATACCGCCGCGTGCTGTTAAGATAGCGGCAGCTGCACGCATACCTTCAACGTCTTCGGGGTTGGTTTCTTCTCTGACTAAGATAACTTCTTTGCCTGCTTTTCTTGCTGCAATAGCAGTTTGGGTATCAAAAACGATATAACCGCAAGCACCGCCGGGGCCGGCAGGTAAACCTTTTGCTAAAGGTTTGGCTGCTTTTTCGGCTTTAGGATCTACGATAGGGTGTAAAAGTTCGTCAAGTTGGGCAGGGCTTACGCGTAAAACGGCTTGGTTCTTGTTGATAAGTTTTTCTTTTACCATATCCAAAGCCATTTGGACTGCTGCAATACCGTTTCTCTTACCGACGCGGCATTGTAAAAGCCAAAGTCTGTTTTCTTCAATAGTAAATTCAATATCCAACATATCTCTGAAGTGTTTTTCAAGACGTTTTTGGATAGCATCAAGTTCTTTATATGCTTTAGGCATTACAACTTGTAAAAATTTGTCGTCATTACCGTGACCGGAAACAGACCATTTGTTAATCGGGCTGGGGGTTCTGATACCGGCGACAACGTCTTCACCTTGGGCGTTGACAAGATATTCACCGTAGAAGTGGCTATCACCGTTACCGGGATTTCTTGTAAAAGCAACACCGGTTGCGCTGGTTTCGCCCATATTACCGAAAACCATTGTTTGAACGTTTACGGCTGTACCCCAATCATGAGGGATTTTTTCAATGTTTCTGTAAGCAACGGCTCTTTTACCGTTCCAAGAGGCAAAAACTGCACCGATTGCACCCCAAAGTTGTTCTTGAGGATCATCCGGAAAGTCTTTGCCCAAAACTTTTTTAACTTCTTTTTTAAATTTTTCGCAGAGATCTTTTAAGTCAGCAACGGTAAGTTCGGTATCTGATTTATAGTGTTTTTTGGCTTTAACGTCAAAAAGCATTTCATCTAAGATTTTGCGGATACCTTTATCGTCTTTAGGTTCAATACCGGCGGCTTTTTCCATAACGACGTCGGAATACATCATAATCAAACGTCTATAAGCATCATAAACAAATCTTTCATTTTTTGTTTTGGCAATCATACCGGGGATAGTTTTTAAAGTCAAACCGACGTTCAAAATTGTTTCCATCATACCTGGCATTGAACTTCTTGCGCCGGAGCGAACGGATACCAAAAGCGGGTTTGTTTGAGAACCGAAAACTTTTCCTGTTTCTTTTTCAACTTTTTTAAGGTTTTCTTCAACAGCTGCTTTTAAAGTTTTAGGATAGGTTCTTTTATTGTTCCAATAATAAGTGCAAACTTCTGTGGTTATTGTAAAACCGGGAGGAACGGGTAATTTGAGTTTAGGATGGCCGGCCATTTCCGCGAGATTTGCGCCTTTGCCGCCCAAAAGTTCCTTCATTGCGCCATTTCCGTCGGCTTTACCGCCGCCGAAATGGTAAACATATTTCTTTGTTGCAGTTTTCTTTTTAACTGACATATATTGTTTACTCTCCATTTATTAAAATATAATATTATTTTATTAAATTAAGAACCTAAAAGCAAACACTTGATTTTTACCCCCTCTTTTTTGATAAAATGGTATTGATGAAAACAAAAAATAAAGAATATATTTCCATTGTCCTTGGCGATACTAAATATTTTTACGAAGTCCAATTGGTTGCTACCGAAAAACAGAATAAAAATATTTTTGTAACTCAAGGTGTTATTCCTGAGGGCGAAGTAAAAGAATATTACTCCGCCTTTGAATGTACAAAGCATTATAAGAACGGCAAACTGGACGGCCAACTTATGGTGCGTGATGTGCAAAATAAAGAAATAATTTTGAGGGAAATTTACCAAAACGGTGTTTTACAATCTAAAAAAGAAACAAAAATAAAAGTTGATACAAAGGAAAACAAAAAAGATACCGGCAAAACTTTTGCCCGCTCTGTCTTTGAAAGAGTTTTCTACGATAACGGCAAAGAAGTAGCACGGCAGATTTTAAATCAACAAGGTTCCGTAGTAAAAGAAAGCGGACAACCTTATAGCGGACAAGCAAAAGAATTTTATAGCAACGGCAGTTTGAAAAAAGAGGCCTATTTTGAAAAAGGTTTACCGCAAGGTAAAGTAAATATTTACGACCAAAACGGACGTCTGATTGCCATTGAACAATACGATAACGGTTTGAAAAACGGTCAAACAATTTTATATAACTTTGTTCATAGTGTCTTATCCGAAGAAAGAATTGATTATAAAAACGGTATGGCAGATGGGAAACACCAAGTTTTCGGTCCTAACGGGAAGTTGATTCTTTTAGAGGAATATAAAGAAGATAAATTGAACGGCACAAGGGAAATATATTACCGCGACGGAAAAACTTCCTCTCATGAAAATTATAAAGAAGATAAACTTGAAGGTTCACGCCGCCTTTATTATGAAACCGGTCAAATACTTTATGAAGAATTTTATGTAGACGGTAAACTTGAAGGACAAAGAAAAGGTTATTTTGACAACGGCTCTTTATACTTACAGGAAAGTTACCACAACGGACTTTTGGAAGGTAAAAGAATTATTTTTCATAAGAACGGGCAAATAGAACTCCAAGAAAATTATAAGGAAGGAAAATTATTAAATGAATAGTGAAATATCTGTTTTCGCACCTGCAAAAATAAATTTATTTTTGGAAGTCTTAGGCAAAAGACCTGACGGCTATCACGAAATTGATACTTTGTTTGCAAAGATATCTTTAGGCGACGATATAAAAATAAATGTTGAGCCGGCAAAAGAAATAAGCATTTCTCTAAAAATGCGCGGAAGTTACGGCGCAAATGTAAAAGAAGATAAAACCAATTTGGTTTATAAGGCAGCACGGGCTTTTTTTGAATATTTTGAAATTAAAGCAAAATGCGAAATTCGTGTTGAAAAGAATATCCCGCTTGGAGCAGGGCTTGGCGGCGGTTCAAGCGACGCTGCTTCTGTTTTGCTTGGCTTATGCTCCCTTTATTCTATTGAACTAAACGCCAAAAGAATGAAAGACTTAAATAAGATAGGAGCAAAACTCGGCGCGGATGTTCCTGTATTCTTGGAAAAAGGAACTTTCTTTAGAGCACAGGGTATAGGCGAAAAACTAACACCGGTTAAAAGTACCATAAAATCGCCTGCTCTTCTTATTGTTTATCCCAAAATACAAAGCGATACCGCACAGGCCTATAAAGAGTTAAAAATTAACTCAAAAACAAAGATGTTGACAAATATCTCCAATCTTAATAAAATACTTGAAGATGTAAAAAAGGGTTGCCCTATAAGCAGTTGGGGCGATCTGATGTATAATAAACTTGAAGATGGTGTCCTTTCCCGTTTGGATGTAATTAAAAAGACGAAGGAACAACTGAAAGTTCTGGGAGCGGAATATGTAATAATGTCCGGTTCCGGATCTAGTGTAGTAGGATTTTTTGAAGACGGTTCTAAAGCACTAGAAGCAGCAACAAAAATAGAAGACAAAGATACATTTCTAGCACATTTTTGGAGGGCATAAAAATGAAAATAACAGAAATTAGAATCCACTTAATGGGAGAAGAACGCCTTAAAGCATTTGCAAGCGTGACTTTTGATGACTCTTTTGTGGTACGCAATATGAAAGTAGTTGAAGGGGCAAAAGGAGTTTTCCTTTGTATGCCTTCAAGAAAATTACCTGATGGTTCCCATAAAGATATGGTCCATCCGATCAATCAAGAATTTAGACAATATTTAGAAGAAAATATTCTTAAGGCCTATAACGAAGAATTAGCAAAAAATCCTGCCGGTGCAACTAAACCCGCGCAAGAAACTCCGGCTGAAACTTCTGAAGCCAAATAAATTCTGAAATAAAATAGTTGCCTTAAACAAATAAAAAAGATATAATATATACATAGTCAGGCAAATTTGTTTAAGGCAACTTTAATTTGACAATTTAAAGAAATCGCCTTCGGGCGATTTTTAAAAGCAATTCCGGGTGGTGTAATGGTAACACATCTCCCTTTGGAGGAGAATTTCTAGGTTCGAGTCCTAGCCCGGAAGATTTGAAAACACTCACAATTAAGTGAGTGTTTTTTTATTTAATCTTGTAAATTTCTCTAGAATAATTTATATTAATAGTTGTCAGGGTTAAAAACTGTTAAATCAGTGTCTATGCCCTGACCTTTTTTATCCCCCCCCGAAAAAAGGACCCAGATTGAAAATAGGTCCAAAGACCCTGTTAAATCTTTTCAAATAGTTCTACAATATATTTAAGAGTAATTTAAGGATGTATTGAAATGAAAAGTAATTTGAAATTTTTTCTTGCATTAGGTAATGCTAAACTTATAATGTTAAATTCTGCCGGAGCAAATAGTTTTTACTCCAGAAATTCTTGTGCGCCCTTTAGAAAAGATTTATCTAAAATCGTCAGTTTATTAAAAACGAAACAATAAAAATTATCTTTGGATGATATATAAAAAACCCCCGTGTTTGCTTCGGGGGTTTAGTTAGTTTGTGACACTATGGTCATCTCATCATTTCCTTTAGGGTTATTAGGTCAACTTACCTAAGGGGGCTTAACGCTATGAAGTGGCACCTCTGCCAACTCTCACAACACCCGCTCAAGACGCCTACAATAACCTTATCTTTAGTATACCCCTAAAATGAGATTTGTCAAGACCTATTTTGAAAAATTTTTATTTTATCTGTTTGTATAGACAAAAATATAAATTTTCCATAAAAAAACCGACCCTGCTTTTAACACAGGATCGGTTTTCTCTTTTTATAAAATTAGTTCTTTAAGCCCAAATACTTACAAACGTAGTTCTCTTCTGGTGTGCAAACTATTATACCTTCGTCATAGTTGACTGTTAAAACATATTCGTCATCTCCGCTAACACCTTTGCGAGTCGCTGTAGAAATGGGGGTTGCCTCATCATCTCTAACTTTAAAAGAAAAAAACTTATCTTCAAAAGAACTGCCGGACGCATTAGAATTGCTTGCGGTATCTTTGATTGCAATATCCAAATCTGCTACATTATCCGTAAATTGCCCCGTTTCCATTTTAAAACGGGACTGAGACCTTGCCAATGTACCCAAAACAGCAACAGCACCACTTGCACGACTCTTTTCAAGTGCTTTGAAATACTTCGGAAAGGCAATCATAATCAAGATACTTAACACGACGACTACTGCCAATAATTCTATCAAAGTAAAACCTTTTTTATTCATAAACATTATCCTTATAAAAAAAAGATATATATACTATAATTATACAAAAAATATCATATATTTCAAGTATTTATTTTATATCTCCCATCCATTTTTTTAAGGGTTTCATAATTAAAATAAGTACTATTGAAGCAACTAAAGGAGCAAGAATAAGATAACCAAAGAACTGTTCATTGCTGATTACACCGAACTTACTGGAATAATATCCCGCAAGTTTATTAGAAGCGGCATTAGCGGTTTTCCAAACAGCCATTAAAATGCCCACAAATTGCACAGGAGCAAGTTTTGTTACCAAAGAAAGACCTACAGGTGATAAACAAAGTTCACCCATTGTAAAAGCGGCATAAGCAAAAACTAAATAGAACATACTGATTTTTATGCCGGGCCCTAATTTCATCGCGCCGAAAAGCAACACACAATAACCTATGGCAAGCATCCACAAGGCAATTACAAATTTAGCAGGAGATGAAGGTTCTTTTGCTTTTTTTGCCAATTCTATCCAAAGTTTAGAGAAAAGAGGCGCAAATAAAATAACAAAAAGAGGATTCAAACTTTGGAACCAAGTGGCAGGAACTTCCCAGGTCCACCCAAAAATATTAAGAACCCTATCGGTGTGTTCATAAGCAAAAAGATTTAAAGCCGCACCGGATTGTTCAAAAGCCGTCCAAAAGAAAATAACGAAAAACGCTAAAATAAAAATTACAGCAATTTTCTTTTTTTCTTCTATCGTAAGAGGTGTTTTTACAACGGTCTTTTCCTCTTCTTTTATTTTATTCGGTTTATCCCCTTTACCAGCAAAATATTTTTCTTTACCCCAAAGAAAAATTATTAAACCGATTAGCATTGCTAGGCCCGCAATCCAAAAGCCATATCTCCAACCCAATTTTTCACCTATACCGCCACCGATAATACCAGCAAGAAACGCCCCCAAATTAACGGCCATATAGAAAATTGTAAAACCGGAATCTCTTCTGGTGTCATTCTTTTCATACAAAGTACCGACAAGGGTTGTAATACTTATCTTGAAAAAGCCATTACCCATAATCAAGAAACCAAGCGCGCTGTAAATCATACCTATATTTTCAAAACCGAGCAGAAATTGCCCGGCAATTATCATTAAGGCACCCCAAATAATGGATTGCTTTTGACCGATATATTTATCTGCCACATAGCCGCCTACCATACCGGAAAGATAAACAAGACTTGTAAATGTTCCGTATAAATTAGATGCTTGAGATTTATCTATCTTTAAGGCATATACGAAGTAAAGTATTAATAGAGCACGCATAGCATAATAACTAAAGCGCTCAAAGGCTTCCGTTGCACAAATAAGCCATAAACCTGTCGGTTGTTTTTGGTCTGTTATGTTTTGCATATTTTCTCCTTGTTATTATCTTTTCTTACTGACATCTGAATTTTGCATTAAGAATGAAATCGGCCTATCCCTGTTAGGAACGTTTTTGGTAACAACGATTTTTCCGCCGCTTTCACAAATAAAATTGTATCCTCTGAAACACGCCTGTCCATAAGGATATTTACAAACTACCCGTTTGTCATAACGACATAAAAACGGTAAATTAGGAGGATAAGTTTCCACCGTTAAATTAATAATATTCCAAACATTTGTGCGTTCCACATTTACGGTTACTTTTCTTAAAGATAAAAACTTTCTTATGGAAGAATTTCTAAAGCCCAAATAAGTTTGAACTTTTTCTTCAATATCTTTTTTCAAAAAATTTTCATCCCAAGTTTGAGAATATTTCGCAGCGTGGTGGGATTCCAACTGCCAGCGTCTTGCCGCATAGAAAGAAGCAATTTCCGACTTCTGAACGATAATCAAAAGTCCGTATATTTTTATTATGAACAAAGTTAAAATTAAAAATAAAGGAAAAAGCAAAACGACTTCGGTTGTGGCTTGCCCTTTTTTATTTAGAAATTTCATGGATATAACCTCACTTGATATTTAGAAGTAGGTGAAGGCCATATACAGTTATTACTGTCATTGGTACATTGAAGAGCAATCCTTGTATGAACTCTTGGATTATATCTCATTAAGTTAACATTAAAATAGTTGTTAGATAAGGTAAATCTTTGGGTTATATCGACTCCTTTGTAAAGAGCACGCAATTTTTCCTTAGACCCCTTAGCCAAATAAGCCAATTGAAAGAGTTTACCGTTGCTTATTTTGTGCCCATTAAAATCTTCCATATCAATATCCACTTTATGGGAAGTACCATCGTCATACTTAAAAAACACACTAAATTTAGACACATACAGCGGTTCTGTTTTAATAAAATAATTTTTAAGGGTTTGCGCTCCCTCTCTGCCACATTCGCTTAAAGAGCAATTACCGGTATTATAAAAATAACCTTTTCTAAAAAACTCATTATCTTTAATAACACGTTCGTAAACTTTCTTTTGGTCTTCGTAAATATTACCTAAATAAAGATAGACCATAAAATAGTAGGATATTAGGTCCGTATTAAAGAAGGCCTGATGGGTTTTGGACATTTCTTCTGAATTTATCGGATAAAAAGTTTCCGTATCAACTTTTGGGACATCTTTTTCCCAATCTTTACGGGTATCTTTATAATAGTGTAAATCCCACTTTGTATCTGTTGCTTTAGGAGAAGAATTATAATCCGACATAGCAGGGAAGGCGCCTGCCTGATAATAAAAATCATAATAACTTATGGGTTGTAAACTATCAGCGTTTTCGGTATAAGGATCAACTTCAATTTGAGGTTTATTTGCTTCAAAAATATCTCTAAAGAGTCTAAACGGGAAAGCACCGTTCACATAAGCCGTTGCGTTTAGATAATTGGAAAGGCTGGTCATTTCCACAAAAGAGGAGGTATCTAAAGCAAACTGGTGACGTATTTTTTCTTTAGAAACTTTGGCCGTTTCAAATAAAAGATAAATGACAAGCAGAATCGTCGGTATAAGTAAAACTGCCGGCAAAACTATTTGTGCTCTTTTATTCTTAACAAAACCAAAAATATTGAACATAAAATATCCCTAAGTTAACACATAACCCACGATAGTAAAAAATCCGCCGGCAAGTTCTTTGTGAAACAACGAAAAGAACAACACAACCAGCGACGCAATAACCCCCAGCAGCATAACAAATTCTATTGTTTGCTGGCCTTTATTATTTTTTATGGGAGTTAATAAGCGTTCAATCATTTATCTATCCGATGAAATTATACCCAACTTTATTGCTTTAACAACGGCCTCTGTTCTAGAAGAAACATCCAATTTATGGAAGGCATTGTTTAAGTGATTTTTAACTGTTTTTACTTGACAACCAAGTTCAATAGCAAGTTCTTTATTGCTCATACCGCGTCCAAGTAAATCCAAGACTTTGATTTCCGTTTTAGTTAAAACATTTTGGGAAGGGGCCGTAGTCCCATCACCCATTTTTCTTAAACCTTTCAAAAGTTTACCCATTAATTGTTGAGGTATCATCAACCCTTCGGTAGTAAAGGTTTTAATGGAATTCAAAAGTTCCGTTGCCGGTAACATTTTGCTTAAATAGCCGTTAGCACCGGCTTGTATAGCTTCCATAACGTGGGCTTCATCTTCGTAACTGGAAAGCATTAAAATATTTATTTGAGGCAAAGTCTTTTTAATTTCTTTAGTTGCCTCAATACCATCTAATTTAGGCAGTTTAATATCCATTAAAACAACTTCGGGTTTTAATTTTTTTGCAAGTAAAACAGCCTCTTGACCGTCGGCAGCCTCGCCTACCACCTCTATCCATTTTTCTCCCGTAAGGACATCTTTAATACCTTCACGAAAAAGGGTTTGGTCGTCTGCAATTAAAACTTTCACTTTCTTTTTTTTAGTAGCCATATATCCTCCTATTTCTCCTCATAAACAGGCAAGGTGAAACTAAATGTTGCACCCGTACTGGGACCATCACTCTCAGCCCAAATCTTACCATCGTGATTGGTGACTATATCTTGAGCAATACAAAGCCCAAGTCCAAGCCGGCCACCATTAGACGATTGATAAAAACTTTTAAACAACTGTCCGGCATCTTGGGGAGCAATACCTTCCCCCCAGTCCCTTATAGACACTTTAGCATTTTTATCGTCAATTTTCACTACGGATATTAAAATTTTGCCGTTTTCAGGGGTATGACGGATAGCATTTTCGGCGATATTTGAGATAACTTGCCTTATCCTTTTTGGATCACCCCAGACGAAAATTTCCTCATTTCCTTCAAAGGACATATAAATTTCTTTTAATTTTGCTTTTTCTTTAAAAACCTCATAAGCGCTTTTCATTGCGGAAGTTAATTCAAATTTAATTTTTTCAAGGCGGAGTTTCCCCTTTTCTATAGCGGCAAAATCCACCAAGTCTTTAACTAAAAGAAAAATCTGGTCTAAACTTTCCTGCATATAACCCATTTTTTTTGTTTGGTTGGCATCCGGTTTTGCAATAGTTCTTTTGAGCATATCAAAACTCATTTTCAAAGCCATTAAAGAATTTGATAAATCGTGAGATACGACTGAAAAGAACTTTGTTTTCATTGCATTTAAGTTGCTTAAATCTTGATTCTTAACTTTTAATTCCTGTAATAATTCTCTGTTGCTTTGTTCCAAATAAAATTTTTGTAAAGCCATTTTTATGGCACGTTTTAAGTAATCAAAATCAACCGGTTTGATAAGGAAATCATAAACGGATTCCTGCAGGGCTTTAACTACCGCATTTAAGGAAGCGTGTGCAGTTATCATAATAATTTGGCTTTCATTATTAAAGGTTCTTATTTGTTTTATAACGTCTAAGCCGGTGCCGTCAACTAAATTATAGTCCATTAAAATTACACTGAAAAAAGTATTGCCGACTAAATCTAAACACTCTTTTGCACTACCTGCTTGATAAACATCATAACCTTCTATTTCAAGAAGTTCGCTCATTGTTTCGCGCAAATTAGTATCGTCGTCAACGACTAGAATTTTTATATCTTTTTTAAGTGGCATTATAAAAGTTTCTTCTTTCATTGTTTTTCTTCCCTATTAAAAAGTAAAGTAATTTTTGTTCCTTTGCCTTCTATACTATTTAAAATTATTTCGGCATTATTTCTGAGAGCAACTTTTTTCACTACGGCAAGGCCAAGACCTGTGCCGCGTGCTTTAGTAGTAAAGAAAGGCGTAAAAATTTTATTTTGAATTTCTTGCGGTATACCGGGGCCGCTATCTCTAAAACTAATAAGGGCTTTGCCATTTTCAAGTTTTGTTTTTACTATAAATGTTCCGCCTTCGGGCATAACCTCAAAAGCATTGCCCATAATATTTCTTATAGCCTGTTTCATTTCTTCTGTATCTATTTTAACATAAAGAGGTTCCTCGTAAAAAGAGGTTTCTATCTTTATGTTATTTGGAATCGGATAAGAAGAAAGAATTTCTTTAGCATACAAGGTTAAATCTATAACATTCAAAATTTGTTCGCGGCTTCGTGCATAGCCCAAAATCTCTTCAATAATGCCGTTTGCTTGCTTTATTTCCCCTTCTATGATATTTATATTTTTTAAGATTTTTGGTTCTATATTTTCACCAAGCCGCGCTTTTATTAGGTAAATAGAATTAGAAATAACCGCAAGCGGATTTTTTATTTCGTGCGAAACTATGGAAGCCATCTGCCCGATAGCGGCAAGTCTTTCTTTCTTAATTAATTCATTAAGGGCGGTTTTAAGTTCTTTTGTGCGGCTGCCTACGCGTAATTCCAAAGATTGATTTAATTCTTCTAAATCGTGTTGCTGCTCGGCAAGTAAATCAAATTTTATTTTTATCGTATCCAGCATACGGGCAAGGTGCATAGCCAAATCACCGATTTCATTATTATAAACGGGCAAGGCAGGCATTGGCTCTTTAGAATCTTTTTCAATTATCTTTATAGCTTTTGTCATATCCATTACGGGAGATTCTATCGTGCCGGAAATATATAAAGCAATAAGGAAAGCCAAAAGAAAAATTGCAATAAAACATAAAGCGAATATTTGCCAATTATCTAAATATAAAGAAAGATAAGAACTGACTTTTTCTTTATCTTTGCGTGCAGTATAAACATACCATGAAGTTAATTCGTTTTGGCTTATAAAGCCGTTAAAATCCTCATTGATTTCAGCAGGTAGTTTTTTATCTTTAATTAAGTTTAATACTTGCGCAATAGTGGTATCATACTTGCTTGAGGCTTCCGTACTGATACCTTGTGAACTGGAAAAAATTAAAAAGCCGTTTTTGGTAAAAATAAGGACTAAATCATCTTGCGAAATAAGAGGTAAAATATCCTCTCCTAAAAAACCCATATCAATTTGAACAAGCAAAGCACCTTCTCTTACTTGCGGTAAATTTGAGACGGGGACAGCAAAGGTAGAAATTAACTTGTGTATAAAAGGATTTTTTTTAAGTCCGGTTACAAATATCTTTTTTTCTTTTAGCGTTGTTTGTTTAACTTGCTCTAAAATATCCTTATAATCAAATTTGTAATAAGGACCGAAATATCCTTTTTGAACACCTGAAGAATCTATAAGAACTATTTCCCTGATAAAAGGAACATTTTCAACAAAAAAATCCAAAGATTGATTTATTTGATTTTCTTGGGAAAAAGGTGATGTTAAATTATTATCTGCAAAAGTTTCCAACATTACTTGTTGTTTCAAAATAAAAGAGTTTATTTGCAGAGAAATTTGTTTGTTTAAGGATTGAATTTCTTGATTATCCTGTTGGGTTTTATTCTTTTTGTTTAGGGAGAAAATATAAAAACTCATCAACACAAAAAGTAAAATTGTTGATGAAAAAATAATTAAAAAAATACTTTTACTTAAACGACCTTTCTTCATAAAAAACGGGGCATAATTAGTTTATGCCCCGTATAAATTATTTAAACTAAACTTAGCATTGACCTTGGGGAACTTGAGCAGCAGCGCCACCTTGAGCAGGAGCTTGATTTAAGCCCTCAAGTCCAGGGATGGAAGATAAACCACCCATATCGGTAACAACGCGACCTTCCCAAATGAAAGAAGGTGATCCGCGAACGCCATATTCATTAGATAATCTCATATCTTCTTTAAGTTGTTTTACGCCGTCGTTCCAATATTTTTTGAAGATATTGGGATTTAAACCTGCTTTTTCAGCAACGACATCCCAGCGGGTTGTGCGGGAATCTTTGTTGAATTCTTCAATATATTTCCAAAATTTCTTAGGGAATTTTAATTGAACAATTGCTTGGCGAACATCTTCTTCCCATTCTGCAGTACCGTGTAAACTTGCAAAAGTATCTGCTGTTCTGCCGGGGCTGACAATATAGCGGACTTTGATATTGATATTATCGGGAATCAAGCCGGCTTTTTGTGCAGCAATAATTCTGTTTTCTGCCATTACGCCGTAAGGGCATTGGGACATAACAAATAATTCAAGCTGATTGGGAACTGCTTTTTTATCTGCAAAGATACCATAGCGGGTTTCTTTTTCCATAACGATAAAATCTTTAGTGGTTTTTAACATACCGCGTTCGATGGGTTCTTTAAATTTTTCGTCAACAGCTTTTGTTCTGTGAATTAAATATAAAGGCATATAAGAAAGGTCAAAGCCTTGATATTTAGGATCTTTAAGAGCATCTTTTCTATCAACAATAGTAATATCTAAAGAAGCACCTAAAAAGTTTTCTAAACCAGAATTAAGACCTTGATCAACGGATCCGAATTGGTTGCCGGTCATAGCAATAACTGTTACCGGTATTTTAGCATTACTTTTTGCACTATTTTTTGTATTATTTTTTGTTTGGGCATAAGCAAAACCGCAAACTAATACTAATGCGAACACAACTGCGAATATTTTTGATTTTAATTTCATTTATTTTCCTCCAAATTACTATTTATTTTTCATTATTTTCTTCTGCCGGTGCAACTGCTTCTGACTCGGCATTATCTTCCTCTACTTCCGTAAGAGAGAACCTTAATCCCTTCATACCGAAATTAGTGAGCGTATTATAGATGAAGGCAGCAAGTAAACTATAAATAACTATCACTCCCGCAGTTACAAGAACATACAGTAAGATAGAGATCATAGAACTAAAAACCCCTTCTCCCGGAGAAACAACGTCCCCTAAAGAAAAGAGCGTTGTTAATAATGAAAAAACAAACACAACAAACGGATAGCCGGAAAAGACTATCGATTTAAGATTTATTTTCTTAACTTCTAATTTAAACATAAATTTCCTCCTAATTTTATTTTACTTTTTTGTCACTAAAGGTTCAAGTATAATTAGTGTTCTTATTATACCACCTTTAGAAGTCAATTGCAAAGTCTTTATACCGAATTCTCTGCCACCGCTTTGAGTCTTTGCCCTAAAGATTTTACCCGGTGTTTCCATTGCCTGACCGACGATACGGACAACTTCTTGTTGTGTAGCACCGAAGATATCCAGCAAGTGAACAGGGCCTTCCTTCTTTAAAGGTAACTCAAAATTGGTATGCATAATATTATTATTTTCGTCCACTACGATAGCACGACTGCCTTTAGGAATGGCTGCTGCCAAAACTTCGGCCCACCATTCTTGCTCGTAATGTTTGCGGTTTTTAGAAAGTTCTTCTTGTTCTTCAAGTTCCGTCTTAACTTTTGTAAGGAAATTTTCCACCGATTTAGCCAAATCGCCGACTTCATCTGCCCTTTGAGCAAAATCGAACTGAAAAGTTTTTGTAGAAATATTATCAATACTTTTCGTTAAAGCGACGATAGGTGAAACAACTTTTCTGATAACAAAGAAATAAAGCACAAAGCCCATTAGGAACATTATCGCAATAGAACCGATAAAGTAGCGAATCATTGCACTCTTCAATTCCTTTTGGACCTGTTCGCGTGATACATCTAGCGAAATAACCCCCATAACCTTATTATCTTTTTTAAGTTTTAGAGGTATGGCGATTTCATACATAGTGCCGTCCGGTTTCATTTTAACTTTCGGCTCTTTGTCTACCATTGCTTCATAAGCGGCATAGGTTTCCATATAACCGCCTCTATCATATTCCGTAAAACTTTTATCTATGAGATCGGCATTACGGTGATAGCGGATGGAGCCGTTACCGTTAAAATAAACGACATTTTTTATTCTGTGGTCATGCGTAGGCCAAGAAGTTATTATTTCCATTTCCGGTATAGTTAAATAATCTTTTTTTGTTATAAGACCGTTTAACAAAGTGTTTGCATTGTAGGAAACGGTATTGATAATTTGATTTTGTAAATTAACATCAAATACATGTTTGAATAAATTAAAATATAACAAGGCACCTAAAATTACCGTGTAAAATGCTGCTAAAACAAACCAAATAAACCAACTGACACTAATTTTCTTTATCATAAATATTACCTATTGTTATATCTTTCCTCAATTCTCTTCAAACCTAAAACAGCATCGGAATTTTCAGGGTTAAGTTGTCTTGCTGCTTCAAAGTTTTCTTTTGCTTTTTCGTAATTACCTTCTTTATAGTATATTAAACCCGTTTTGTATTTTTCAATAGAAGCCTGGCGAGCTTCTTCTGTTATGACACCGGGTTTATCCGTTAAAGTTCTGGTAGGGAAATCCGACGGAGAAACGACAGGTATTGTTTGGGTAATTTTTTCTTCTTCAATAGTAACCGTTTCCTGTCCGTCAGGAGCAATAGTAACAGTTCTGTTAATATTAATTTCTTCGTAAGTATGCATATCTTCTTGTGCTTTAGTTGTCGTCTTTTTAGAAGAAGTCTTTTTAATATATTCCTGTTGTTCTCTTTTTGCTTTTTTAATAAGAGAGTTTATATCTGCTTTATTATAGCCCCATTTTTTTGCTTCCGTCCAATTATTAATGGCGGTAGAATATTTTTTACTATTATAGGCCTTTGTAGCAGCAGTATAATAGTTTTCGGCAATTTCTTCTTTTAATTGCATAGCAAATCTTTGGGTTTTAGTTTCACCGGGTTGAATTTCCAAGGCCTTTTCAAACTCGTTGTAAGATTCAAGCAATTTGCCTTCAGAATAATAGGAGAAAGCCCTATTTAATGTCGTTTGTAATTCTTCTTGTTTTAATTTACCTTCGACTTCGGCAATTTTCGCCGTAAGTTCGGGGTCTTCTTTTTTTATCATTAAAACACTATACCATTGATTAAGGGCTTCTTCATAATCGCCGTTCTTATAAGCATAATAACCTCTGCGGGTATGCTCGCTTGCGATATCATCGTCTATTCTTTCAATCCATTTTTTTGCTTGGGTTTCATTAGGACGCAAAACTAAAATTTCTTCAAATTTATTTCTTGCTTCTACCAAACGGCCTGCTTTATATAAGGTTATACCGTCTTCGTATTTCATACGCACGATTTCCGCTTCGGAAATTGTGCCGTAAGCAGCCATTCTAGAGGCCTCTCTGGCAAGGGTTTGGGCCTGCGTTAAATTAGGATCTATACTCAAAATGACATTTGCCATTTCTGCCGCTCTTTGATAATCCCCCCTCTTATAAAGTTCATAAGCATTTTCATAAACCATTCTTAAAGTATAGTTTTGGATTCTTTGTTTGCCTAGTTGAACCGTAGATAAATATTGCTTTTTTTGCTCAACATTGGAAAGAGTCCCCAAAGAAATCTTTTGCAAGTCAAGCATCATACCTGCTTCTTTACCACTTTCTCTAAGAGAAATATGGGGTTGCTGTGCAAATAACGGGATATTAGCACAAACTAATAATAAAATAAATATTTTTTTCATAATCTATACCTCAATTAAAAACTAAGAATTCCGCCGCCGGCCAAATCACCTATCATAGGCGCAAGCATCAAAATGAACACCACCGGAAATATAAATATAAATAGCGGTATTAACATTTTTGTAGAGGCCTGCGCTGCAAGTTTTTCGGCCTTATTCAGTCTTCTAAATCTTAAGTCGGTAGAAAAGTTCCTTAACAAATCCACCAAACTGGTTCCCAGTTCGTCAGATTGAACAATAAGCCCCACAAAGGACCGAATATCCTGAACGCCGGTTCTTTGGGATAAACGCTCAAGGGCTTCTCTTCTGGAATAACCGAGTTTTGTTTCATTTAAGGTCTTTTCTATTTCAACTTCCAAAAGGGTTTTATCTTTAGCAATTTTTATAATTCTTTCAAAGGCGGTCATATAGTCCAAACCGGATTCTACGATAAGGGCCATCAAATCTACCGTTGTAGCAAAATTACCTAGCATATCTTGCTGACGTTTTTGTATTTTGGCTTTTAATTGCATATCAGGTATATAAAAGCCGACTACGGCAAGAAAAATAAAAATAGGATCTTGTAATAACACAATAAAAATAAAAGGTAAAAAGATAGCCCAATTTATTTTTGAAAAAAGAATATCCACCGGTTGGGGCTTGGCCGGACTACCGAGTAAAAGCCACATTTCTTCCAAAGGTTGTTGTAATTTTAACTTATTCAAAAGGAACATAGCAAAGCGGTCCCTTAAATTTTCCTGCGGATTTAAACGCGCAAAGGAAGAAGTTGATTTTATTTGTCTAACTTCAATATCGGAAATTGTTTCCTTTTCTTCTTCAGGAGATAGCAACCCTTTTATAAAAATAAAAGTAAAATATGCCCCTAAAATGGCTAAAACATTTAAGGCAACGAAATAACCGTTTGCGTTCATACTTTAATTTCTCCCAATTTTTTGACCATTTTAATACCTATGAAAATCCATATAATACAACCAAACAAAGTGAAAACACCTATAGGTTTGGTATAAAACCTTATCATAACATCCGGTTGGAAGATAAACAAAACCCCGACCATTATCCAAGGCATAACAGCAACAACGATACTCTGTATTCTTTGTTGGGCGGTCATTGCCTGTAATTTTTCTTCGAGTTTGCTTTCTTCACGAATATTTTCAACTATACGTTCAAAAATCTTTGTCAAATTACCGCCGACCTGCCTTTGAAGAACAATCGCTTTAACCATATATGAAAGCAGTCTTGATTCCACACGCTCTTCCATATTTTCCAAAGATTTTTCAAAAGGCGTGCCGAGTTTGTAATTTTTAATAACCAAACCGAATTCATCAGAAATAGGAGGCAAAAGGTCACTTGAAACCCTTTCAAAACCTTGCACAATATCCATACCTGATTTTAAGGAGTTTGATAACAAAATTAAAGCATCCATAAGTTGTTTATTAATTTTTGCACCGCGTCTTCTCTTTAAGGAATCAAGTATCATACCCGGCATTTTTAACCCGATAACAAGACCCATAGCAAAAAACATACAGAACATAAATACGCCAAAGAAACCGCCCGATACTATCGCAAAGAAAACACCTATCGCACAAAATACGAGCAAGGTACCTAAAACAATGTATTTAACATTAATATCTAAGAATTGTCTGCTGTAATCATCTGCCCAAGCGGTACTTTTTTGCATATATTCGTCTACAAGATTTGAAATTTCCCTATTCTTAGCATCAACAATTTTATAGGTTGCCGCAAAAACAAGCAAAGTACCAAGTGTCATTAAAACAGATATCAAAAGTTTATTATTAGAAACAGTTTTTTTCTGTTCTTCACGTAATTTTAAAAGTTCGTCTCTGCTAGAAACAAGTTCCAGCGGCATTTGAGGCGCGGGAAGATTTACAATATCATTATAAATTTTATTAGATAAAATTGCTAAAGCAAGAGTAGATTTTCTAAATTTTTCCTTCCAATCGGTAGAAACAAAGGCTTCTGCCATACTGTCTACTTCTTTTAAGGCAAGGTCCAAAGTCGGTATTATTGCACGCCCGCGACCTTGCATACTTTCGCGCATATCATAGCCAATGTAGCGAGGATTACTTTTTATGCGTTCCACACTTAAAATAAGTTTAATTCTGGCATAGCCGAAATCTTCCATTATCTTTTTTGTTGCAAAAGTAGAGCCGGCATCAATCTGTTGCGCTAAACCAAGCAAATTGTTTATTGAGCCTACAGGCGCTCTCCACATTTCCGATTCACTTAAGAACTCAATATTCCCGTTTACTAAAGGAACCTCCAATAGGACGTTTTTATTCATTTCATCTAAACTATCTTGCAACCACTGGGGAACTTTTATAGGTTTAGTGCTGCCGCAAGAAGCAGGTATAAAATCTTTTTGTTCAGCAGGCATAGAAGCATCTAAAAAGTGATCTAATGCATAACTCTTACTCTTTGCACATGAAATAAATTCCTGTTGCCTTTCCGAAAAGATATGCCCATCTTCGGCAAAAACACCCAAGCAGGTAAAACATACAACAAATAAGGAAATTATCACTCTTTTAAAAGACATTCTTATCCTTCTTTTTTATCTTCTTCTTTCTTAGATTCTTCTTTCTTTACTTTAAAAATCTCAGCCGGAACTGCTATACCCTTTGCCTTAAATTCCGCAAAGAATGTAGGCAAATCGCCGGTGGGAGCAAAGGCACCTTGCACTTTACCGTTTTCATCAACACCGGTTTGAGTATATCTAAACAAATCTTTACTTTGTATTATTCCGTCTTTTTGACCGCAGATTTCCGTAATATAGGTAACCTTTCTGCTACCGTCGGAGAATCTTGAAAGTTGAACAATTAAGTTGACGGCGGAAGAAATCATCTCGCGGATAGCCCAAATAGGCAAATCTGCGCTTGCCATCATACACATTGCTTCAAGACGGGTTAAACTATCTCTTGGTGTGTTTGCGTGGATTGTAGCAAGTGAACCTTCGTGACCGGTGTTCATTGCCTGTAACATATCCAAAGCCTCTGCACCACGGCACTCACCGACTACGATTCTATCCGGTCTCATACGCAAACAGTTAATAACCAAATCTTTAATTGTAATAGCACCTTTGCCTTCCACGTTAGGAGGTCTGCTTTCAAGAGAAACCCAGTGTTCCTGCTGAAGTCTTAATTCTGCGGTATCTTCCACCGTTACGATACGTTCGGCAGCGGGAATATAACTTGAAAGAGCATTTAAGAAAGTTGTTTTACCGGTACCTGTACCACCGGAAATAATGATGTTTTTACGAAGTTTGACACAACTTTCCAAAAAGGACATACATTCTTCACTAATAGTGCCAAAGCGATAATAATCTTGCGGACCAAATGGCTTTTGAGAGAAACGTCTTATCGTTAAAGACGGACCTGAAACAGCCAAAGGTGCAATAATAGCATTAACACGGGAACCGTCTTTCAAACGAGCGTCCACCAAAGGCACGGATTCGTCTATACGCCTGCCAAGCGGGGCAACGATTCTTTTTATAACTTGCACAACTTGGTCATTATCTCTAAAGCGATATCTGGTTAAAGTTAATTTACCTTTTTGTTCTATGAAAATCTTATCATAGGCATTGACCATAATTTCCGTTACGGAAGGGTCTCTCATTAATGCCTCTAAAGGACCAAGACCCAAAATTTCGTCCAAAAGTTCCGTAATAAAGCGGGTTTTTTGATCTCTTGAAAGTTGGACATTTGCCTTTTTTCTTAAAACTTCATCAATAATGACGGAAACACGCTTTCTGACTTGTTCGTTTTGGGAACCTTCTTCACTGATGACTATACGCTCAAGTTCCAAAGTTTTAATAACATCTTTGTGAACTTGCATTTTCAAATCGTCCCAATAGGAAAGATCTTCATCTAGGGCCTTAAAGTGATTTATATTTGAACTGCCACCGACAGCTAAAGTAGAGGCTTCCCAAATATTTTTGGCGGAAGCAACGAACTCACTATCGGGAACGGAAGTTGACCAATTTTTATCGGTAGGTTTTGATTCTTTTATTGCTGCTAAAATAGGGCGCAAACCTTCTTGAACCCAAAGA
The DNA here is from genome assembly GCA_045601125.1 of Elusimicrobiaceae bacterium. Taxonomy (GTDB): domain Bacteria; phylum Elusimicrobiota; class Elusimicrobia; order Elusimicrobiales; family Elusimicrobiaceae; genus Proelusimicrobium. The sequence goes on along the minus strand of JAZRZE010000080.1, from coordinate 7,189 downwards.
CTGCTTCTGTTAACTAAAATTTCAATTTCTCTCTTGTTAGAAGACTCAAAAACGTTGGCTTCCCAAGTTAAATAAACAATCGGTTCTCTGCCTAATTTAATGAAAAATTGGTTTACTTCTTCGTGGTCTATAGCGCCGGGTAAATTGTATTGGTTACAAATAATATCCAAGCGGTCTATAGGAAAGTGCATTTCTTTGAAATCCGTAAAGATTGAAACTGCCGTATTTAAGTGGGAACGGGTGCAATTTGTTACCCAGAAAACTTTATCTGCAATATCAAAGGCAAAGGTTTCCATAGGGAAACTTGAATCTACATCTAAAAAGATATCAAAAGTTTGCTGTAAGCGTGATAAAATCGGTAAAAGAACTTTAGGTGAAATCATTGAAACTTCTTGACGGGTAGAGCCCAAAGGCAAAACGCCAACCCCAACTTGCGTCATTGAAACTTTACCGCGTAAAAGTCCGCCTGCAATAGCAATCGCGCCGGAACCTAAAGCCCTAACTAAATCTGCAACACTAACGGGTTTTCTTATCCCCAAATAAAAACCGTGCTCTTGACGGGCAAGAGGGTCTAAAGGAACAATTAAGACCGGCCTTTTTTGTGTTTCTGCCCAAGCAATAGCCAAGTTTAAAACCAAAGTTGTTTTACCAACGCCTTCTTTAGGCCCGGTAAAAGCAACTACTCTTGGAGTGCCGTTAGTTTCGTTCTTAGTATCCGCCATTTAGATTACTCCACCATTTCTACTGTTATGAAAAGGAATAAAGAGCGTTGTTCCTCTCTGATATTTTTTGTTTTGAAGAAAAAGCCGAGTAAAGGAATCTTACCTAAAACAGGGACTCTGTCTTCTGCCACACTTCTTGAACTGCTTTTTAATCCGCCGATTACCAAAGTTTCGCCACTGTTAAGTTCCACTTGAGAATTTAATCTTCTTGAAGTGATTGAAGGAACGGAAGTACCGTTTATAACAATAGGAGCAGAATAATCCGGACTGGAGAGTTCTATTTCAAATTGAACGTGAATAATATTGCCTTTTTCAGGAATAATTGTCGGCATAACATCCAATTTTACGCCGTAATTTTTAAATTCCACACCGGCAGAAGTATTATTTACTACAGGGAAAGGAATAGAACCGCCTGCAGAGAAGTTTGCACTTGTATTTGATTTTGCAATAACCTTCGGATTAGATAAGATTTGCGCCTTACCTTCCGTTTCAAGTAAGTGTAAACGAGTATTAAGCAAACTCTTGCGTTCGAATTCGCCGATAGAGAAAATACCCGGAATTTCTTTTTCCGTAAAGTCCAGCAACTGGTTCCAAGCAAAACCATTATTTGTGGTTAGCGAACCGCTTATTTCCACAATATCGGCACTGACGGCAACGAGGTCCGTCTTCTTAGCAGCGTGGGCATAAGAACCCGCTGTTAAGGCAACTAAAACAAGTGGTAAAACTTTATATATTATATTTTTTTTCATTTTTTTCCTTTCCTATACAATAAAATTTTAGTTAAACAAATTAGAGAAACTTGTTATAGGTACACTGGTTTCATTTCCATCAGCCGGTGCACGGATAACGACTTTAATTTCCCCTTCCTCTTGGGCTAAAGCAAGATACTGGGCAGCCTCTAAACCTAAAGAAAGACTCAAAGTAGACATATCGGAGAAAGCTGCATTGTTTTGTTCATCTTTTTCATTTTTGGCTTTGGCTGCCTTATCAAGACCTTGCCCTAAATTAGAACCAACACCTAAAACTAAAATATTCTGCAAAATTGTAACGGCCATTTTTTCCTTATTACTGTTTTTCATTTGGGCATCAAAAGTAATAAGAATATCAACTTTATCGCCCGGCTTTATCATTTTGGCAACTTGGTTGCTTACTTCCAAGATATACGCCCTATTACCCGGCTGAACTTTCAAACTTATACCCATTTCGGGGCTTAAAGGAACAATAGCATTTTGGGTAAGTTGATTACCTTTAGGAATTTCTATTCTTGCTACTAAATTTTCTATATTACTAATATCCGCTATTGAAACAAAAGCGTCTTTTTGAATATAAGACAAAGGCATTTTTACGGTTGCCAATTGTTCTTTTTTTATTTGAGTGCCTTCTTTCAAATCCACCTTGGCGACAACGACATCTTCCATCTTTGTGGATTTTGTCAAATTATCTTGCGCTAAGTTAAGCACAAAGAAATATATCAAAGCTGCCATTGCAGCGATGACTAAAGGAAAAAGACTTCTTTTGTTCATTTAAAACTCCTCTCTTTTTAATAAAACTTCTATAATAAACCAAAATCTATCAATTTATCAAAGGACGCTCAACGGGCATCCTTGCTACTGCTTTTATTCTTTTTACCCCGTATTTCTTTGGCGGATCTGCGAAGATATAACTTGTCAAAGGATAAGACAAATCAATCCTATACACCAAAGTTACTACAAGGTCTTCGTTAACATGACCGTTAACTTGCGGGTCCTTACTTGTTCTTTGCAATACAGATGATATCTGCATTTTTGAGGCCTTTGTAGGACCCACTGCTCTAATTAGGGCCTCTTTCATTTTGGAGCCGACTGTTGTGGAATCCGTTGCGCCGCTTGGCTTGCGAACCCCGACCATAGAGCCGACTCTGGCAAGTTCATAAGAAATATGTTGGGCAAGAAGTGTGTGATAGGCAATATTCCCCATTTCCAAGATAACAAATATTATCATCATAAAAACGGGAAGAATTAAAACTAATTCAACAACCGCTTGCCCACCATTTTTCTTAATCATAAACTTGCTTAAATTCCGGTTGCTGCTTGACCGAGAATTTTTTCTTTAATTTTATCAAAAACTTCAGGCATAAATTTCTTAATTGCAGCACCGACAAGCACGACAACACCGACAATAATGCCCAACATAAACAAGTATTCAACGGTATTTTGACCTTTTTTGTTTTTGATGGTTTCTAGGGCTCTATCAAAAGCCAAGTGCATTTTTGCAATAATTCTCATATTAATATCCTCCAAATTACTTAATTTTTACCTTCATACACAGCGAGTATAATCTTTGCTCCCTGTTCAAATTGTTTTGGCACTACCCAGCTGTAACTTCTGTAAAAGATTGCAAAAGCGGTAAATAAAGCAAGTGTTGTTAAAATATATTCCATTGCTGCTTGGCCTTTATTATTCCTTTTCATTTTGCACCTTCTACTACAAAACTATTTTACTGCTTAAAACTGCAATCTTACTGCAAGTTGGTGCGCCGTGCCTAAAGCACCAAAAGGCATCATTGCATAATCAAGGCCGAGTCCGTAACCAAAGACTTCACTGCTGTAAAAACCAAAACCGAGTGAAATCTTTGAAGTGGTATCAAGGCCGAGTTTATCTGCTATTGTTCCGTCTTCGGCAAAACCCGTATTATCGCGGTTGTAATAACCGATTCTGATATCAAACTGAGCGACTTGAACGAGTTCTTCGGGAATATGAATAGCAAGACCTACGCCATAGCGTATTTTATCATCAACAAAATCTACAATTTCGCCTGCTACGGTGAAATACTTTGTATTTAAGGCAACGCCACCGCGTATAGCGGATGGAACTTCATCGGGGTCGCCTAAATTTTGCCCCATAACACCGAGGACAAATTTATTGCTGAACAAGCGTAATTTTGCACCGACGTCAAAAGCCACATTAATATGGCGGACATTGGCGTTATTTTCGTTAATATACTTTGCCGTTGCACCTAAATCTAAAGCATTAAAGAAACTTCTGGCGAGTGAAACGCTTGCAACAAAATCCTGCATAACTGCACCGGCCCACGGTTGGGGAACGCCGTGTTCATCTCTAAATTCAAGGTCATTTAATCTTAAATATCTTAAAGAGATACCAAGCATTGTTCTGCCCATAGGTTGGATATATGCTAGGGAACTATCCCCCACGCCCTCAAACCATTGCATGTGGGAAATTTGGACTTCTCTTGTAACATTGGTAGCAGCACCTGCGGGGTTCCAGAAAAGTGCCTGTGTTCCTTCTGATAAAGCCGTATAAGCATTACCCATAGCCTGCGCGGTAGGTGCGCCCGTGCCCATTTTTAAGAAAGCGCTTGCGCTTGTACCGGCATACTTATCGGTTGCTTTGGCAGTTAAACCAAAGGACATAACTATTAAAAACATTAAGGTTATTTTTGTTATATTATTTTTCATAAATTTGTCCCTTTTATCCTATGGTATCAAAATCTTAATGACTCTTTGAGATTTCTTTGCATTACCTCTTGTGGGGTTAAGTTCCATAATGGCGTAGTATAAACCGCGCGCTACTTGTTTGCCGTGATCATTGGTCTTATCCCATTTACATCTTAAGGTAAAGTTTCTGCTTACGCCGCTTGTCGGCGGTGTAGTCGGTGCGGTCAAGTTCATATAAGGTTGCAAGCCGAAGTCATCACCGAAGAAGCCGTTATTGATTTGTTCCAAAGTTGCGGTTTCCATTTTGGCGTTGATACAATCATAGCCGCCGGATCTGACTAAATCACCTGCGATGTTGTAAATCTTGATAGTAATTTTACCCGGTGCAGGGAGTTTTGCAATTTCAAACCAACCTTCCGAAGCAGATAACGGGTTAGGGAAGAAGGAAGTAACTTTCTTGCTCTTCCAATCCACATCGGCATACCAGCTATCACCGCGGGCGACATTGATATGTTCAAGTGTGATATATTTTTCCCAATCGGCGACTTTTGCACCGGCAGTTCCTAAAATATCAGGATCTTGACCGAGATTCAAAGCACCTGTTACGGAATCCATATCATAAGCATTTAACACGGTTACATATCTATACGGATAGATACCGTCGGGTACTTCTTGACCTGCGTAGTCAGTTCCATCCCAAACTTCGTCTAAAGTAACGAGGTTCGGTCTAATACCTACGATAGATTTAACCAAAACATTATTAATTTCGTCATTAGGAACATCTGTTCCTGTTACAGGGTCAATAAGACCGGTTGCTTTTGCAGTATTTGCTCTGTTTGACATTGTACCGGGTTTGAAGATTTGTATTGCAACCTTCATCGGCACGGAAATTTGATAAGCAAATTTACCGTTGGGGTTTTCCCTTGTGATATCTTCCACATATCTATCATAAACTTGGAAGTTATTAACACTTATCACTTGGCTGAAAATCGTCGGTAAAGGTAAACCAGCGTCAGCGCCGGAAGTCATCGGGTTAGGTGTTGCTGCGGGCATAGGATAAGGCAAGGCGCTCAATTTAATTTCATAAGAGCCGTATTTAACATAATTGCCTTTTGAATCTTTACCGTCCCAATAGACTTTATAAATCTTTGTCGGGTCAAAGTAGCCGTCTACACCGTCATAAGCATAAGTGCTTAAGGTGCGGCAAACGGTGCCTGCAGGAACAGTAGAACCTGCTGTGAGCAAGCATTGGTTATCTGCCGTTGAAATAACATCAATATTTATTGAAGCAGAGCGACTTGTGCTGAAACCGACTTCATAAGCGGGCAAGTAAACTGTTTCGGAAGAGTGATACATTGTCGGTTGGCTCGGTGCTATTAAAACTTTGTTGAAAGCAATAGAGCCGCGCGCTACTGTTACAAAGCCGGTGGGTTTATCGCTTGCACCGTCTAAATAGTGATTAGGAACAGTGTTATTATCACCGTCTTGAGCGACAAACAACGCAGTTGTAGAACTGTATTTATACCAGTGTGAAATATCTTGTGTAGATCTTGTACATATTCTGTAAGGATAGTTACCGTCTGCAACGGGTTTCACACCGGAGACGGTGCCTGAACTGACAGATTGTATCAAACCATCCCACACTTCTGTAACGGTTAAGCCTTCGCCTGCTTTAGGCAAGGTGAAAGTTTTTAAAGGTGTAGCGTTTGCAACGGGTATCAATCTGTTATCGTCATCATATTGACACCAGCAATCTTTATCATTTGCGTCAGTACAATCTCTTGTCGGGATTGTAACATTTTGCGGATAAATTTCCACAACGACATCCATACTCTTTGATAAAGTATAACTTATTGTTGCTTGAGCAGTTGCTTCATCTAAAAGCGGGGTTGTTGTGACGTCTACAACTCTAAACAAGTCCACAGGGAATTGGACCGTCATTGTGGCTTGTTTTTCGGGGTATAAATTATCTTTGGCAACAAATTCCACCATATAAGTTCCCGGTGAAACTTGATAACCGGCATCGTCTATACCATCCCAAGTAAATTTATTTTGTTTAGCGGCAACGGCAACTTCGTTTGTGAGCAAGTGTTTAACTGTATAAACTTGTTGAGTTGCACCCGGTGTCAAATCAGGAGCGACTGTCTTAATTGTTGCATCAACAACAGCATCTCTTGCCACTGAATAATTAAAGGTAAAGGGATCTAAGCCAAAGGCAGTTGGGCTTGAACCAAGGGTTGAATAACCCACTGTGCCAACGGTAATATCCGGAAGTCCCCTATTAATAGGTAATATACCATTATGGTATCTGCGGGTTTTAACACCGTTCCACCATTTTTTATTTACACAAACATAATGGCCTTGTGCATAAGGTATCTCGGCCCACATTACATAGACATAATCACCATCAGGTAGTGGCGTGCCGAATTTATAAGATCTACCGTTTACTTGACAATCTTCGTTCTGGTTTCTACAAACACCGTCCCATTTAGTATTTACGTTTACTCTTGCTTGTTTTTGTTCGGAAATATGGGCAATTAACAAACCTGCTGTTTGAGGTTGTAAAATATGATTTAAAACATAATCTTCCGCGCTGTAAGAAGTAGGTAGATAAACACTATCAAAAGCAGTTCCAGGTGCAAAAACCATAAGGTGAACGGTTGCCGGTTCTGTTAAAACATAGTCAATTTTAGCGTATGAGGTTGAAAGTTTGGCGAGGCCTGTTTCCTTAATATCGGTTATTTTTAAGGGTTCTAATGAAAGTTGACGCGTAACCGTGCGGCTAATATCAAAAGGATCTGTAGCGAGTTTCGTCCATTCATCTTTAGTAGAAGCCGTAATCTCTACTAAATAGTTAGCCATAGGTAAGAAAGTTCCTTGGTCGTCACGGCCATCCCAAGAATCTAAATTGGTGTTTACACCGTTTGGAATGCCCTCTCCAAGTCTGGGTTGTTCGTTTACAAATGGGAATTTAATTATTGATGCAACAGGTTTACTGCTACCACCATTGTCACACTGATAAGCGACATATCCA
>JAZRZE010000079.1:0-9653 GCA_045601125.1 Elusimicrobiaceae bacterium | reverse complement strand
TTGATAAAGATCCATTTAAAGAGAGCACGGTGAGTCGCGTGTGGCAGGCTGTTAAAAAGGGCTTTTAGCCCTAAGCTAGTAGGCAAGGGTTTTACCCGTAATGTGAAAAACCCCCCGCTTTGCGGGGGGATGTTTATTTTTGCTCTGAAAGCTTAATTATTTGCTACTTGATTTTGCGGTACATTTTTTTGATAAGGCGTTAGCATAAGATTATTGGCCTCAGAATTTGTCGCTTCAACAGAATAAGTAACAGTGTTATAATTGAAGCGATAATTAACTTGTGCATAACCTTCCGGATTAGTAGGAGAAGACACAGTAATTGAATAATAAGTAAGATCATTTGGCAATTGTGTAGCTTCCCATTTAAGTTGGCTATAAGCATTAGGATGTATCAATTTAATTTTTTCATCCAAGGTCAAACCTTCCGGAAGTTGATATTCTTTAACATCTTCTATGAGGTTTTTAATACGTAATGCTTCTGCTTCTTCAAGGTCTTTTTTGGCAAGATCAGTCGGGTTTACGGGTTTTTCAACAATAACCTTTTTCTTGTCTCCGCCGGTTATTGACGCATATAAAGCATGGAAGGGACTAAACCCTTTAGGTATAATGTTGATTTGGGCAATCAAGGCGACAAAGCTCATAACCATAACTAATAACACAAAGAGTAAACCGAAAGTTTTAAGTAAATTAAGATAATTATTATTCCTTTCAACTTTTGCCATTGCTACTTCTGCATCGTGCAAATGCTGGATTTGGGTTTGAGAGAAAGGATCTTGATGTTCCCCTTCTACCATAGGAACAGTTTTTATTGCTGCCGGTTTAACACGGCGAACATTTTGAAGGGAAACTTGATGTTGTCCTTGGTCTGATTTTATATCCAAGATTTCGGCTTTTCCTTCTTTTTGTTCAGAGTCCATTACTTGCAAATTATTTTCTTCACTGGTTTCTGCAGGCGGAATATAATCTGAAATAAAAGCAGTGGGCTGATCTAAAAACACAGTTTCTATATCGGAAGAGAAAGTGTTAAGGAAATTATCTTTCTCAGGTATAGTTTGAGTTTTTTGGCTAGGGAGATTTTCTTCTGCAGGAGTTTGCGGTTCTTCTTCCTTAATTTCTTCTACGATAATATCAGGATGAATTTCCGCAGGAATAACAATACCTGTAGGAACACTTTCATCTTGTTGTTTTTCTTTATTTTCTTCAACTACAAGAGGTTCTTCAGCCGGTTGCTGGGCAGGTTCTTGTTGTTGAACGGGAGCTTCTTCTTCAATAGGATATCTTCCCGTCAATTCTTCTAAGGTTGTCGGATGTTCTTCAATGTTTCCCGGCTGAGGTTGTGTTTGTACATCTAAAATATCATTTTCCTGTTTAGGTATAATTTCTTGCGCAGGTTCGTTTTCTTGTAATTCTGCTACAAGTGCTGGAGAAGTTTTGAAGGTTTCTTCAAGCGGTTTTTGTTCTTGAATATCAATTTCATTTTCTTCAGCAAGTTCTTGTAAAACTTCTTGAACCTCTTTGGGTGCAGGAGTATTATTTTCAATAACGGGTTTGTCCCCATCATTTGCATTTATGATAAAATTATCATCTTCCAAAGAAATTTCTTCTTCGGGATTAAATTCTTCTTCTTCTGAGACAGTCTGCTCTTGTTGTGCGGGTTGTTCTTCCTGAAGCGGTTGTTCTTCCACAACAGGTTCAGAATCAAATAAATGAGTTAAAGGTTTTTTATCGGCAGATCCCAAAGGTTTTAATTCCGTTTGAGAGAAATCTTGTTTTTGAGCAACCTCATCTAAAACTCTTACTTTTCCGTCTGAAGGCATTATGCTTTCAAGTCCTTCTTCGGGTTTTGCTTCTTCATTAGTTTGGGAAGTTTCTTCTTCTTTATCGGAAATATCAATATTGTTATTGTTAACAATATCTATTGCTTGAAGAGTTTGATTTTCCTTTTTAAGATTTTTGCTAGAAATAGTTGTTCTGATAGCGGTTTTTAAAATTTCTTCTTCACTTTCAATATTATCTTCGCCTTCATGTTTATCCACATCAAAAATTTCCATTTTATCAAAGGAAATTACTTCTGTCGGAGGTTCGGAAAAAAGTTCTTCTTTAAGTTTTTCTTCTTCACTTAATTCATTATTTTCTTGAGCCATTTCCTCTGGGAAAATAGCTTCTGTTTGTCCGAAATTTGCTTCATTATTATTCTGTTGCGACTGAGGTTCCGATTCTTTCTTTTCTTCACTGCCGAAAATATTACTAGATAAAATCGTACCCTTAGGTTCTTTCAAAATAGTATTTTGGGGTTTTGAGAATTTTTCAATAACTTGTTTTGTTGGTGGCGGAGGTGGTGCCGGTTGTTTATATGCTTCTATTAACATCTTTGCCGGCATCCATTCTTGTGTTTCCCCTGCTGCCGGTGTTTCTTTACAAACTAAAGTATCTGCATTAAACCCTTTTATTGCAGATAATTCCCCTTCTTCGAAAGGCATTTCTATAACCTTACCGTTTATATAAACCCAATATCTCATAAAAAATATCCTCTTAAATTTTACCTATACAAAAATAGTCTAGCATATTATTAGTAAAAAGTCTTATTTTTTAATCAAATTTATTTACAACTCTTAAAGAAGTTTCCTTGTGAGAGGAAGTTTGAGCATAAAAATCTCTATAAGAGTTTATGATTTCAAAAGTACTTATCGGTTGTTTGCTTAATTCTTTCAAAATAGTCTCTACGCTACTTTCGGGGGCATCTTCTTGCAAAAGCATAAGACTGGTTTTCCCCCAAGTATCGCTGATATTGCCGTTTAGTTGTTCTATTAACAGAGTTAAAGCAAAGCAATATTTTGAACTGTCTTTTTGCCAAAAATCATATTGACTTAGAGTTGTGTGGAAAAAATTCAAAACTTCTTCTTTTGTTTTTGTTCCCAAATAAGAGTTTAGGGCTTCTTGTTCAAAAGTATTTGAGAAGAGATTTTTCCTCTTATCAAACAAGAAATTTGCCTGTGCGCTTGCTTCTTTAAAAGTTAATTTACCAAGCAAAACTTTAAGGCCTATATCAGCATTTTCTTTACAAACGCCGCCTTTTAAACGGGATGTAATACTTTGTAAAAGCAAAGATAAATCTTGCACAGAAACTTTACCGTAAAAACGCAAAGTTAATTCTTTTGCAAAAGGGGCAAAAACTTTACTTGCGCAAAGAGAGCGCAAAAATAAAATTTTACCTTTGTTATAAGAGGCCTTATTTTCCGCTTCTTTTAGATTTTCCTGTGTTGCTTCAAGCATAACTTTTATGGCTAAAGATAAGTTTTCAACGGGAGAATAAACATAATCAAATCTTTTTAGCAAAGTTTGTAATATAGCGGAAATTTCTTGCGGAGTTTTTATCGGACTGTATTTTAGATATAAATTTTGTAAGTCCGAAGTTAAAATAGGTAACTTTAAAAGAGCGGCAAGTTTTGTAATTTCGCAGGCTTCAGTGTAGGTTATATTGCCTTTTAAAGCATTTACGGTAAGATCTTTATTTAAAGTTTTATCGTCGTAAATATTTTTTAATTCATTAAAAAGTTTTTCCCACTCTGCTTTTAAACTAAGAGAAGTTTGATTGAAAAACAAATCTGATAAATCTAAATATTCCGCTTGATTGATTTGTTTTTCTTTTAGCAAGTTATTTAAAAAGTTTTTTTCTGTTTCCAACGTAGCTAAAGAAGTTTCCTCTTTTTTATTTGCTTCGTCAAGTAAAGCATCTATTATGCCTGATAAAGCAGAAGAATCTTTTTTTAATTCAAAATCGGGATTTAATTTATCGCACGCTTCAAGAAAGGAAGGTTTTGATAAAGGTGAACCGTAAACTTTAAAAAGAAGTTTAACATAATCTTCATCTAAAACAAGTTCTTGGCAAATTTCGCTTAAGGCCTGACGGGATTTTAGAACTTCTATTTTATGTTTGGCGGCCTCTGTTGAGGTAAAGCCGAGCAAAACATCCGCTAAAATATTATCGGCTTCAAAAGTTTCTTTTAAAGAAAGTTTTGTTTTCAAAGAAGCAAGTTCTTCTTTTAGATTATTTATGTTACTTCTCTTTAAGGCAAGCCACTTTATAGCATACGGGGTTGCTTTGGGAAGTAAAGTTGAAAGGGTTTCTTCTTTAATTTGGTTCATAAAACAAGTTTAGCAAAATTTTTTAATAAAATTAATATCTTTTTGCAAATCTTTATTAAATGCCTCATCTTTTATATAGATTTGGTTTGCTTTTATGTTTTCAATACAACAAGATATAGCCGATTTTAAAAGATGTTTTGCGCAGTTAACATCGGAAGTTATACCTTTTGAAATTTTATTTTCCACTTCTGAAAGTTGCTTTAAAACTTCTACGGTATTTTGAGCGCATTTTACGGGAACAAGAGCGGCTTGTTTTAAAGCCTCTTGCAAGAAAATGGCTCTTTCTTTACTCGTTTTTGGAAGTTTGCGCGCACTGACGACTTTTTCATATGCTTTGGCATCTTCCTGTGCACAAAGCAAAAGTGTTTCCTTTAAGTTATAAAAAGAATCAACGATTTCTTTTAAAGAGCGGGTTTCTTCTTGTGATAAAGAAGGATTTTTTAGAGTGATTAAAAGCGACATCATAACTAAAGCACAACCTGTTGCCGCACAAAAAGCACCGGCAGCACCACCGCCGGGAGCAGGATTATCCGAAGCCAAAGCATCAATAAAGGCTTGCGCGCCTTGTTGCCAATTTACATTTACCATAAAGTTCCGCTCTCCAAATCTTCATATTTTTTAATTCTGAATTTTTTTAAACTTTCTTCGTCAATACCTGTTCTGCTGAAAAAAACGTGTTCAATAGCACTTGCCGGCATAATATAAGAACCTTTTTTAACACCTTTTGGATCAGCCGTTAAGCCAAGCCACATAAACCAAAGTTTTATATCGGTAAAATCTTTTGCTTCAAGTTCGGCTGCGGCGCGAAGGAGTTTTTCTTTATCCGCTAAAGAAGATTCCGTAACTACTGCACTATGGTAGCCGTTTTCTTTTGCGGCAACAATATCGTGATGGGTATCACCGATAATAAAAACTTCTTCGGGCTTAAAATTATATTTATATTTTTTTGAGGCGTTTTTTACCCCTTCGGCAAGCATTTTTGTTCTATCCGCAGAACACCAACCGAAACCGCCGGTAGTAAAATACTTATTTAATTTTGCTGGTTCAAGTTTAATTCTTGCGGCTTCTTCGGTATTACCAGTAGCAAGACCTAAAACAACATCTTTTTGTTTTGATAATTCTTTTAAGAAATTTTCAATACCGGTAATTAATCTGTATTTTTTATTTTTTATTTGATGTTGTATTTCCGAAGGTAAAACTTTCAAATAGGCCTTTAATAAATCTTGCATTATTTTAGCAGAAGGTTTTTTGTTAAAAACACTTCTGTAAATTAAATCAAAATTATGCTTATCCGTTCTGCCTACAATTTCCAAAACATCATAATTAGGTTTTTTGCCGTATTTTTTATAGATAATTTCATTTATGGTTTTTACACCGCTTGCCCCCGTATTTAAAAGGGTTCCGTCAATATCAAATAATACAAGTTTCATTTTATTTTTTACCTCTTATAACTCTGGTTAGTAAATATGCTCCGCTTAAAGCAAGAACAAGTCCCGCAATTTTATATCCGGAAATTTGGTCCATACCCAAGCAAACGGATATTATAAAAGTGAACACAGGGTAAGATAACATAACCGCCGTTGCTTTTGAAAGGTCCATATTTCTGATTGCTTTATACCAAAATATATTACCAAAAGTATTAAAAATTGCGCCCATATAAAGTATAACTATCAAACTTTTCAAAGCTGGTTTTACGATAACGGGTAAGCCGATAAAAGTGAGTAAATAAGTAAAAGGAATCATCCAAAGTGCGCCGTAAAAAGCCCTGCCTGCGGCAATAAACTCGGGCGATAATTCTTTTGGCATTTTTTTAGCAAAAATATGCCCCACCTGATAAAGCCATACGCTTGATATAACAATTATATCCCCCTTCCATTGCGGAGTAAAGCGGTTTTGCATTAAAATAATTATTACACCCGCTATAAGCAAAGCACTGCCTAAAAGTTGTTTTTTGTTTGGTCTTTCACCTAGAAAAATCCAAGTTAAAATTAAAGAATATAAAAGTTCCGTTTGATTTAAAATAGAAGCATTTGACGGGGTTGTATAAAGTAAAGCAACAAACATACATAAAAAAGGCAAAGCCGTATTAAATAAACCGACCGCCATTAAAAATTTTGCTTTTTTAGGGTTAAAAACTTCCTTTAATTGATTTGTCTTAATAAGCCAAGGTAAGCATATTAAAAAGCAAAGTAAAGCGCCTAAAAACAGTAAAATGCCCGGAGATACAAAACCAACGGCCATTTTTCCGCATATCGGGTAAAAAGCCGTAATAAATAAGGAAATCCACAAGGCCTGAACCGGTGATAAATATTTCGTCATAAATATATTATACCAATTATGAAGACAAAGCAGTTTTTAAGATTTTTTAATCCGGAACGGTATTTTCAAAAGCAAGAATAATTTCCGCAATTTCTGCAGAAGTTTTTGCTTTTAAGATTCTATCCGTAACCACTTTGTTTTGTGATATTGAAGCAAGCTCGGCAAGTATTTTAAGTTGGGCTGCCGGCTCTTTGAAGGGTGTCAAAATTAAAAAGATTAAATTAACCGGTGCTTGCCCTTCGTTAAAAATAATGCCTTTTTTGCTAACACCGATTGCTACCATCGCTTTAGAAAGACTTGAAATTCTTGCATGCGGGAAGGCAACACCTTTTGCTAGGGCACAAGACATAAGTTTTTCCCTTTGTTTAATAAAATCGCTGGCTTGAATTTTGGAAAATACAGGATGTTCTTTATAAAGAGAATCTAAAATCTCGTCAAAACAGGCCAGTTTTTCCGTAGATTTTAAGTTCGGAATAGAAGCATTTGCAACTAAAAAATTGCTTAAAAGGAAAACGGGCTGTTTTTCATATTCATCTCTGATTTCGCCGACGAGTTCTTCTAAAACATCTTCTAAAGACACAAGCCCGCAGACTTGATCTTTTGCATTACGCACAAAAGCAAGATGGCGGCGCGTTCTTTGAAACTCTCTTAAAGCACTTTCGACGGCGGTGTTTTCGTCAAGATTCAAAATAGGATAAGTATATTTTTCTTCAATAGGTGTTTCGCGTTTAGTTATAACTTCAAGCGACATTTCCTTAACCAAAACATATTCCGTTGCATCGTCAATAGTATTTTCGTATAAAGGATAACGCGAAAATTTGCGCGCATTGATTATGGCAAAATTTTCTTGCCAGGTATTACCTTTTTTTAAGGCGGAAATTTTTGATTTAGGCGTCATAATTTCTTTTAATTTTACTTGTTCAAAATCAAAAAGATTTTCAAACATCATAAGACGCCTTAAAGATAATTTTCCCCCTTCTTGCGAAGAAGAAAACATCATCCTTAATTCTTCTTGGGAAATAGGTGCTTCTTTTGCGTGCGGATCAATACCCATTAAATCTAAAGTTTTATAGGCAACATAGACAAGAAACTTTCTAAACAAACGCGTCATTACATAAAAATAATGCAAGGGAATAATGATATAAGAAAGGGTTTTTTCCGGATATTTTATAGATAAAAGTTTTGGCACCTGCTCGCCGAAAACAACGTGTAAAGAGGTAATTATCAGGAAAGATAAAACAAAGGAAATTGTGTATAAAATTGCAGTGTGTAAAAACGGCATAATGCCCGGCAAAAGCCAACTTAAAAGTTTACCTACACTAGGCTCACCCACCCAACCAAGAGCAAGACTTGTCATCGTAATAGCAATTTGGATAGAGGATAAATAATCGTCAATTTTTTCGTGTGCCTGAAGCATCAGTTTTTCTTTATAACCGCCTTTTTTGGCAAGTTCCTGTAAGCGAGTTCTGCGCACTTTGACAAGGGCAAACTCCCCGAGAACAAAAAAACCGTTCATTAAAATAATTAAACAAGCAATTAAAATATATAGTAGGGTAATCAACATATAATTATTATTTTACTTCCTCAATGCGTATATCTTTTGGTGTAATAAGATTTTTTTCTTCAGCGGTGTTACCTTCTAATTTTTCAACTATATTAAAAAGTAAAATACCGCTAGGGTTGTCGTCATAGATTTTTTTATTGGCATTTTCAACTTTCCAAGGCGCGCCTTCATAATAACCGTCGGGAATATGGGAAATTGCCGCAACTCTGTAAGTCTTCTTTGGGTCAATTTCTTTTCCGTCAACGGTAAAAGAAATTATTTTAAAAGTTCCGTCTTTACGGCTAAACTTTATTTTGACATTTTGAGAATAAGAGAACATAGAATAAGAGCCGTGTGTTTCATCGTATTTTAAAGAATCTTGCGCCGCTTGTAAAATTTTTGCTCCGCTGATATCAACGGTGCTTACATATTCGGTGTAAGGCAAAAGTTCGGCAATATCACGGCCGGTTAAATTGCCTTCGTTCAAATCTCTTCTGACGCCGGGTAATTGAAACATAGCAAAATCAATTTCTTCGCCTTTAGGATAAGTCAGCATTTCATCGGCAATCATTTTGGCAAGGGGGCAGCTTATGTCTTTGCTATCCTTGGCGGGATATTTTGGAATAAACTCACCTACTTTTGCAAAAACTTCAGTCAGAGATTTATCTTCTATTATGTTTAGATATTGTTTGACTTCTTCATTTTCAGGATAAGTGTTCAAATCAAGTTTTATATAGGTTGCTTTTCTGCTTTTTAGTTTGCCTGTTTCATCATCAAAATCAAAAACAACTCTTGTTGTGCCTTCAAGCATAGAGCCGCTTTCGGCAAATAAAATATCTTCCTGTAAAGGTTTGGACTTTTTTAAATTGTGAGCATGACCGCCAAGAACAAGAGAAAGATTTTGACGTGTTAAAGGGGCTTCTTTTATGATATCAAGCAAGACGGAAGGTTTGCGCGCATCGGAAACAGAATCGTGCGCCAAAATTATAATTGTTTGCGCACCTTTTTTTAACATAGTTTGTGTGATTTGGTCAAGTTCCTGCCCTGTAAGAGGAACAGTTTTAACATTAGGCGCTGCACCCGGGCCCGTCATAGCAAAACCGATAATGCCTATTTTTGCACCGTTAACATTGAAAATTTTATAAGGTTTAAATTTGACGCCTTTTGCTTCTAAATTCGCCGCAAGAACTTTGCCTTTGAACCTATTTAACATTTTGGCAAGTTTTTTTGCGCCGAAATCACTATCGTGATTACCAACCGTTATAGCACTATAGCCCTGATGTTTGGCATTTTTCTTGCTTTTGCCTGCTTTATTAAGCAAATTGATAGAATATCTGCCGTTAGAAAAATTGGCTTCTTTATTGCCGGAACTAAAATCACCGGAATCAACTAAAATAAATGGCAAAGTTTCTTGTTCAAGCAAAGTTTCAAAAGAGGCAAAACCGCCGATTTTATTTTTTTGTTTATCTTCGTGGGTGAAATAATATCCGTGAATATCACTTGTGTGATAGAGGGCTACTTCTTTGGCGTTTAAGCCGGCAGCCGCGATAAATAAAAAACAAACTGCTAAAAGGTTTTTCTGTAATTTCATATTGTTATTATACTATATATGTAAATGATTGTATATGTTTATCTTAGAGGTGAT
>JAZRZE010000078.1:0-8776 GCA_045601125.1 Elusimicrobiaceae bacterium | reverse complement strand
TGCCTTACAATATGCTTTTGCTATGGAAGATCTTTTTGCACAACGTCAAGAACTTGACGAAGAATATAAACTTGTTTCCTATGATAAACTTGCCTATGAAGAAAAATCTTTAAATAACTTTAAGAACAGTTATGCTAAGGCCTTCAATGATGTTCAAATCATTTATGAATTTGAGGGCTTTGAAGATAAAATTGTTAAAAGCAAAGTTATTGAGGCCTTAAACAGTTTGGGATTTGGCGTAAGTGAAATTAAACAAGAGGCAGATATTATTTTACATATGAATATCGTTTTGGACAATTTCTCTTCAAAAACTACCGACGGACTTTATTGGTCTACGGCAACGGCTAATGTCAACTTAAAAGATGCCAAAAACGGAAATATCTTTGAAACTTTCAGTGAAAGCCAAAGAACCGGTTCTTTTAGACCCGAAGAAGCACAAAGACAAAGCCAAATCGCCGCAGGAAAGGTTTGCGCACCGGTAGTAAAAGAGAAATTGCTTAGCTATATAAATAAAAAATAGGAGAATAAAAAATGAAAAAATTATTAGTCTTATCCATAATTGCTTTTGTTGCTCCTTTGGCTTTTGCCCAGCAAGACCAAACTAATGACGAAGGCACTTTATACGCTCTTGGTTATCAACTCGGTAATAATATCAAAGAGCAATTTGTAATTACTTCTAACGAAGAATATAAAGCCCTTTCCCAAGGTATGCTTGATTCTTTACTTAACAGAAACGCTAAAGTTAAATTAGAAGATTACCAACAAGCAGTCCAAGCCCGTTATGAAGCTGACGCAAAAAAGATTTTAAATCAACGCAAAGTTGAACAAAATCAAGCCTTAGAAAAAGTTAAAAAAGAAAAAAAATCTAAAGAACTTGCAAACGGCGCAGTGATTCAAATTACCCAAAAAGGTAAAGGCAAACAACCTAAAGCAACCGATACGGTAAAAGTTCACTATGAAGGAACTTTATTAAACGGTAAAGTTTTTGACAGTTCTATTAAAAGAGGACAACCGGCAGAATTTCCTTTGAACCAAGTTATCAGCTGCTGGACACTCGGTTTACAAGAAATGAAAGTCGGTTCTAAAGCAAAACTTTACTGCCCGCCCGCAACCGCTTACGGCGATAGACAAGCCGGCCCTATACCGGCAAGCAGTATGCTTGTTTTTGATGTGGAACTTTTGGAAATTAAATAGAAACTTTTATGACAAAATCCGTTAAAGTAAAATTAATGATTATAATAGGTTGCTTACTTTTAAGCGCCCTTATTATGACTTACAGATACTTTACAGATTTTAAGCAAACTCAAATTGATAAACAGGAAAAAGAATCCGTTTCTTGGGATTCCCCTATAAATCAATTTGAGTTTGCCGATATAGAAGAAAACACCCCCGCCCAAGAAGAACAAGCCCCTAAATCTACGGGTGGTATTTCTAAAATAGATGTAAACCAAAAAGCTGTTTTACAAATTTATTACAGCACACAACCTTTTATAACCCCACCTAATGCTAAAGAAATAGCAGAAAAAGTTGCCATCTACGGTAAAGAACCGATTGTTCAAGATTTTTTACAAGATATGAAGGAAGCCCTAAATGAAGATATACAAAAATTTGGCACTTTACCGTCAATAGAAGATATGCAAAAACAAACAGACCCTACACAAACGCAAAAAATTTTGCTTAAATATAGCAAAGACCCTGCTTTTACAAAAGTAATGCAAAAGGCGATGGAAGACCCCGTCTTTGCAACAGGGTTTGTAAAATATATACAAAATCAACCGGAGCAAGAAAACTCCAAGTGAGGATATTATGTTAGCAACAATTTTAGCCGCAATCATCATTATACTTTTAATTATTTATGCCGCTTACCCTTTATTGTCAAATAAGGATTTTCACGGTTGGGCAAATATTGCTTTAACTGCCTTAATTTTATTTACCGTTATCGTTACCTTGTTTGTAATTTTAGGCAATAAAAAAGGCCAGCGTATTTCTTTTAAGTCGATTCCGACTATTCAAGAAACCACAACAGAACCGGCCCCGAAACAAGAACCGGAAATTGATAAAGAAAAGCCAGCCAAACAAGCCGTTGATTCTGCTGAACCGACAACAAAAACAGAAGAAGAAATAAGCGACGAAGAGGCTCTAATGGAAATTACAAAAGAATATTTAGAAGCCGAAGAAGCTTTTAAGGCACAGGGCGATAAAGATTATCAACAAAAAGCCGCACAACAAATTATAGACAGATATGAATTAACCCCTGAAGAATGGAAAATGTTCCTTGAAGATGCAGCAAAGTATGATTTATTTAACAGAGCCAAAGAGGAAATGAAAAAATAATATTTTTCAAAGTCGCAAAAAACCTCCGATTAAAAAATCGGAGGTTTTTATTTGTTTAATCTTTAAGTTTTTCCCTTAAAAATGATTTGCTTCCATTTGCTTTAAGAAATCTTTATTAGACTTAGTCGCTGATAATTTCTCAAGCAAAAGTGTCATAGCATCAACGGAACTAAGCGGTGCTAAAATCTTACGTAAAATCCACGCTTTATTAAGTTCGTCTTCGGTCAAGAGCAAATCTTCTTTACGGGTAGAAGTTCTGTTTATATCAATAGCAGGGAAGATTCTTCTGTCGCTTAATTTTCTATCAAGATAAATTTCGCTGTTGCCGGTGCCTTTGAACTCTTCAAAAATAATATCATCCATTCTGCTGCCGGTTTCAACTAAGGCAGTTGCGATAATTGTTAAAGAGCCGCCTTCTTCAATATTTCTGGCCGCGCCGAAAAATCTTTTCGGTCTCTGAAGTGAAGTTGCTTCCAAACCGCCTGTTAACACACGCCCTGATGCCGGCATAACGGTATTATAGGCTCTTGCAAGACGGGTAATAGAGTCAAGCAAAATGACAACATCTTTGCCGTGTTCTACGCCGCGTTTTGCTTTTTCAAGGACCATTTCGGCAACCTGCACGTGTCTTTCGGCAGGTTCGTCAAAGGTAGAAGCAATAACTTCGCCTTTAATATTGCGGCGCATATCGGTAACTTCTTCCGGTCTTTCGTCAATCAAAAGAACCAAGAGTTCAATATCTTTGTGATTGGTAGTTAAAGAGTTGGCAAGTGCCTGCATCATAACGGTTTTACCGGTTTTAGGTGCGGCCACAATCAAAGCACGTTGTCCTTTACCGATAGGAGCCATTAAATCAATAACTCTTTGGGTAAGGTCGTTTTTATTAACCTCTAAAATAAAACGGTTATTGGGATGTAAAGGAGTTAAGTTTTCAAACAAAGGTCTGTTGTAAATTTTTTCCGCTTCAACATTATTAACTTTTTGAACTTGAAGCATAGCAAAGAATCTTTCATTGTCTTTAGGCGGGCGGATAAGACCTTCAATATTATCGCCTTTTCTTAAACCGAATCTCTTTATTTGAGAAGGTGACACATAAATATCCTGCGCGCCGGCAAGATAATTATTTTCTTCCGAGCGTAAAAAGCCAAAGCCGTCAGGTAAAATTTCCAAAACGCCGCCACCATAAACAGAGCCGTTTTGTTTTGCCTGCACTTCTACAATTTTACCGATAAGTTCCTGCTTTCTTAAGCCGGAAATATCTTGAACATTATAATTAACAGCAAGTTTTGTAAGTTCGGCTACACTTAATTTTGAAAGGGCCAAAGCATCCAAAGTTTTTGCGCCGTTTGCTTTAGGCGCGGGCATTGCCGGTTTTGCCGGTGTATTTTGCACGGGTGCTTGGGCTGGAATATTTGTATTATTTGCCGCTGCCACGTTGGTAACTGGTGTTTGATTTTGGGTTTGTGTGCGCGCAGTTGTGCGCGGAGTATATCTTCTGCGAGTAGTAGTTTTATTTACTGCTTTTACTTCTTTGTTGTCCATAATTTTCCTCTTATTTATTTTTTAAAATCAAAAATAGTTTTTCTATTTTTTCCTGTAAATTTCGCCTTGTAGAATTATTAAAAACCACAAGGTCAGCTCTTTGGGCTTTTTCTTCTAAAGAAATCTGTGCTTTATCTCTGTTGATAAAGTCTTTTTTTGTCATTTTACAGGTTAAGGCCCGTTTCAAGCGTATATCAAAATCGGTATAAACGCAAAGCGTAAAATCGAAACTGTTTTCAAGCCCGCATTCAAAAAGCAAAGGGATATCAAAAACAATTATTTTTTTTGTACTTTGTTTTATTTCAGACTCGGCTTCCTTTAGAACTAAAGGATGTAAAAGTTTTTCAAGCCATTTTTTATCTTGTGC
This sequence comes from Elusimicrobiaceae bacterium, assembly GCA_045601125.1. Lineage (GTDB taxonomy): Bacteria > Elusimicrobiota > Elusimicrobia > Elusimicrobiales > Elusimicrobiaceae > Proelusimicrobium. Next base: position 4,533 of record JAZRZE010000078.1, on the reverse strand, counting down.
ATTTTGAAATATTTTCTCGGCTATTTGTTCTTTTTTGTCAGTATCAAAATATTCCCTTATTTTATCCTTAAGTAAATCAAAATTATAGGCAGCCAAAGTATCGCTGCAAATAACTTTTGCACCAAGTTCTTCAAAGATTTTTAAGACGGTACTTTTCCCGCTTGCAATCCCCCCACTGAGTCCGATGACTACAGAACCTTCTTTTCTGAAATTCACAGCACTGCCCCCATTTCATTTAAGTTTTTGCCCGCCTTTGCTTTCACAACCAAAGGAACTTTTAAGCTAACTGCCTGTTCCATTTTATCTTTGACAAAAGCGGCAATTTCTTTTAAATTTTCTCTCGGCACTTCAAAAACGAGTTCATCATGTATCTGAAGTAAAATTTTTACATCTTTTGGCAAAGTTGCGTAAATATCAAGCATTGCCTTTTTGATAATATCCGAAGATCCGCCTTGAATAATAGTATTAACGGCGGCGCGGTTTGCAAAACTTGTAAGCCGCGCGGAATCTGCCTCAAACTCGGGCAAATATCTGATATGGCCCATAAAAGTTTTTACAAAACCTTCTTGGCGCGCTTTTGCGGCCGTTTTATTTATCCACTCTTTTAGCGTATCATAGCGCGCGAAATAAGAGTCAATATATTCTTTTGCTTTAGCAACGCTAATACCCAGACTTTCAGATAAGGCCATCGGTCCTTGCCCATATACAATACCGAAGTTTATTGCTTTAGCGGCCGAGCGTTCTTCCTTTGTAATAAGTTCGGGTTTTTTATTAAAAATTTCAGATGCAGTCTGCAAGTGAATATCTTGAGTATTTCTAAAAGCATTTATTAAAGTTTCATCTCCGGACTCATGGGCCAAAACGCGCAAATCTATTTGAGAATAATCTAAAGACAAAAGGGTTTTTCCTTCACCGGCGATAAAGGCTTGGCGGATAAGACGCCCTTTTTCCGTGCGGATTGGAATATTTTGTAAATTCGGACTGAAACTTGAAAGGCGCCCTGTCAAAGTGCCGGTTTGATTAAAATTAGTATACACTCTGTGCGTAGTATCGGAAGCCAAATTCAAAAGAGCCTCAACATAAGTATTCTTTAATTTTGCACTTTCACGATACGCTAAAATATTTTTTGCAATCGGATGAACATTCACTAAAGCATTTAGCACTTCTTCGTCGGTAGAGTAACCGGTTTTTGTTTTTCTCAAATAAGGCAATTTCAAATCTTCAAAAAGTAAAATGCCAAGTTGTTTGGGAGAATTTATATTTACCTGTTTGCCGGCAAGTTTATCAACTTGATTTTGGGCTTGCTCCATTTCTTTAGAAAGTAAAATATTTAAGGTTTTAAGCCAAACACGGTCTATTCTTATACCGTTTAATTCCATTGATAAAAGAACACTCATTAAAGGCGTTTCCATCATCTTAAAAACTTCATATTGATTTTGTTTTTTCAAATCTTGTTCAAGTTTTTCTTTCAAAGTAAAAAAATGTTTTGCGAAGAAAGCAAGTTGCTCTTGCTCTGTTGCCTGTGGGTTTATAAATAAATTTAAGTTTACACTTAAAAGACCGACTAAACTAAATTCCCCCGCAGGATCAAGACAATATTTGGCAAGAGAAGTATCAAAACAATTCAAAAATTTATCTTCGGGCTCAATTTCAAGCAGTCTGAAAGTATATTTCAAATCGTGCCCGATTTTTAATATATTATCGTCTAAAACTAAAGATTTTATTAAATTATTTTCCTGCGGGGTGATTTGTTCTATTTCTTTAATTGCATAAAAATCTTTATCTTTTGCAATTAGCAAAAAATCTTCCTGTGCATAAATAATAAATTCTTTTTGTGTTTTAATTCCTTCTAAAACTTCCGCTAAAGTATAAGTTTTTGTTTGTTCTTTTTTGTCTTCTTCAAAAAAAGACATATCAAACAAACTACCTTGTTCTTCTACAGTTTCCGCTTGTTGTTTTTCTTCTTCTTGTTTTACTTCTTCTAAATAAGCAAGTAAATTTCTGAATTCAAATTCCTGCGCATAAGATTTTAATTTTTCTAAATCAGCAGTTTTTATTTTGGAAGCCGAGAGATCAGTTTCTATCGGTAAAGAGTTATCCAAAACAATTAGTTTTTTGGAAAGGAAGGCATCACTTTCACCGGCAATCAGTTTCTTTAGCATAGTTTCTTTTATCTGAGAATTATGCTCTTTTGCCGCTTGTAAAATATTTTCTAAATTACCGAATTTAGTAATAAGTTCAACTGCTGCTTTCGGGCCAAGTCCCGTAATACCCGGCACATTATCGGAAGAATCCCCCACAATTGATAAATAATCTGCAATATATTTACATTCCACACCGAATTTTTCTTTACACTCCAAAGCACTTTTCGGTTTTTCTTTTAAATTTCCGTTCCAAACTTGTATTTTATCGGTAACAATTTGCAAAATATCTTTATCGGAAGTTATTATTATTGCTTGAGCATTTTGTTCTTGCGCTTTTGTTGCAAGTGTCGCTAAAATATCATCGGCTTCCGCACCGTCTAAAGCGCAAACCCTAAAGCCAAGTGCCGCCACAAGTTCTCTAGCCAGTTTAAGTTGCTGGATCAAGGCCTCATCTGTAGGCGGTCTGTTGGCTTTATATTCAGGATAGATTTTATGACGGTTTGTCGGTCCTTTAGAATCAAAGCAAAAAGCCACATACTCAGGTTTTATTTCTTTATTAAATTTTAATATCCAATTCAAAAAACCATACAAAGCACCCACTTCTTGACCTTTTGATGTAGTCAGTTTCGGTAAAGCGTGATAATTGCGGTGTAAAAAGCTGTGGGCATCAACCAAATATAATTTTTCGGAATTTAACATATAAAATAAACGAGAATAAAAATAATAAGGGAACGGCTAAAAAAATAACAACCTCTGATTTTAAGGGATTTTGTGCTGCTTTACCTGCTTTTTATCAAACAGGTAAAGCAACTTTAAGATAAGAAACTACTTTTTTAAAAAAATATTATAACAAAGCATCAATTTGTTTTTTTAACTCGTCTTTGCTTTGCAAACCTACCATTTGCTTTACCATTTGACCGTCTTTAAAAAGCATCAAGGTAGGGATAGAGGCAATTTTATACTGAACACTTTTTTCCGGAGCATCATCTGTATTTATCTTACAAATTTTTGCCTTGCCTTCATATTCTTTTGCAAGTTCTTCTATAATAGGGCCAAGCATTCTGCAAGGTCCGCACCAAGGTGCCCAAAAATCAACTAAGACAACACCTTTATATTCCAGAACTTCTTTTGCAAAGGTTTCATCGTTAAGATGTATTTCACTCATATAGTCCCCCTTTCTAAGACTTATAATTTAAGGATATATGATTAAATTCAAAAAGTCAATATCCTTTAAAAATCTTATTTCTGCTGTTGTTCACCAAAAGACAAGGCTTTTTGCATTTGTTCCTGCATAGCTTTGGTTTGAGCTTCTGCTTTTGCTTGTTCTTCTTGGGCTTTCTTTAATGTTTCTTCTTGTTTTTTAATCGCCTGTTCTTGCGCTTTTTGCGCCGCTATATCTTTTTGGGTCGGCGCGGAAGTTTGTTTATCACTGGCGATAATTCTGCCTTTTTCATCACGTGGCAAATTCTTAAAAGTAATAAATTTACTTATTGCTTCGGCGGTTTCCTTGTTTCCTTTTCTTTTGGCGGCAAGCAGCGGGGTTATTCCTTTATTATCGGCTTTATTATAATCGGCACCGAGTTCAAGCAAATCTTGCGCAATAGCGGTATTACCGGTATAAGCAGCATAAAATAAAGGTGTCTGCCCGTTATTATTTGCTTTGTTTATATCTGTTCCTTTACGGTTAATTAAAGTTCTGATTACTTCATTATAGCCGCCTTTGATTGCATATAAAAGCGGTGTCATACCATATTTATTTGCCGCATTTACATTTGCTTTATAGGCCGTCAAATTATTAACGGCGGCCAAATCTCCGTAAGAAGATACGATAATTAAAGCGGTATTGCCGTTGTCATCAGCATAATTTGCATTGGCACCGCCAAGTAACATAGCATTTATACCGACAGCGTTTTTATCAAAAGCATAACGCAAAAGGTTTTCTTCGCTTACTCCTGCAATAGCACCTCTTGAAAGTAAGTAGGATGTAATAGAACTATGCTGCCCTTCTGCGGCCTCTGTTAAGGCGGTTATTCCTCTTAAACTCTTAATGTTGACATTGGCATTGGCGGAAAGTAATTTTTCTATTATTGCTCTATTACCGTTTCTTGCCGCTTTAATTAAAGCGGTTTCACCCTTATTATCTACGACGTCTACATTGCAGTCAAAATCAACCAAATAAGAAACCAAATCATAATTATTTACCTCGGCAGCTAAAGTTATTAAGGGCTCTCCTTTAGAGGTGGGAATATCCGGATGTTTTAATTGTTCCACCATTAAAGATAAGGCTGTTTCCATATCGCCTTCTTGTATTGCTTTAGCAATTTCGTCTACGATTGCATTATTATTTTGCGCCTCTATTTTACCAATAATATTAGAATCAGGTTTTGTA
>JAZRZE010000077.1:0-24606 GCA_045601125.1 Elusimicrobiaceae bacterium | reverse complement strand
AATGTTTCTAAAAACGATTATATCATGTTCAAAGTATAAATATGATTATGGCAGAAAATTTAATCAAAATAGGATAAGAGAAACTATTTTACTTTTACCAGCAAAAAAAATTTCCAATCAGGAATATATTCCTGATTGGGAATATATGGAAAATTATATTAAATCTCTACCATATGGAGACTTAATTTAATATATTTATATAGGTAGTTACAAAATTAATACCGTTTTCTGAAAAAAATTAAAACTTTTCTAAATCAAGGTTTTTAATTAGAGGTAAGGCAAAGAATTTTTGTCTTGCCTCTTTTGCTTTAAGATTCTTCTTTAAAAGGCAGCAAATTTTTATAACGGCGGGAAATTTAAAAACATAAGGTAAACGCTTTGCGTATCTTAAACGCTCTGCGTGGTCAAAGCAATAGTCTTGAACAAGGGCCTGTTTTTCCTCGTCGGATAACACAAAATATTCCCCTTCTTCAAACAAATAAATATTACGCTTAAAAGCGGCAATTAAACTTTTAGGCGCAACTTCTAAAGTTTGCGCAAGGTCGCTATCGGTTATAACTTTTTGGTTTCTAAATACTCTTATTTTCATTTTTTCTTAGGTAAACAATTATTAATTTGTGCTAAAGTCATTTTTAAATTATAGGGTTTTTCTATAAAATAATCGGCGCCGGCTTCCTGGGCGCGTTGTTTGCTGTCATAATCGGTAAGCGTAGACATTATAATAACCGGCGTTCTAAAAATATTAGTATCGGTTTTAATGGCTTTACAAATTTCAAAACCACTAATATGTGGCAACATTAAATCAAGCAAAACGGCATCGGGTTTATTCTTTTTTACTGCCGGTAACCCCTCTCTGCCGTCACTTACCCAAATAACTTCATGCCCGTTAATTTCCAAAGCACCTTTAAGAGCAAGGGCCAAATTTTTGGAATCTTCTATCAAAACAAGTTTTGCCATTATTTTACCACCTTATTCATATAATCAACGGCTTTTGTTTGACTCGGGCCCATAGGTTCGGACATTTTCAAACCCCAATAAACAAAAACGCTTATAATACCGGGGATAATATAATAAACAAAGCGGTAAATTAAAGCCGCCATTAAGGCGCTATCCCAATCAATACCCATTTGGGAAAAAACGGTTGTCATAGCAATTTCCATAGCACCGAGTCCGCCCGGTAAAAAAGGTATTAAAGTTGTTACCATACCGATAGCAAAACCAGCCAGCAAAACACCGATTTGTATTTTGATACCGATAGCCAAAAATGCCAAATAAAGAATTAAAATAGTAAAAATCCAATCACCGCAAATATATAAAGTCGCAACAGTCAATTTTGCTTTATTTTTATGTATGGTAGCAAGACCGTTATCAAGTTGAGTAGCAAATGCGGAATAATTATTTTTTGGAATTAAAGCACCGAAAAGTTTATAAATTACCTTATTTATCCAGATAAAAATCTTGCGCATGGCTTTATATCTAAAGCGGTTATTAAACATAAACGCCGTTATAAAAGCACCTATTGCGGCAATGGCCACAACTACCATAAAATTGCGTATCATCTGTTCCGGGCTTGCATTATGATTTAAAACCAAAAGCAAACTGCCTTGCAAAATTATCACTATCAAAACGAAATAAAGAAGAACGGTTATAACAATACTTGCCATAACGCTTATGCCCAAAGGGACATTTCTTTTACCAAGCAGATGCGCCCTTAAAGCAAAACCGCTTGCCCCGAAAGAAGAAATTAAATAATTAACCGTTGTGGAAACGAACGCTATACTTATTGCCGCGCCGAGATTAATTTTTTTACCAAGTAATTTAAGTGTTTCCCAAAGGGAAAGGCCCATAAAAACATAAATACTTGCCGAAGCAAGACAGGCCAAAAAAAGATACCAGGAATTTGCATCGTGCCATATCTTAAAGAAATTATCTTTCGCACTCCAAACAAGCCAAACCACGATAGAAACTGATATTAGACAACTGATAATAACCAAAAATGTTTTGTTTTTAAGTAATTTCATACCTTAATAAATTATATAATTTTAATATGGAATATTTAACCATAATCGGTGCAAAGACCCATAATTTAAAAAATGTCAATGTAAAAATCCCACGCGGCAAGATGGTTGTTATAACCGGCCTTTCCGGTTCAGGCAAAAGTTCGCTTGCCTTTGATACCATTTACGCGGAAGGACAAAGAAGATATGTTGAAAGTATGTCTGCTTATGCAAGGCAGTTTTTAGACCTTATGCAAAAGCCGGATGTGGAGTTAATTGAAGGCCTTTCGCCCGCTATTTGTATAGAGCAAAGAACCCCTTCAAGAAACCCACGCTCTACCGTTGCTACCACAACAGAAATTTACGATTATTTGCGCCTTTTATTTGCCCGTATAGGCAAACGCTTTTGCCCGATTTGCGGTCGCCCGGTTGAGAAATGGAGTGTTCAGGAAATTTTAAAAGATATTCTTAAAAAATTTGACCAAAAACAAATTATTATTACCGCGCCTTTAGTGCATGCAAAAAAAGGTTCTTACGAAGAACTTTTCAACCGCCTTATAAAAGACGGATTCTTTAAAGTTTATGTAAACGGCAAAATTTATCCCTTGCAGGAAACGCCAAAACTTGAACGCTATAAAAAGCACAATATTGACCTTGTTATTGATGAAATTTTTGTTGAAGAGGCCGAAAAAGAACGCATTACCGAATCTTTAGAACTTGCTATGAAATATTCTAAAGGTCTAGTTAAAGCGCTTTTTGAAAATAAGGAATCTTTTTATAGTCTTGAAAATGCCTGCCCGCATTGCGCTATTGGTTTTGAAAAAATGGAACCGCGTTTATTTTCCTTTAATGCACCGCAAGGCGCCTGCCCTGACTGCAACGGTCTTGGTATAAAAATTGAAATTGCCGAAGACCTTGTTGTGCCCGATAAAAACTTAAGCATAAACGAAGGCGCGCTTGCCCCTTGGCAAACACCTATTACAAGCAAAACACACCGTTGGCAAAATTCCTGGGCAAATTATTATTATGATATTTTAAAAATCGTTTGTGACGAAGCCAAAATTCCGATGAATAAACCTTGGAATAAACTTACAAAAGAACAGCAAAATATTTTGTTTTACGGCTCTGACGAAATTTTTTATCAGGCGGCTTGGGCCAATAATCCAACGGCCTTTGAAGGCGTTATCGGCAATTTAAGACGCCGCTACCAAGAAAGCGAAAGCGATTTTGTTAAAGAAGAAATTTACGAAAAATATATGCGCGAAAATGTCTGCCCCACCTGCAAAGGCCAAAGACTCAAAGCCGAAGCCCTTAGTGTTTATATAAACGGCAAAAATATTACGCAAATAACTTCTATGCAGGTAAAAGACGCCGTTGATTTCTTTAATAATTTAAAACTAAATGCAACGGAGCAATTAATTGCAAAACAAATTTTAAAAGAAATCAAAGCACGCCTTGGCTTTTTAAATAGCGTCGGTTTAAGTTATTTAACTCTTGATAGAAAATCGCAAACCCTTTCAGGCGGGGAAGCGCAAAGAATACACCTTGCAACGCAAATCGGCAGCGGACTGACCGGCGTTTTATATGTCTTAGACGAGCCGACAATCGGTTTACATAGCCGCGATAATACACGCCTCTTAGAAACTCTTAAAGCCCTGCGCGACCTTGGCAATACTTTAATTATCGTTGAACACGATAAAGATACCATTTTATCTGCCGACCACCTTATTGAACTTGGGCCTGTGGCCGGGCTTGGCGGCGGCTATATAACGGCTGAGGGTAATCTTAAAGAATTTTTGAAAAATAAAAAATCAATTACCGCTGCTTATTTAAACGGCACAAAAAAGATTTTACCTAATATCAAACCGCTAAAACCTTCTAAACGCTGGCTTGAAATTGTGGGCGCAAGCCAATTTAATTTAAAAAATATCAATGTAAAAATTCCGCTTGGTTTATTTGTTTGTATAACGGGCGTTTCGGGTTCGGGCAAATCAACTTTAGTCCATAATATTTTGCAAAGGGCGCTGGCTAAAAAACTTTACGGCGCAAAGGAAGAACCCGGCAAACATAAAACAATCAAAGGTATAGAAAATATTGATAAAGTTATTTTGGTTGACCAAAGCCCGATAGGCAAAACGCCGCGTTCTAACCCTGTTACCTATACAGGTGCGTGGACACATATTAGGGAACTTTTTGCCCAAATGCCCGAAGCCAAAAGACGCGGTTATAAAGCGGGCAGATTTTCCTTTAATGTCAAAGGCGGCAGGTGCGAAAAGTGTCAGGGCGACGGCATTATCAAAATACAAATGCAGTTCTTGCCTGATATTTATGTAGAGTGCGAAGAATGCCGCGGCAAACGCTTTAACGACGATACTTTAAGCGTCAAATTTAAAGGCAAGAATATCGCCGAAGTGCTTGAAATGAGCGTTGATGAAGCCCTTGAGTTTTTTGAAAATATACCCAAAATCAAAAACATTTTACAGACTTTGCATGATGTCGGCCTTGGTTATATTAAACTTGGCCAAAGTTCCACAACGCTTTCCGGCGGGGAAGCGCAAAGGGTAAAACTTGCTGATGAGTTATCCCGCAAAGCAACAGGCAAAACGCTTTATATCCTTGACGAGCCGACAACCGGCCTACACTTTGCCGATATTGATAAACTTTTAGAAGTTATGCACCGCCTTAGCCAAAAGGGCAACAGCGTTTTAGTGATAGAACATAACCTTGATATTATTAAGACGGCAGATTGGATTATTGACCTTGGCCCTGAAGGCGGCGATAAAGGCGGGCAAATAGTGGCGCAAGGTAATGTTTTTGATATTATCAAAGAGCCAAAAAGTTGGACAGGCCAATACCTTAAAAAAGAACTTTTATAAATTATCAGATAGTTTTTATCTAAAATTTTATCTTATTTTCATTTAAGGATAGGAAAATATTTTCTTCGTCGTAAAAAATGTCTTGACTTGAAAAAAAAAAAAAAAAAATAAAATTTAGTATCTTCAAACAAATGTGAAAAAACATTTATGAAAATAAAAGTTTTAAATAATAAAGGATTTACCCTTCTTGAAATACTAGTTGTAGTTTTAATTATCGGTATTTTGGCAGCTATTGCACTGCCAAGATATGAAATAGCTGTTGAAAAATCCCGCGCGAGTGAGGCTTTCACTTTACTCAAAGCCATAAAACAGGCAGAAGATGTTTTCTTTTTATCTAATCCAGAAGGATCCTTCCCTACTTTAGAATCTTTAGATGTAAATATTCCAGGAGAAATTGTATAATCTAAACCAAGTGTCCGAAGAACAAAATATTTTGACATAGGTTTCCATTGGGAAAACAATATTTCCCCACATGCTATAAAAAGCGATAAAGATGGTAATATCCTTTACTATTTAGCATATTATTATCATGACAAAAAGCCGGGTTTTTATTGTATTTTGCCTAGAAAAATACTACCTAATTATAACGCCAAATACGCTACCGTATGTAAAGGATTAGGTGGAGTTCAAGGCGACATTTGTTATACATCCGAAGATGATAATATAGATACATGTTTTAAACTACCATAATTTAGCATTTTTCCCTATACCCCCCTTGAACTCTAGATCATAAATTTAATACAATAAAGTATGAGTTTTCCTATAATAATTTCAGCACCGTCAGGCTGTGGAAAAACAACTATCGTTGCTGAATTGTTAAAGCAACATAAAGATATAAAACGCGTCATCACCGCTACAACGCGCGCTCCGCGTAAAGGCGAAAAAGATGGCCGCGATTATCTTTTTTGGTCTTTAAGGAAGTTTCAAAACGCCATTAAACAAAATAAAATGGTGGAATGGGCAAAAGTTATCACTAACTATTACGGCGTGCCTAAAAGTTCTTTTGATACTTTGCTAAAAAAAGGTCTTTGCCCTATACTCGTTATTGATGTTCAGGGTGCAAAAACCATAAAAAAACTTTATAAACAAAGTATTTCAATTTTTCTTGCACCGCCAAGTCTAAAAGAACTTAAAAAAAGAATTTTAAGCAGAAACGACGGTACACAGGATATTGAAATCCGCCTTAAAACTTCCGTAGAGGAAATGAAACAGATAAAGCATTACGATTATCTCGTAATCAATGATAAATTTGAATTAGCTTTAGAGCAATGTTCGGCAATTATTACGGCAGAAAAGCTAAAAGTAAACAGGAGAAAATAACAAATGGCAACACAAGATAATGATTTTGAAAGCAAGCTCGTTGACTATAGCGGCGATAAATACAGCATCGTCGTTCTTGCTTCTATGTGGACAAAGGTCCTTAAAAGAAAACAGGAATATAAAAATCTCGCAGATGCCGCCATCATCAAAATCGCTCTTGATGATATTTTAAGCGGTAAAGTAACTAAAGAACAAGTTATCACAGGTTCAAGCCAAGCTCGCGCCCAGCAAAAGAAAGAAGAAGAAGAAGCCAGAAAAGAAGCTGAACGCAAAGCAAAAGAACCTCTTAAATTATAATGAGTAGGGAAATTGAAAACCTTGCAAAAGATTTAAGAAAATTCCTCGCTAGCGCAGATGAGGAAGATTTTATATTAAAAGCAGCCCCAAAGCCAAAAAGGGCTGCTTTTGTTTCTGCAAAAACTACTAAAGAAGAAACAATTTCCCAACCTAAAACAGTAAGTGTTAAAAATACTCCCGCGACAAAAGAACAAGCTCTTACCGAACTTGCCGAGAAAATTTGTAATTGTAAAAATTGCCCTCTTGGGCAAACGCGCATTAAAGCCGTTCCCGGCGAAGGTAATATAAACGCAAGAATTATGTTTATCGGCGAAGGTCCCGGCTATGACGAAGATAGGCAAGGCCGCCCGTTTGTAGGTAGAGCAGGGCAACTTTTAGATAAAATTATTGCCGCTATGGGTTTTAAAAGGGAAGAAGTTTTTATCGCAAATATGGTTAAATGCCACCCTATGATAGACCCCACTAACCCTGATAAACATGGCAATGACCGCCCGCCCACTATGGATGAAATCGCCCGTTGCCGCAAATTTGTGGAAAAACAGATTGCCCTTATTAACCCCGATTATATTGTTGCTCTGGGCGGTGTAGCAACCAAAAGTTTAATTGACCAAAACACTCCGCTTTCAAGTTTGCGCGGTAAATTATTTGATTTAAAATTAGATTATTATACCCCCGAAAAACCCATAAAAATACTTGCTACTTATCACCCCGCCGCTCTTCTAAGAAACCCCGGCTGGAAAAAGGACGCTTGGCAAAACCTTAAAGTTTTACTTGCCGATATGGGCGCAAAATTTCCTGCCGCAAAAGAGGACTAAACAATGAAGGTCGCGGTCTGTTTGCCGATATCTTTAAACAGAGATTTTGATTATATTTTACCCCCTGCTTTAGAAGGTAAAGCCGCTTTCGGCGCGCGCGTAAAAGTGCCTTTCGGCAAAAGCGTGCAAGAGGGTTTTATAACCGCTTTAAATACAAACCCGAAACTCCCCAAAAATATTAAATTAAAAGAAATTATTGAAATTGTTAATTCCCAAATTTATTATGGACCGGAATTAAAAGAACTTGCCGATTTTATTGTAGAAAACTACGCAAATACACTCGGCCAAACTTTAAATGTGCTTTTGCCTTCAATGATAAATGATAAATTACTTGCTAAATATACCGCTGAAAAAGATTTTAATTTACCTCTTTTCTATGAACCGGGGCCAAAAACCAAAGAACAAATTGAAGCCATAAAAACGGCCGAAAATAATTTCGCCACACTTTTTTGGGGGCCTGCCTTTAGCGGTAAAACCCAAGCGGCTTTAACTTTGGCCCATAAAACTTTAAGCGCGGGCAAGCAGGTTCTTTTACTTGTGCCTGATATTATCAGCAGCGCGGAACTTATTAAAAATGTTCAGGAAAAATTCGGCAAACAAAATATTTATCTTTGGCATAGCAAAGTTCTTTTAAGCCAAAGAAAGCAAACTCTTGCCGATATTTTAAACGGCAAACCCTGCTTTGTTATAGGCACGCGCTCTGCCTGCCTTTTGCCGTTTAAAAACTTGGGCTTAAGTATTATTTATAAAGAAGAAGATAAAGGTTTTAAGCAGGAAGATTCTTTACCTTATTATCACGCAAGAGAGGTCCTTTTAAAACGCGCCGAACTTACCAAAAGCAAAGTTATTTTACTTTCTTCAACGCCGAGTTTAGAAACGCTTTTTAAAATTGAAAAAAAGCAAATTGCCGAGTATCATTTTAAAGAACCGCTGTCTAAATTTAATAATCCCCTTTTGGTTATACCCGCCCAAAATAAAGGGGAAAAATCAAAATATCTGTGCGATAATTTACTAGAAGAAATAAATAAAAACTTGCTTAAAAACAAACAAACTTTACTAATCATAAATAAACTCGGTTATAGCGGTGCGGTAAGTTGTCTAAATTGCAAAACTCTTTTAAAATGTAAAAAATGTGGCGCACTTTTGACTATGCAAAACGGTAAAGACGGAGAGTTTCTGCTCTGCCCCAAATGCCATAACAAAGAATCTTTGGACCAAAAATGCCCAAAATGTAAAAATGAAATTTTTAGACCTATCGGCGCAGGCACGCAAGCCGTTCAAAAAGATTTGGAAAGATTATTCCCTTCAGCAAGAATATATCGGCTTGATTCACAAACTTTAAAAACAAAAAAAGATCAGGGATTCTTTGTGCAGGAAGCACTCTATACAAAACAGGCCGATATTGTGCTTGGCACACCGCTTTTACTAAATACGGCACTTGAGGCAAAAGATATCACGCTCGGCGCAATTTTAGACGGAGATAGCCAATTAACTTCCCCTGATTTCAGAGCAAATGAGCATTTTACACAAATTCTTTTTAACTTTATGGGTCGTCTTAAAAGAAATAAAGATTCTAAATTATTTGTTCAACTTAAAAGCAAGGAACTTTTTGATTTCTCTATTCTAAAAGGCAATGATTACGCGCGCTTTGCTAGGCAAGAACTTGAGTTTAGAAAAGAATTTTTCTACCCCCCCTACACAAAACTTATAAAACTTGTAATTCTTGCCAAAACTAAAAAAGATTTAGATAACTATACTAAAATTATAAAAGATTCTATTGAAACTGCTTACAATTTCTGTATGCAGGTGCAAGGGCCTATGCGCTCGGGTCGTCAGCAGGATAAATCTTTTGAACAATACTTACTTATCAAAACAAAAGACGAAAGCCGGCTGAAAGGTTTTCTTAAAACCTTAAGCGAAAATAAAATTTTTAAAAAAATTATTTTAAAAATTGTAGCAGATCCTTATAATTTTATGTAGTCTATCTCTGAAATAAAGCCGTTTTTTTGTTAGAATATATAAAAGGAGATTTTTTATATGCAACCTATTGATATTATTACAAGGGGTATTGTGGACCTTGTAAGCAGAGAAGAATTAGAAAAAAAACTTGCCAGCGGTAAAAAATTGCGCGTTAAACTCGGCGCGGATCCGACAAGCGCAGATTTACACCTTGGCCATAGCGTCGTTTTAACAAAACTGCGCGCCTTTCAAGATTTAGGGCATACGGCAGTTTTGGTTATCGGCGATTTTACGGCCGGTGTGGGTGATCCTTCCGGCAGAGATACAACCCGCCCCGTTTTACCAAGAGAAACAATTTTACAAAATGCCAAAACTTATACCGACCAAGCCTTCAAAATTTTAGACCCCCAGAAAACCGAAGTTTGCTTTAACAGCACTTGGCTTGATAAGTTTATTACAACAAAAGAAATACTCGGCACTCTTGCAAGGGTAACCGTTTCCCAAGTTTTGGAAAGAGATGATTTTAAAAAGCGTATGAAAGCGGGCAACCCTATCAGTTTGCTTGAAATTTTATACAGCCTTTTCCAAGGGCAAGACAGCGTTGCTTTAAAAGCCGATGTAGAACTTGGCGGAACAGACCAGATTTTCAATTTACTCGTCGGCAGACAATTGCAAAAAAATAATGGGCAAGAACCGCAAATTGCAATTACTTTGCCTTTACTCGTAGGCACTGACGGCGTAAAAAAGATGTCAAAATCTTACGGTAACTATATCGGTTTAAATGATGCTCCACAAAAAATGTTCGGCAAAGTTATGTCAATTTCCGATGAGTTAATGCTGCAATACTATGAACTTTTAACTCTTGAAAATCTTGAAGAAGTACGCAAGAAACATCCTATGCAGGCAAAAAAAGATTTAGCCTGTATTTTGGTGGAACGCTTCCACAACAAAGAGGAAGCCCAAAAAGCACTTGCCAATTTTGAACAGGTATTTTCCAAAAAGGAACTTCCGCAAGATATGCCGGAAGTAAAAACCGAAGAGGGACTTACTTACAGTGCCGTTTTAATAAAAGCAAATATCGTAAAAAGCAAAAACGAAGCAAGACGCCTAATTGACCAAGGGGCTTTGAAACTTGACGGCAATAAAGTTGCTCAAGACGGTCAAGCCCAAAAAGGTGTTTTGCAAGCAGGCAAAAGACATTTTATAAGACTTGTTTAATGAAAATTAAAATAGCATTAGCAATTATTATACTCGGCTTAATTGCCATACCCTTTGGTATTTATAAACACTATAACTCCAAAGGGGATTTTGTGCGTATAGAAATACCGCAAGGGGCTACCGCCGGTAAAATTGCTACTATTTTAAAAGAACAAAAAGTTATTCAGAGTCCGCTTTGGTTTAAGATATGTACAAAAATATCCGGTGCGGCTAAAATGTTAAGAAGCGGTTCTTTTCTACTAAATGAAAATATGGCTTCCGAAGAAGTCCTTTGGCGCTTAACTAATGATTCCGGCGTAGAACTGTTAAAAATCGTTATTCCCGAAGGTTGGCGTATTGAAGAAATTGCCAAAGAACTTACAAAACGCGGAATAATAGAACAGGAAGAACAATTTATCACTCTTGCAAAAGAACGAAAGTTAGAAGGTAAATTATTCCCTTCCACTTATTTATTCGGAAAGAAAACCCCTGCACAACTTGTCATAAAAACTATGCTTGAAGAATTTGAAAAAAATATTCTCCCTGTAATAAAAGCCATTAAAACGGGTTTTGACGAAAATCAGATTTTAACCCTTGCCTCTATTGTAGAAAGGGAAGCAACCTATGATGATGAACGCCCCAAAATTGCCGCCGTTTATATTAACCGCTATAAAATCGGTAAACGCCTTGAGGCCGACCCGACGGTCCAATACGCCCTTGGCTATATTTCGGAAGAAAACCGCTTTTGGAAGGGCCGTCTGCTTTACAGAGATTTGAAAATTGATAATCCTTATAATACTTACCGCTATAACGGCTTGCCGCCCGGTCCGATTGCAAATCCCGGTCTTAAATCGGTAGAAGCGGTCTTGAATCCCGAAGAGGATTTTACCGCACTTTATTTCGTTGCGGATAATACAGGCAGGCACCGCTTTTCCGATACTTATCACCAACATATAAATACCGTTAAAGAAGTTCGGGAAAAATAATTATTTTACTACTAGATGTTCCACT
Organism: Elusimicrobiaceae bacterium; assembly: GCA_045601125.1. Taxonomy (GTDB): domain Bacteria; phylum Elusimicrobiota; class Elusimicrobia; order Elusimicrobiales; family Elusimicrobiaceae; genus Proelusimicrobium. The sequence continues at coordinate 13,134 of JAZRZE010000077.1, read as the reverse complement.
TGGCTTGCGCAGATATCTACTGCTTCAAGAGGATCCGGTATAGGAGAAATGCGCAAATTATCTTGTATAGATTCTAAAGTTTTAGAATCTCTCAGTAAAGAAATTAAGGCCTTTTCCAATTCTGAAATAAGGTCTTTATTGTCTTCCACAAGTAAAGCACATCCGTTATCTGTTAAAATCTTAGCATTATAATATTGGTGATTATTTGCCGCCGTGGGCAAAGGCACTAAAATAGAGGGTTTTTGCAAGGCAATAATTTCGGCAAGGGAACTTGCCCCGCTTCTTGCTATAATCACTTGCGCGGTTTTCATTAAAGCATAAATATCGTGGGCATAATCTATAAGTTCTATTTGCGGGGCTCCGTTATAAATCTTTTTTAACATTTCATAATCTCTTTTTCCGCTGATATGTAAGAAATTAATTAAGCGGCTTTTTTTAGTTAATTTTAAGGCCACTTCCGCCGCGGCTAAATTAAGGCGTTTTGCCCCCTGACTGCCGCCGAAAATTAAAATATTTATACCGAAATTGGTAGTCATTTCCCAGTAACCTTCTTCTGCGGCACTGGCACCGTGGGCAAACTCCGACCTAATGGGCGTTCCTACCAAAACGGCTTTTTTATAATTCTTATCTAAAGGCAAACCGAGCAATATTTTATCCACAAAAAATCTGCTCATTTTATTGGAAAAGCCCAATCTGGAATTAGACTCGTGAATAGCGGTTTTTATACCCATAAAATGCGCGCAAAAAACTAAAGGAAAAGAAATATATCCCCCCATCCCTACACAAGCAACAGGTTTATAACTTTTAATAAGTCCGCGCAAATAAAAATAACTTTTGATAAATTTTTTAACGAAACTAAACCATTTAATAGGATTTATTGAACGAGGCATACCTTCAAAATCAATTTCGTGATAAAATAAATCTTTTTCCTTTAAGATTTGTATAGCGCTGCTATTACCTTTTTTGATGATAAAAACCACGTCGTGGCCTCTTCCTACGAGTTTAAGGCCAAGAGCATAACCCGGGTAAAAATGTCCGCCTGTGCCGCCGGCAGCTATCATATAAACTTTTTCCATTTTAATTTCTATCCTGTAAACTTATACTTTTCTTTTCTTGCGCAGCAAGATTCATCAAAATACCCATCATCGCCAAAGTTATTATTACAGAAGAACCTCCGTAAGAAAAAAACGGTAAGGGCAAACCTTTTGTGGGAATACCGCCGGCCACTACAAGCATATTTATAAATGCCTGAGAACATAAACATAAGGTTATACCCGCTGCTAAATAAGAGTGAAATCTGTTTTCCGTTGTTCTTGCAATAATTAAACCTCTTATCAGTAAAAATACAAATAGCATTATTAAAACAAAAGCCCCTATCATCCCCACTTCTTCACAAAATATAGCAAAAATAAAATCAGTATGGGCAGCAGGCAAAAACTCTAGTTTTAATTCCGAAGCCCCAAGCCCTTTGCCAAACCAACCGCCCGAACCGATAGCATATAATGAATGGGACAGTTGATAACCGGGGCCGGCAATATTCTCTTCCGGATGAAGAAAAGTCATAATTCTTTGTATTCTGTAAGGATGACGATAACATTCCACAATCGCTATCGGGATTATCACCGAATATACCAAAGAAATCCATTTTAATTTTGCGCCCGCTATAAAAAATATTGCCGTAGAAACTAGGAAAATTAAAGCCGGTATACCCAAATCTTTACCGATTGCAATCAATCCTACGGTAATCAAAGTGTACACAAAAGGAACAATTAAAACTTTTTGATTTAGGGGAATATCTTTTTTCTTACTTAAAAAATATGAAAGGAAAATTATTAAAGCAAGTTTGGCAAATTCCGACGGCTGAATATTAATCGGACCAAGATGTATCCATCTATGGACGTGGGCTGCTTCCGCACTAAATAAAGCCCAAATCAAAAGCCCCCATACCCCAAATAAAATATATTTCGGTTTTATAATTTCCTGTAAACGTGTATAATAACGCGCTAAAATCAGCATAAAAATCACGCCGAGCACATCAAAAAATATTTGCTTTTTAAAAAAACTCATAGTATCAAAAGCACTTGAAGAATAGGTAAAAACCAAACCGAAAACTATTAAAATAGCCGTAATAATAAGCAAAGGTTTATCTAAAGAAAAAAACTCTTTTTGCTTTTTCTTTTTACTTTTTAATTTAATAGAACCTTTTTCAGGATAAATATTTGTCATCTTATCTTTAAAGAAGCTAGAGCAATTAACATCAAAACAATACCCACTATCCAAAAACGGACAATGACTTTCGGCTCTGCTACACCCTTAAGTTCAAAATGGTGATGTAAGGGGGCCATTTTAAAAAGTCTTTTACCTTTTGTCGCCTTAAAATAGCCCATCTGCATAATAACGGAAATCGTTTCCATAACAAAAATGCCGCCCACTATCGGCAAAACAAGTTCTTGTTTAACACAGATTGCCGCAGTAGCAAGCACACCGCCCAAGAATAAAGAACTTGTATCACCCATAAAAACTTGTGCAGGATAAGCGTTATACCATAAAAAGCCCAAACAAGAACCAACCAAGGCCCCCATAAAAATAGCAATTTCACCGGCACCGGGGACATAAATAATTCTTAAATAATCGGCAAAGCCGATATTGCCGGCAAGATAAGCAAACACAGCATAAGCACAAGCACAAAAAATCATACTGCCCGCAGCAAGCCCGTCAAGCCCATCAGTCAAATTGGTAGCATTGGAAGAACCTATAATCATAAGCATAGCAAAAATAAAATAAAAAACGCCCAAGTTCAATATCATTTTACTGCTTAAATAAGGAATACTTAAAGCCGTTGTATATGTTTCATTTGGCGGATAAGCCCCCAAATACCCGACAACCACAAAAGCCGTTATTAATTGCACCGTCAATTTTAACCAAGAAGGTGCACCGGCGGGATTTTTCTTAACAAGTTTCATATAATCGTCAAATATACCTATGGCGGCAAGCATTACCGAAACAAAAACAAGTAACCAAATAAAACGATTATCAAAACGCGCCCAAAGCAAAACCGAAGTTAGCAAACTTATAATAATTATTATACCTCCCATAGTCGGTGTGCCGCTTTTTGAGAGATGGCTTTTAGGTCCGTCTTTTCTTTCAACCTGCGAAATTTTATAACTTTTCAATTTTTTTATTATAGCAGGAGCAATTAAAAAAGCAATCAGTAAAGAGGTTAAAACCGCTGCCCCAGCTCTAAAGGTAATATAATTAAAAATATTAAGAGTGGAAAGACTTTCCCTAAAAAATGTTAAATAGTAAAGCATTTATATCTCCTTAAAAATACTTTCAAAATTCAAAGCATTAGATGCCTTAACAAGAACAACGGAAATATTTTTTATTTCTTGTCTTAAAGGCTCTATTATATCTTTTGTTTCTAAAGCATATTTTACCATTACAGAGGGCTCTTGTGCCAGAATTTTCTGCGCTTCCTTCATCAAAGGACCAACTAAAAAGACCTTTTTTATGCCAAGTGCAAGTATTTGCCTTGCCAAGTCCTGATGGTATTTTGCAGCATCTTCGCCGAGTTCGCGCATATCACCTAAAACAACGGCTTTTTCTCCTTTTTCGGCGGCCAAAATATCTAAAGCATTTTTCATAGAAAAAGGATTTGCATTATAACAATCTAAAATAAATTTTACTCCGTGCTTTGTTTTTTCTTCAAGACGTAAAGCCATAGGATGATAATTTTGTAAAGCCAGCAAAACTTCCTGCGGATTTAAACCGAGCGAAATTGCCCCTAAAGAAGCCGCTGCCGCATTTAATTTATTATGCTTTTGTAAATGCAAAGCGCTTTTATAAATGTGATTTTCATACTTAAAGGCAAAAACATCTTCATCTAAAATTTGTAACTCCGCCTCTTCGCTAAAGCCATAACTTAAGGCCTTTTTTGTGTAACTTTGCTTTAAAGTTTTTAAATATTCGTCATCAAGATTATAAACTAGAGTGCCGTCTTCTTCAATATATTTTAGAATTTCGGTTTTAGTTTCAAATACCCCTTGTAAAGTTTTAAAAAATTCAAGGTGCGCCGGTGCGATATTTGTCAAAACAGCGACTTTGGGCAAAGCAAGCGAAGCGATTTCATCAATATCGCCTTTATGGGAAGCCCCAAGTTCAAAAACGCCGTATCTATCTTCAGGCAAAATCTCAAGCAAACTTAGAGGCACACCGATTTGATTATTCAAATTTCCAAGACTAGCCCGCGTTTGTCCCTTATAAGATAAAGTAGCAAGAAGCATTTGCTTAGTAGTGCTTTTGCCGTTAGAACCGGTTATACAGGCAATTTTTAATTTATTTTGCTGTCTGTGATATCTTGCCAAGGCCTGAAGAGCTTTTAGAGTATCTTTAACCACTAAACAGGCGGGCGCTTCTTTTACAAAAGTATGACTTACAATAAGATTTGCCCCGTCTTGCAGGGCCTGTTTAACAAAGGTATGGCCGTCGTATTTTTGACCTTTTAAGACCCAAAAAGCCATATCTTTTTTAACTTTTCGGCTATCTGTAGTAAGAGTATTTAAAACACCTTTACCGTGAATTTCGCCTTCCGTAATTTTTGCCAGTAATTGATAATCTATATTTAAGTTCATAAAACCTCATCATCGGGGGAAACCCCTTTCATAGCAAGTAAATAACTTGCAATTTCTGAAAATATTTTAGCCGAAGCAGAACCGAATAGGGCTCTTTGTGCTGCTGTCGGCTCGTCTAAAATAACTAAAATTGTCCACTCGGGATTAGAGGCCGGCACAAAGCCGCAGAACGAAGCGATATGGGCATTTTTTTCATATTTACCGCTAGCATTATATTTTTCCGTTGTACCTGTTTTACCGGCGACTCTATACCCATTAACTTTTGCCGGTTTACCTGTTCCCTTATTTACCACATTTTCAAGCCACTGTTTAACTTGGGTAACTGTCTGCGGTTCTAAAACTTTTCTAACGGCAGTAGGTTTAGCAAATTGCTCTACTCTGCCGTCTTGGTATTCTATTTTATCTATTAAGTGGGGTTGCATTAAAGTTCCGCCGTTTGCAAAAACACTGTAAGCCCCTACAAGTTGTATAGGGCTGACAGATACCGTATAGCCATAACCGGCTTTAGCCGTATCTATGGGTTTCCAAGTTTCCCATTCATGCAAAATTCCGCCCGATTCTCCAAGAAAACCGACATTTGTCTTTATCCCGAAACCGAATTTCTTAAAATAGGAAAATAAAGTTTTTGCCCCTAAATCAAGGGTAATTTTTCCTGCACCGATATTGGAAGAAACTTCTAAAATTTCACTAACGGTAAGCCAAGGTTTTTCCTGATGGTCTTTTATGATAATACCGTTCACATTCCACTTATTATTTTCCATAAAGAAAATACTGTTTGATTGTATACTTCCGCTATCCAACGCTGCTGCCGCGCCGATTGTTTTGAAAGTTGAACCCGGTTCATAAGTAAACTGAAAAGGTAAGGCCCTGCCGTCTAAAGCGGGATAAGAGGCCGCCGCAACTATATAACCTGTTTTTGGCTCTTGAACAAGGGCAATAGCACTTTTGACTTTATATTTTTCGGCATATTTTTTCAAAATACTTTCTACTTGATATTGGGCAAAACTATCAATAGTCAAATAAACATCTGCCGTTGAAAGTTCTCTTTCCAAACTTTTATCATAAATTATTCCGCCCCAGCGCGAACGTTTGACCGTTTGGCTCGGTGCTTCTTGGGAAAGTTCTTTATCAAACATAAGTTCAAGGCCGGAAAGCCCGCGATTCTTTGAGTTTGTTGCCCCAATCATATCCCTTGCAATATCTTCGTAAGGATAAAGACGGGTATATTCCCTTTCAAGTTCCACGCCGGTTAATTTTTGCTTATGTAAAAGTTCTTCCAATTTTTCATAATCTAAAGGTGAAACTTTCTTTTTAACATAAAAGAAATTCTTTTTTTCCCGCCAAAGTTTATTTAATTTTGATTGCGGAACGCCCAAAGTTTCTTGTAAAACTTTAAACAAGGCCTCTTTATTGTTAACATTTTTTTTACTTAAGGCAACAGCATAAGTTCTTAAAGATTTGGCTAAAACTACGCCGTTTTTATCTAAAATCTGTCCGCGAAAAGTATCTGCTTTGGTTTGGGTATAAACGCGCTCCTGAGTTTTTTCGGTAAATTGTTTATGCTTAAAAGTTTGGATATCAAATAAAAGCCCGCAAACCCATAAAGCAAGACCAAGACAGAATAAACCGCAAATTTGTATCCTCTTTTTAGTGTTCATCTTTCTCCTCTAAGATTATTACTTTTGTAGGGTCAATCATTACAAGTCCTTGTGCTTGGGCTTTTTCAATAACGGCTTGCGGGCCCGTATAAATACTTACCTTATAATCAAGATATTGATTGCGCGCTTCCTTAAAAGCAATATCTTCCATAATTTGTGCTATACGCTGGCCGCTTTTTTCTTTTTGTATACGTAAAAACGACATAATAAAAAACAAAATACCGATAAGCAAAATCAACGATAAAATTTTTTTCATTTTATTCTCTCAATAATTCTTAATTTTGCACTTCTTGCGCGCGAGTTTTGCTTTATTTCCTGCCAAGAGGGCTCTATAACTTTTTTATTAACTAAGCGCCAAGAATCTTCTTTTTGACATAAATCTTTCAAAGCAAGTTTGATAATTCTATCCTCTAAAGAGTGAAAAGTCAAAAAAGCGGCTCGTCCGCCGGGTATTAAAATCTTTTCTAAAAGTTTAGGAGCGCCCTTAACGGCCCCGAACTCATCATTTACGGCAATTCTTAAAGCCTGAAAAGTTCTTGTAGCGGGATGAGTTTTAGAAGTTCTGGGACATACACTTTCAACCACTTTAGCAAGTTGCCAAGTCGTTTCTATGGGTTCTTCTCTTGCGGCAAGCACAATTGCTTGGGCAATTTTAGAAGCAAATTTTTCTTCCCCGTAATCAATTAAAATAGTTTCAATTTTATCTGCCGGCCAAGTATTAACAATAGTTTTTGCCGTTAAAGTTTGCTTGGTATCAAAACGCATATCAAGCGGTCCTTTTTCCATAAAACTAAAACCGCGCGAAGCATCATCTAACTGATAGGAACTTAAACCCAAATCAAATAAACCCCCGTTTGCCCCTTTTATATTTTTTTCTTCTAAAACTTTAGGTATTTCAAGATAACTTAAATTAAAAGTGTTAAGGCGTTTGTCCGCAACATTTTCTTTTGCCATTTGTATGGCTTTTTCATCTTTATCAAAACCGAAAATACGCGCATTTTGTCCTAAGGCCGAAAGCAAAACTTTTGTATGGCCGCCAAGGCCCAAAGTCCCGTCAATATAAAGCCCTTCTTTATCTGTTATAAGGAGTTCTTTTATTGTTTGCGCAAGTATCGGAATATGTTGCCATTTTTGCATAATTAAAGCGCTCCTTTTTTATTATGCACATAAGATTGCCAAGCATATTCAAGCGAAGATATTTTATTAAACGGCATACCGTAAGCTCTATATAAAGAACGGCTTATAGGCATACCTTCTTTTACATACTTAGAGAACTGATAAAACTCATCACGGGTTTTAGAAGTAAGTAAATAATCAATTACACTATAGGCCTGAGCATACCAAAGCGAAACATCTTCCTTGGAATAACTGTGTAAATCTTTAACATTTATAAACTCATCAAAAGCAATATATTTGCCTTCTGAAAATTTTTTCAAATAGGGAATAAGCCATTTTTTTTCTTTGTCTTTTTGCGTTTGGGTTTGAATATAAACGGCAAAGCCCTCACTCATCCAAAGGGGTGGTTGTTTAGGCAAAAAGAATCCGTCAAAATAAATATGGGTAAGTTCGTGAATAAAGTTTGTCTTAAAATTAGTATTTTCCAAAATAAAAATACTTTGCGCCTTAACATCCGTTGACGCAACCGACCAAGACGGACGCGAAGTATATTCGGAATAACTTTCCTTTGTTCTAAAAAGCATTAAAAAAATCCTTTTAAAATCCGATACTACCGAAAAAGGTATTACATCCAAAACGAAATTACCGTGAATATCAGCTAAATAATTCTTTAAGTTTTGGGGGATTTCTCTTGCTTCTCTATATACAAGATAATTATGCGTCAAAGCGGAAAAGAAACCTTCCGGCGGGGCCATCCAAGTTTGTTTATTTACTATGGTAAATTTTTTAGGTGTTTTTACTTCAGATGTTTCTTGATGTTGCGGCATTTTTTCACTAACAAATTCTTCCCCTTCGCTACCCTTAAAAATCTCTGTGGGAAGTTGCTGCTGTGGCTCTTGTTTTGTCAATTTATTACCTGCAAAATTATCATAACAAATCAACCCCATTAAAGAGGCAAGCAAAACAAAAGCTAAAATATTTATTCTTTTTGTAACATCCATTTACATTTTCCTAAAAACAGATATTTTACGCATTTTATCGTCGCAAGGTAAAAAATATTTTTTTTCAAGCTGTTGGCAAACTTCAGCTTTATGTTGAACTTGGCTACTGGCTTCACTCATTATACCCTGATAAGCTAAAAAATGCCCACCATTTTTCAGATTCGCCGTACAAAGAGGCAAAACCTCTTCTATTTTACCCATAGCCCGCTCAGTAGTGATATCAAAAACTTTATCAATATCTTTCTGTCCTGCTTTCACATTTAAGACTTCCACATTATTAAGACCGAGTTTTAAGCAAACCCAATTTAGAAACAAACAGCGCTTATTCAAACCTTCAATTAAAGTTATTTTTGCTTGAGGCAACATCACAGCAATAACAAGCCCGATATAGCCGGCCCCGCTGCCGAAATCCGCAATACTTAAAGCATCTTTATCAAGTTGTTTTATTAAACTTACGCCGTTAAGAGCGTCTAAAATATGTCTATCCCAAATTTCCTGTTCGCTTTGAACACTGGTCAAGTTCAAATCTTCTTTTTTCTGCCAAAGCAAACTCGCGTAAGCCAGCAATTTTTGCTCTTGCTCGGCGGACAAAGTTAAATCTAAAGTTTTTAAATACGCCTCTTGTTTATCCATTTTTTGCTTTCCTATATTTTGCAATACTTAAAGCAATAAGTTGTAAATCAGCGGGAGTAATACCCGGTATTCTTGAAGCCTGCCCAAGCGTTGCCGGTTTTATTTTGGCAAGTTTTTGGCTGCTTTCAATTAAAATACCTTTAACTTTACTTGCGTCAAAACCCGCAGGAATAACAATCTTATCGGCATCGGCAAGGGCTTTTGCGTCTTTAATATTTCTATCCAAATATCCTTGGTATTTCTTTTGTATTCTAGCACTTATTTTTGCTTTTTCAAAGTCCCAAATACCTAAATCTTCTTGGGTTAGGGAAGTTTCCCCTTTTTTTGCCATTTCGCTGACGACAATTTGATAATTATTAAAATCTTTTTCATTTTCTTTATCAAAGAGTCCGTATTTAAAAGCGTATTTACTTAAGCGTAAATCGGCATTATCTTGGCGTAGCATTATGCGGTATTCCGCGCGGGAAGTAAACATTCTGTAAGGTTCATTTACGCCTTTTGTTACCAAATCATCAATAAGAACGCCGATATAGGCCTCATCCCGTCTTAAAACAAAAGGTTCTTCTCCGCGGGCTTTTAGAACGGCATTGATACCTGCCATTATACCTTGACCGCCGGCTTCTTCATAACCGGTTGTTCCGTTGATTTGACCTGCAAAAAAAAGTCCGCCAATACTTTTAACTTCAAGCCAAGCGTTTAGGCAAGTCGGGTCGGCATAATCATATTCTATTGCATAACCGGGGCGCACAATTTGCGCGTTTTCAAGACCGGGAACCGATTTTAAAAGTTTATACTGCACATATTCGGGCAAACTTGTGGAAAAGCCTTGTATATAATATTCGCTTGTATAAAGTCCTTCGGGCTCTAAAAACAAAGGGTGGTGTTTATTTTGCGGAAATTTTACGGCTTTATCTTCTATTGACGGGCAATAGCGTGGCCCGATTGAATGAATATTGCCGCTATATAAAGCGGATTCTTTTAAATGGTTTTGTAAAATTTCCGCCGTTTCATCGGTAGTTCTGCCGATATAGCATTGCAAAAAATCTTTTTTAACGGGTTTATTAAATAAAGACATCGGGGTATAAGGGAAATCAGATGGTTGGGGAGTAAACTTTGAAAAATCAATAGTGTTTCCGTTAATACGCATCGGCGTTCCCGTTTTCATACGGCCGATAGTTATGCCCAGTTCCTTTAAACTATCGCTTAAAATAGAACTTGGCATATCATTATATCTTCCGCCTGAAAGCATAACTTTGCCGATATGCACTTTGCCCTTCATAAAAGTTCCTGGGGTAATAACCAAAGTTTTAGTTTTATATCTTGTATCACGCGCGGTATCAAGCGAGCAGACTTTGCCGTTTTCTACATTTATTTTCATGGCTTCATCTTGGATAATGTGCAGATTTTTTGCATTTTCAAGATATTTTTTATAGGTAAACTGATAAAGTTTTTTATCACATTGTGCACGGGGCGACCAAACGGCTTCGCCTTTCCCCGTATTAAGCATATGATAATGAACGGCACTTTCATCAGTAATTTTACCCATAGCACCGCCAAGGGCGTCAATTTCTTTTACGATTTGGCCTTTTGCAATTCCGCCGATAGAAGGATTACAGGACATTTGCGCAATAGTATCTAAATTTTGCGTTATAAGCAAAGTTTTTGCGCCTATTTTTGCGGCCGCCAAAGCGGCCTCGCAACCGGCGTGACCTGCGCCGACAACTATAACATCAAAAATTTCACTATACTCAAACATAAAAAATTACCTTCTTATTTGCCTACGCAAAATTTGGAAAATATAATATCTAAAACATCATCGGGTGTAAAGATACCGATTAACTCTTTTAGACTTTCTAAAGCCCACCTTAAATGTGCCGCCATTAGATCAAGTTCTTTTGATTTCTCAAGTGCAAAGTCTAATTCCTCACTTGCTTTTTTTAGTGCTTGATAATGTAAGGCCGAAGTTATAATAACTTCATCTTGATTCAAATCGGCTAGCCCGATAGTTTTAATAATTTCCTTTTTTAAATCTTCTAAACCCTGTCCCGTCTTGCAGGAAATGGCGTTCTTCTTTTCTTTGTCTTTAAATAAATCCGCTTTATTATAAACCTCAATTATTTTTTTGCCGGTTGCCTGCATTTCTTTAAAGAGTTTTTCTTCAAGTTCGGTCTTCTCAAGCGCGCGCACAAAAATTATTATATCTGCCTGCTGGGCAGCTTTGTGGCTTCTTTGCATACCCTCAATTTCGGCTGCGTCTAAAGAGTGTTCCCTTATACCTGCGGTATCAGTTAAAATTAAATTAAATCCGTCAATAGAAATTTCGGCTTCAAGAGTATCGCGCGTAGTGCCGCTTTGCTCGCTTACTATTGCGCGGTCAAAACCTAAAAGAGCATTTAACAAACTGCTTTTCCCGCTGTTTGGCACGCCGATAATTGCGGTTTTAATTCCCTCTTTAACAAATTTCCCATTAGAAAAAGTATCTGTTAATTTTTTAATATTGTCTTTTGCTTTGCTTAAAATCTGTTCTATATATTTTGGGTCTAAATCTTGCATTTCGCCGTCGGTATCATCAAGGCGCACTTCAACTTGGGCAAGTAAATCCATTAAATCTGTTTTAATTTCTTGTAATTTTTCGGAAAGTTTTCCGTCAAGCGTATTCATAGCGGCTTTGTGGGCGGCTTTGTTTTTGCTTGCGATAATATCGGCAACTCCTTGCGCTTGGGCAAGGTCCATTTTACCGTTAAGATAAGCGCGCATAGTAAATTCGCCCGCGCGTGCCAGACGAGCCCCGAGTTTAAAACAATTTTGTAAAACGCGTGTTTTTATATAAGGGCTTGCGTGGAGTGTAATTTCAACAATATCTTGGCCGGTATAACTTGCAGGGGCTTTGAAATATAAGGCAAGGGCTTTATCAAGAACATCTTTACCGTCGTAAATATTAACTAAAGTTGCTCTTCTCGGTTCAAAATTTTTTTTATTAGTTAAAGATTGCAAAATAGCAAGGCTAAGCGGTCCGCTTAAACGCAAAAGCGCCACCGCCCCGCTTGCAGAAGATGTTGCAAAAGCCGCAATGGTATCATTTAATAGCATATATATATTTTAGCATTTAATGAAAAGAGAAAAAAATACGCGGAATATTTTCTATTCCGCGTATTTTATTTCGCTAACAAAAATTTATTTTTGTTCTGTTGTAGCAGGTGCCGTTTCTGTTTTATCTTCTGTTTGAACGGGGGCAACTTCTGCCGGTGCGGCGTTTTGTGCCTCTGCTTGTTCGGCTGCCATAGCGGCTTTTGCCTGTTCTTCCTGCATTTTTCTTAAAGCCTCTTGGGTATCCTGTCCGTAAGAAACCGCCTGATTAAGTTGTGTATTAAGACTTTCTTGCGGGGTTGTGGTATTTGGTGCAGTATTTACGTTTTGATTAACTGCTGCACTTTGTAATCTTAAAACAACTTTTCTCCATTTACCTTCCCCTTCGGAAGCGGTAGAGATTTCTTTCCTGTCCACTAAATAGCGGTGAATATATCTTCTTCTCTGTGCGGACATCGGGCGGAAGCGATAAGTTTTCTTTGTGCGCATTAACATTTTGACGGCTCTTTCAATTTCGTCATTAACCTTATCTTCAAGTTTGCGCCAATAATTTTGAGTATCGCAAATGACGGAAATAGGATTGTCAAAATAACGGCTGACAATAAGGGTAATAATATATTGAATTGCCTCTAAAGTATGCCCTTCTTTACCGATGATAATAGCAGGGCTGTCGCAATCAAAAGTAATAAGCATTCTTTCTTGTTTTTGGTCCCACCAAATATTAACATTTTCGGATTTTACGCCGATACCTTCTAAAATCTTAATTAAACTTTCTTTTGCTACGCTCATAGGTTCTTTAAGATTTTCCGGTATGACGGCATTTTGAATTTCCAAAGAAGGTAATTTTTGCGGTTCATTTTCTTTGGGTTCTTTGGGTGCTTTTGTTAAGCGGGTCGGTTTGCGGATAACTTTCTTTTTACCTTTACCGCCTTTAAAATTTCTCTTTAAGGAACGGGGTTTCATAGGAGTAGAATTTTCCGAATCCCATTTCTTTTCTATTATTTTTAC
>JAZRZE010000076.1:0-12393 GCA_045601125.1 Elusimicrobiaceae bacterium | reverse complement strand
CCTGACACATGAAATGGCTACTAGGGCGGCAAAACAATTCCCCTGTTAAATAATCTACAGATAATGTATATTCACCATTATTTCTTTGCGCAAATGCCGCTTTCTTATCTTCGCCAAATACCGTGTAGTCAAAAAACTCGCCGTCGAAAGTGCTTCCGGTTGCTTTACTGCCATCAGAGAAGTTTGTATAAGCCAAATCTAATTTATCCACCTCGTTTGTATATTTATAGCTTGCAAGTTTTTCTCTCTGCTCCCCTAAAGCAATTGCTGATAATACTTGAACGGCTTCGCTTGTTCTGCTTTTTTCCACCGCTCTGGTATAACTCGGAAAGGCAATTGCTGCCAAGATGCCAATTATTAATACCACCACAAGTACTTCTATCAGGGTAAACCCCCTTCTTTTTTTCTCTTTCTTATCCATAATTTAACTCCTTTATGAAAATAGCCCCTATTTACCTTTTAAAAAGTAAATAAGGGCTTTTATTACTAGTTACTACAAAATCTTTATTGCTAACTACTAAAGAAACTTCAATTAGTGAAGGGATATCTGTCTGTCTGTCTAGGGAATATAAAATAACAGACATTATTTAAAATGTCCTTTTGTAAAGTATTATTTTTTACATTGACGAAAGTCATATTTTTCCCTCTTATTAAAGTATAGCTCTTATTTGCTATTTTGACAAGGGTAAAATTGTTTATAATACCCCATATCCCCGAAAGGATAGCAATATAAGAAAGTTTTTGCGAGAATTTTGCGTTTAGAGAAGGCTTGCCGAGCGAAAAAATTTTAATTACATCAAAGCAAATATATTTTGTGAGGATTTTTTAGGTGCGATAAATCGCACCGACCTATTTTTTATTTTCTTTAAGACGAGGTATACCAAGAGGGGACGGCAGTCCCGAGTATCCGAAGTCTTAAAGAAAATAAAAAAGAGGAAAAAAGCCGAAACAAGAAAAAAGGCCCTCTTTTTAAAGAGAGCCCTTTTTTCTTGGAACAAAATGAAATTACATCATTCCCATTCCGCCCATACCCGGCATACCGCCGTGGACATGTTCATCTTTCTTTTCCGGCTTATCTGCGATAAGCGCTTCGGTCAAGAGAACGGTACCTGCAATTGAGGCCGCATTTTCTAAAGCGGTGCGGACCACTTTAACTGGGTCAACAACACCTGCTTTAAGCAAGTCTTCATAGGTATCGGTTTCGGCATTGAAACCTTCATTACCTTTTAAGGTGCGGACTTTTTCAATAACAACTGCGCCGTCAAGGCCGGAGTTTTCGGCAATTTGTCTTAAAGGTGCGCTTAAGGCCTTTCTAACAATATTGATACCGGTTTGTTCATCTTCGTTTACGGCTTTAAGATTTTCTAAGGCCTTTTCACAGCGTAAAAGTGCTGTACCACCGCCGGGAACTAAACCTTCTTCAACACCTGCTCTTGTTGCGTTTTTGGCATCTTCAACTTTTGCTTTTTTGGCTTTAAGTTCGGTTTCAGTTGCAGCGCCGACATTGATAACTGCTACACCGCCGCTTAATTTTGCCAAGCGTTCGTGAAGTTTTTCTTTATCATAATCGGAGTTTGAAAGTTCAATTTGTTTGCGGATTTGGGCTGCTCTTTCTTCAACAGCACCTTTTTTACCGGAACCGTTAACGATAGTGGTGTTTTCTTTTGTAATAATAACGCGTTTTGCTTTACCGAGCATTTCAGGGGTTGCTGTTTCAAGTTTAAGACCGCGTTCTTCGCTGATAACTTCGCCGCCGGTTAAAACTGCAATATCGGCAAGCATTTCTTTTCTTCTATCACCGAATCCCGGTGCTTTAACTGCGCAGCCTTTCAAAGTTCCTCTTAAGCGGTTAACAACTAAAGTTGCAAGGGCTTCGCCGTCGACATCTTCGGCAATAATTAAGAATTGGCGACCGCTTTGGACAATCTTTTCAAGTAAAGGTAAAAGGTCGTTCATGGAAGAAACTTTTTTATCAGTAATGATAATTGCGCAATCTTCCAAAACACATTCCATTCTTTCAGAATCGGTTACGAAATAAGGAGAAATATAACCTCTGTCAAATTGCATACCTTCAACAACTTCCAAAGTAGTATCGGCGGTTTTGCCTTCTTCAACGGTGATAACGCCTTCAAAACCGACTTTATCCATAGCTTCGGCAATTAAATCACCGATAACTTTATCATTTGCGGAAATCGTTGCGATTTGTGCTTTTTCCTGTTTGGTTTTAACAGGTTTTTGCATTTTTTTAAGTTCTTCTTTTACTGCGACAACGGCTTTTTCAATACCTTTTTTTACAAATGTCGGGTTTGCACCGGCAGTAATATTTTTGATACCTTCATTAAGTAAAGAACTTGCAAGAACGGTTGCTGTTGTTGTGCCGTCACCTGCGATATCATTTGTTTTTGAGGCAACTTCGCGAATTAATTGCGCGCCCATATTTTCAAATTTATCTTCAAGTTCAATATCCTTTGCAATGGTTACGCCGTCATCAATAATTAAAGGTGAACCGAATTTTTTATCTAAAACTACGCTTCTGCCCTTAGGCCCTAAAGTTACTCTTACTGCGGAGGCAACTTTTTCAATGCCTGTTTTCATTTTGCTTCTTGCATCTTCTGAAAAAATAATTTGTTTTGCCATAATTTTTATACTCCTTTATTTACCCCAAAATGCCAAGAATTTCATCTTGGTGCATAATTAAATATTTTTCGTCATCAAATTTAATTTCGGTGCCGCTGTATTTACCGTAAAGCACTTTATCGCCTACTTTAACATCCATAGGTAATCTTTCGCCTTTTTTATTTAAGGCGCCCGGACCTACGGCAACAACTTTGCCTTCCATAGGTTTTTCTTTTGCGCTATCGGGGATGATAATGCCCCCTCTTACAACTTCTTTAGGTTCAATGGGACTTATAATTACTCTATCGCCTAAAGGTTTAATTTTAATGTTAGCCATTTGTTATCCTCCAAAAAAAATTAAAGTTGGCAATTAATGCCTCTTACTGCTAATTTAGCATTATTTTTTATTTTTGTCAATCTCTTTGTTTGATTGCTAATTATTTTTTAGACGTGAAACGAGAGAAAAGAGTTTTTAAGAAAGACTCTTCTTTTGGTTCGGTAATTTTGATAACAACGCAAGAAGCATTATCTTTACCGTCATTACTAGAAGCGATTTTTACTATTTCCTGAGCGAGTTTACCCACAGAAGTATTTTTTTGAACTATTTTTTCAATATCTTTATCTGTAAGTCCTTTGTTTACGCCGTCAGAACAAAGGACATAAATATCCCCGATTTTAGGGGTAAGCAAAATAGCATCGCACAATGTTTCGGCTTTTAAGCCAAGTGCTTTTGTAAGAATATTTTGTATGCGGGATTTTTCGGCTTCTTCTTTTGTTAAAAGACCTTTTTGAACTTGTTCCATAACATAAGAATGGTCTTTTGAAATTTGGGAAAAAACATTATCTCGGTAAAGGTAAATTCTGCTATCGCCTATATGTACTGCAGCGCAGTTATTATCATCTTCAAAATAAATTGCGCTTAAAGTTGTTCCCATACCGCGTCTTTTGAAATTTTCATTTGCTAAAGTATAAATTTTGGCATTGGCAATCCAAGCAGAATATAAAACTTTGCGGCAAACCAAAGGAATAGAGGGTTCAAATTCTTCCGGAATAGTTATCTTTTTATCTTTCAAATCGGCAAGCGTTTGGCGCAAAATACTAACGGCGATATTGCTTGCAATTTCCCCGCTGTTATGCCCCCCCATACCATCGGCAACGCCACCAAGACAAAGTTCCGGAGCAATTAAAATGCTATCCTCATTTTTTTCTCTTATTTTACCTATATCGCTATAAGCACCGAGTTCTATATTAAAGTCCATTTTTCCTCTTTATACGCAAAAACATCTATGATATACGCTATTAATCCATAAAGAATAAAGATAACGATTATCAACATAGCCACGCCATTTTGGCGGTAATCTTTTAGACAATTAAA
Organism: Elusimicrobiaceae bacterium; assembly: GCA_045601125.1. Lineage (GTDB taxonomy): Bacteria > Elusimicrobiota > Elusimicrobia > Elusimicrobiales > Elusimicrobiaceae > Proelusimicrobium. The sequence goes on along the minus strand of JAZRZE010000076.1, from coordinate 8,402 downwards.
AGGTTCTTTTATGGAATAACGCCACAAAACATTATCTACTAACTGAGCAGACATTTCCGAAGAATCAATTTTATATAAAAGTTCATTTGGCGTTTCTTGAAGATTTATTACCATTTCTTCTTTTTGTTGCTCTTCCTGTTGGGGTTGAGGTTGAGGCAAGGCCCCTTCCAGCAATTCTTCGCCTTCCGTTTGAGTTTGCGGGATTTGCACTTCCTTTACCGGCGGCGTAAACGCTTTATTTTCCAACTGAGCTTTTAAGTAATAAAAGTTTCCACTGATTTGATAAGTGAAAACCGCTGCTAAAGCGGCAACAAAAAACATTGAACTTGCCATACGCATTACGGGATTTTGATTAAATAACAAACTTACACAGGCAGCAGAACATAATGCAAAAAGCACATAAAAAATGGTAACTGTTAAAGTGCCTGCAAAGAAATGCGCCGGCTCGGCAAATTTATATACTAAAATAAATCCGAGAATAAATAAAACAATAGAAATTATCTTGAAAGGTAAGGGTAAAGTTGTTTGTTCGTTCAATTTTATTGCTAAAGCAGCACATAAGAAGGAATAAAGCAGACAACTTATCGGCGAAGTAAAAGATATAACCGAAGTGCTGCTGGTTAAATCAAAAACACCCGTTACATAGGAAAAAACAGCAACAATAAGAACTATCGGTACAACTTTTTTAAGTAATTTGAAAAACAACATCGCAATTACACCGGCAAAAAATACCAAAGCAAAGGAAATAATCAACATATTGGGAGAAAAGAATTGCGGACTTACTAATGCCTTAGTAAGCACATTTAATAAATTGCTTTGGTCCACTGCCGTTTGAACATTAAAAGCGGCAACAAGCGCACCCAATTTCAAAAATATGGCTGAAGCCACTATCAACATTAAACCCACAAAAGCAACGGAGAGAACACTTTTCTTAATAAAAGCGCGAAGGGTTTTGAAATAGGAAACAGACGGCTTTGTTAAAGAACCTTTACCGACAGTGTATTTTGTTCTGTTGGTATCATCTACCGTGGGAATAAAAGTTTGTATTTTTTGGCTTTGTCTGATAGTAGGAACATCAGCGCTATAACGTCTTACAGGCGGAACTTTAGAACGGGAAGGCGCCGTTAGGGTTTTGCTATTATTATCCTCTTTACTTAAGCGCAAACCGACTTCTTGGGAAATATTTAAGCCTTTGTTCAAAGCCAATTTTTCGTCTTCGCGCGATTTCTTAAAGAATAGTAATGCCTCTTGCGCACTTTGGAATCTGTCTTCCGGCTTTTTTGCCATTAATTTGTTAACAGCAGTAACAAGCCAAGCAGGAATATTACTTCTATAAGTTAAAATATCGGGTAAAGGTGTGTTAATATGCTTTTGGATAATATCCATTGAGTTTTTACCGGTAAAAGGATATTTGCCGGTCAAAACATAAAATAAACTTGCGCCAAGGGCATAAAGATCGGTTCTGGCATCTATGGGTTTGCCGAGGGCTTGTTCCGGAGAAATAAAATAGGCAGTTCCGGCGAGTTCTGTTGTTCTGGCAACCCCTTTATCTTTATCTACTTTTTTAGCAATACCGAAGTCTACAATTTTCGGTTCAAGTTTTTTATTGATTAAAATGTTTGAGGGTTTAATATCTCTATGTATAATACCTTTTTGGTGGGCTGCATCTAACCCTTGTAAAATACCGCAAAAAGCATCTGCTATAAAGGAAATAGGCAAATTGGGGCGTCTTCTGACTATGGAAGATAAACTTTCCCCTTCTATGAAGGACATAACAATAAAGTGATAGCCCTTTTCTTTACCGACATTATAAACAAAGACGATATTAGGATGGTCAATTTCCGCAATAGCGCGGGCTTCTGTCAAGAATAAGCCGACCGCTTTTTTATCATCAGCAAGAGCCGGACTTAAAATTTTTACACAAACAATTCTGTCTAAAGCTTTATGTTTTGCCTTAAACACACTGCCCATGCCGCCTTCTGCAACTTTTTCCAAAACAACACAACCGCCAATTTCCTGTCCGACTAAGTCCACATGACGACTCGGTGCGGCAGTTTGACTCGGCGCTTCCTGTTTAGGTGCATTTTGCGAAGGTGTTCCTTGACTTTCTATTGCCATACTTTATTTTATTTATTTTCCTCAAAATATTGGGCAGACAATCTAAATAATTCTTTAATTTCCTTAATTTTTTCCAAAGGTAAACGAATCCCTTTTTTTGTCCAACCGGTATAAGTTTCGTCTTCTTGCCATTGGCGTATATCAATACCTTTTGCGGTATTAAAAGAACTTACTCTTAAGACAATAGCAAGACCTTGTCTTCTTGCGTATTTACCAAGTTCGCCATCGGCAATAGCATTTGCATCATCAGGTAAAGCGGCCAAGGCCTTAGCAATTTTACTCACTACTTCAGAAGTAAGGGTTATGCCTGCTTTGGTAGGACCGCTGTAAGTTTCCGATTTAAGATATTTGCGTACAGAAAGATAGCGGCTTTGTTTATAAGCATCTACGGAAAACTTTATTTCGTTGCCCTCATCTATTTTTATGGAACCAATCTGTCTCAAAATTGAAAAAGAAGATATTGCCATATTTCCTCCTACTCATTTTTTAAATAAACTGCCTATTGTTTTAACCACATTTTCAGCGGTATTTATTTTTTCCTTTTCTTTAGAATCAGAATTTTCTTCAACTTCGTTGCCGGAATTACTCATTATTGAAGCTATTGAAGATAATACATCAAGTTTATAAGAAGGATCGCTAAGCGGCCCTTTAACTTTAATTACTAACGGCTTAAAACCTTTTGAACCGGTCTTTCCGATTTGGGCCTGTATCTTTACATCAATAGCATCTTTCAACAAATCTGTTTTGCCTGTTGCTCTTACAACAGTTAAATCTGAGTCTATATCACTTTTCACAATATCAACAATACCATCCTTAATGTTATATTGTGCATTAATGATATCACATTTAATTATACCATTAGTGATATTGGTATTGTCAAGTTTTGCAAAATCAAATGCCTTTTGGACTATCTTAAGAGAAGTGAACATAACCCGCATTATCTTAGACGTAGCCATCAGTTTATCAATATCCCTTATTTCGTCATTTTTTGTAGTAAAACTCAAGGTGCCTTGCGCTTTTTCAAAAGAAGGATCAAAATCTTTAATATCCGCTTTTAAGTTAAAATCATTGGCGGTTAAAACATTGTTTTCTATTTGGTCTATGGTGATATCCGCTTTCAAATTATAGCGTTCTACATTTTGATTTTGCGCTTTATTTGTTTGAGCGGCAGTTTCTTCTTTAACCTCTTCTTTATCTTTGGTTTTGGTTTCAAATAATTTTTCAAAATTAATATCTTCAAGGGTAAATTTCTTCATATAAAAAACCAAATCAAGAGAAGTATTTTTTTCTTTCTTGTAAGCCAAGGTTAAATTACAAGGGGAAGAACTTAAAAGACCTGTCCATTTATTTGTATAAATATCCTTGTGCGATTTTATGGTTATAGTGCCTGTAACATCTTGCAAATCTTGTTTCATTAATTTTGCGACAAGGTTTTTAACATTGATATTACCTTTGATATTAAAATCTTTATTTTGCGAAAGGTTTAATTTCCCTGTTATAGTTCCTTTTAGGTTAAAGGCGTCTAAAGTTTCTTTGGCAATAGAGGAAACTTCATCTAAAGAAACCGACAACTCTGTATCAGAGTTGTAAACCGTATCGGCTTTAGAAAAATCTACTTGCCCTCTTGTTTTTATAAAGGAATTGCCGACAGAAGCCTTGGCCTGTGAAATATCTGCCGTATTGTTTTCTAAATTTAATTTGGCACTTAAAATCATATTGATTAAAGGCACGGAAAAAGGTGTTACTTCTTCGCTGGTAAAGTGTTTAACCAAGTTATTATCTATCCCGCTTAAAGTGCCGCTTAAATTAACTTGCGGGTTAGAAAAATCCGCAATAAGCCCTGAAAAACTTAAAGCAGATTTATCATAAGTTATAGAAAAATCCGTAATTTCAGCTTTGGCTTTTGACATTTCTAAAGAAGCAAGATTTATCTTAGAATCTATTTTGAAAAGCACGGGATCTAAAACTAAATTAGGCATATTAATTTTACTCAAGCAAGTAATTAAGACGGAGAAATCTTTATTCAAATCAAAATTATCTATTTGAATATTTAGGTTATCCAAACTAAATTTCGTTTGGGTTTCTTCATCGCTGTAATTTATGGACGCCTCTTTAGTATAAAGGTGCTCTGCGCTTATATCTACCGCAGAAGATTCTTTTTCCGTTTGTGTTTGGACAGCGGAAGATTCTTCTTGTTTGGAAATTAAATCATCAAAATTAAATTTGCCGTCTTTATATTTGATGATGTTTACAGTCATTTGTTCCAGCCCGATATTTTGTATTTTTATTTGTTTGTGTAAAAGGGCTTTGAAATCAACTTCCGCGTGGGCATATCCGGCGGAAATAAAAGTTCCGTCTTTGAAAGTGTTTTTTTCCGACAAAGCAAAATCTTTTATACTTAAACCTTTTAACGATAAGGAAACATCCTTAAAATCAATTTCCCTGTTAAACTTATTTTTTACCTGCTGCTGAATTTGCACTTTAATTTTTTCCATCGGAAACATTATTCTTAAAGTTATTAAAGTCCCCGCAAGTAAGACGACTGCAATAATAAACATCCATAATAAAAATTTAAAGATTTTTTTCATTATTTTTCCTTTTATTTTCCAGTTTAAATTGTCTGTATCTTTCTATATCCGGTCTGATTTGATTTAAAATATAAACTAAAAAGAGCAAATCATCCCCAAGACCGAGAAAGGCATATAATGCTTCCGGCACTAAATCAAGAGGTAAAAGAAAATAAAACGCACCGAGCAAAGCCCAAACAATACTTGATAAACGAATTTTGAACTTGCCTCTTATTGCGGCAAAAAACATTCCGAAAAGATCTTTAAAATCCCTGAGTAACACTATAGGATTGACGCTAAACTTATTTTCTTTTTTTTCTTTATCTCCGTTACTGTTTTGTTCTTCCATTTTATCTTTACCCCAAGATATAAGCGTGTGTCTATATTGACACTTATATATTATATAAAATATGGCGAAACTCATAAACGAAAAACAGCGGGATTTTTGAAAATCCCGCTGTTTTTATTTTGCTAAGCAATTACTTAAAAATACATTGTGTTAAAGAAACTTTCTACAGGTTTTGTTTTATAAGATTGTTCAAGCCCTTCGGCAAGAACATTCATAGGTATTCTTCCCAAAGAAAGTATCTTATTATTAAACTCTAATTGGTTAAACTTATCTTTTAGTTTCTTTTGATATTTTAAGTTAAGTTTTTCAAACTCTTTTGCACCTATCACATAGGAAAGAGCATTAGCAGGATTTACTGCCAAGAAATCAACTTTTTCTGTTGCTTCTTCGTCGTTAATGCCGGCACTGATAAGCATATCTAAAGTTTGGGTATAATTTAGAGTTTTGGTTTGCATTTTGATATCGGCTAAAGCATATAAAGCCCTTTTATAATTAAGCCAAGCAATATTCAAGTTATCGGCTTCCTCTGTCAAAAAGCCCTCTTGTTGGGCAGATTTAAGAGCATAGACAGCCCAACCGTTAATATAGAACATATCATTAGAAATGCTTTTAAGAACTTGTTGGCTATCAAAGGTTGCATTATAACTTAAATTGATACCGGGGAACATCTTTTGTACGGCATCAATTCTGATATCGGAATAAGTAAAGAGATTTGCTAAAGAAGTTGTATCTTCTTCCAAAGGAATATTTAAAAGCAAATCACCGCTTTGTCTTGTTGCAAAAGGATAAGGCCCTAAATATAAGGAAGCAGTGTAAGGTTGCCTTAAATATTGAGGGGTTTTCTGCAAACTTAAAGACAAATCAGGCACAGCAAAGATTTCTCTTTCAGAGAAATATTGTGATGCCTGCTGATAAATAGAAGCATAATTAGGAGCAATTTCCCCCAATTCGGGAGTTTGAGAAAACTTTGCCTTTCTTACTAAATAGTAATCGGAAGGTAAAACAACTAAATTACCTTCTTCATCCGTTCTCTGCGCTTGTTCTTCTTCACTCAAAATATCCAAAAGGTAAGGCGCAAGTAAAGATTTCAAAACTTTCAGCGTTTCTTCAATTTCTGCCTCAACGGTTTTTTGATATTTGGAAATAGGTTCGTTTAAGAAATAAACATTTTTCAGAAGAGCGGAATAATTTTCTTCCCCAAGTCTAAAATCGGAATATTCCTTCTTTTCTAAAGATTCCCTTAAAAAATCCGCATATTTTTTTAATGTCTCTCTTGCGGCAATGCTGACTTCGTTTATCTTTTTCTGGGTTTGTTCTACTTTTGACATCTTATATAAGGCATTGGAAAGTTCCCCAAAAGAAGCATAAGCAATTTGTGCTTTTTGAGCGGCAAGACGCATCCTTAAATCAGGAGCATTTTCAAGATTTTCCTGCCCTTGTTCAAGAATTTGAGATAAGGCCTCAAGTCTTTTGATAATATCGCGCAAGCGGTCTTCGTTGTTAGTATATTTCTTTTCCAAAATATCGTAGACAGAAGTCAAAGATTCCAAATACCACAAGGGATCTTTCGTTAATTGATCTAAGGTCTTTTCTTCAAAAACTTTTTTGTTTACCTGCCCAAGCAAAGTATAATACTGTGCTCTTCTGTTTACAGAAAGTTTTTTAGGATTGATTGCAAGCAAAGTTTTCTGTAAAGATTCAATAGATTTTCCCCTTTGAATTTCACTTTGTTTATCTCTTTGTAAAAGTTGATCGTGATAAATACCCGTTCCTAATCTGGTTGCTTCTTCCGGATAAAGATTAGAAAGCAAGGCCAAATATTTATCTCCTAATTCCATAATCTTATGATCAGCCATAAGGACATTTGTTTCCTCATATTCCGTTTGCGCAAATGCCCCTGAAATTAACGAAACAACTAAACTAAAAGCAAGGAATGTTTTCCTCATTTGTATAAACTCCTTATTTAAGATAATATATTTTATTTTAACACTTTTTTAGCATTTTATGCAATTTTGTGCAAATTTTTGAAAAGTTTTGTATAATTTATAATAGAAAAGGGCCATTAGCTCAGTTGGTAGAGCAGACGCCTCTTAAGCGTAAGGTCGTGAGTTCGAGTCTCACATGGCCCAAGTTTTTATAAGAGCGTAGAACACGTCTTTTTGCGTTCTACGCTTTTTAAATAACACAAATTATACGGGCGGATGGCGGAATTGGCAGACGCGTACGGCTTAGGACCGTATGGAGCAATCCTTAAGGGTTCAAGTCCCTTTCCGCCCACTTTTTTGAGGAGAGAATATGTCAAATTTTGCAGTAGCGCAAGATAATGAAGTTTCTTATAAAGAAATAGAAAAAAAAGGTTGTAATGTTAAATTGGAAGTTAAGGCGGAGGCCTCTTTAGTTAATAAATGTTATACTTCGGCTTTAGGACAAGTTCAGACAAAAGCCCAAATTCAAGGTTTTAGAGCAGGTAAAGCACCGGCTGATTTAGTAAAAAGAACTTTCCCCGCACACATTCAGGAACACGCAATTGATTTAGTGGTCCGCAGCGCAGCCACAAAAGCAATTGAACTTTCCAAACTTCAAGCGGTAATGACTCCGCTTTTAACAAAAGCAGATTTCAGTTCCTTAAAAGAAAACAGCCCTTGGTCTTTTGAAATTTCCGTTGATGTCGCACCGGAAGTTGACCCGAAAGGTTATAAAGGTATTGAAGTAACAAAAAAATCAGAAGATGTTACCCCCGAAGAAATTCAAAAAAATATTGACCAAATTTTAGAGCATAATGCCCGCCTTGAAACTCTTGGTGATGATGCTACCGTAAAAGAAGATAGTTTTGTCGTTGTTAAATACAGCGGTTCTAAAAACGGCGTTGCCCAAAAGGAATATACCGCAAATAGCGAACTTATTGATATGAAAAACGAGCAAAATATCGCCGGTATGACTAATGCTTTAAAAGGTGCCAAAAAAGGCCAAATTGTTAAATTTGATACAAAAATCGGCGAAGATACTATTAACTTTACCGTTGAGGTTCAAGAAATCAAAACAAAGGTTATGCCCACTTTAGATGACAATTTCGCAAAAGATATGGGTTTTGATAATGTTGAAAAACTTAAAGAAACTTTAACAAATAATTTAAAATCCGATGCAAAAGCAGCTAGCGAAAGGGATTTCAATAATCAAATTGAAGAGGCCCTTGTTAAAGCAAATAATTTTGACCTTCCGCAAAGTTTGGTTGCTTATCATACCAACTTGGCTGTTGAAAACTTCTTAAACAGAATGTTCGGCGGGAAAAAGCCGGATTTAACCGATGAAAACCGCAAACATTTTGCCCAAAGAATGCAACCTTCCGTTGAAAAAGATTTAAGAATCGG
>JAZRZE010000075.1:0-8133 GCA_045601125.1 Elusimicrobiaceae bacterium | reverse complement strand
GTTTGATAAAGATCCATTTAAAGAGAGCACGGTGAGTCGCGTGTGGCAGGCTGTTAAAAAGGGCTTTTAGCCCTAAGCTAGTAGGCAAGGGTTTTACCCGTAATGTGAAAAACCCCCCGCTTTGCGGGGGGATGTTTATTTATATAATAATTAGGTAGTAAAAAAATTATATAGGAGTATAGATGTAATGAAAAAGATATTTTTAACTTTTGCGGCAATTCTTTTCGGAGGGGCTTTTGTTTATGCGCAATCTTGGCAATTTGTCGGTCCGCGCGCTATGGGTATGGGTGGTGCCGGTGTAGCAACCGCATACGGACCTGATGCTCAATATTGGAATCCGGCAGGTCTTGCCCAAGAGGAAGATGTCAATGAAACAGGTGTTTTAATTAATGCCGGTGCCAGTTTGGAATCAACCAAAAATGTTCTTGAAGCAGTTAGCAATTTAACGGATATTTCCAAACAATACAACAAACTCGTTGACGATATTGATGCTAATGCCAATATTTCAGCGCAAGATGTTAATACTATTTTTACCGGTTTAAATAATGTTTCTAAAGTTATCGGTAAAAACACAGGTGCCTTAGTTAATACCGATGTCGGTTTGGGTATTAAAATAAAAAATTTCTCAGTTAGTGCCCGCAGTCTAGGCACCGCTTCAATCTTGCCGATAGTAGATACCAAAAACATCCAATTCAATACCGGTGGTTCCGGGGTTCAAATCGGCAATCCTTCGGCTGTTTTAACACCGGCAAATCAAACTACAGCAGAAAAACTTGCCGCAGCAATTGATAAATATGATTTATTTTCTTCTCTTAAAACCCTTTTGAATGCTACAACTTGTAGCAATAGTTTACAACTTGCTACAGCCCTTATAGATGCGGCTGCTTCTTATGGCATTAGCGAAGAAGAAATTGCCAAATATATAGGCGGTTCAATATCAAATATGGGCGGTGCTGCCGAAATTATTAAACTAGCAGGCAGTTCTACCGGCAGTTATAAAGATAATGAAACCGTTGCTATGGCAGATGCGGCTGCTTTCGGCGAAGTTTCTTTAGGTTATGGTATGCAAGTTTATAAAGGTATAAAAATCGGCGGTAATGTAAAAGTTATTAGTGGCTATACCGCACAAAACGGTATTTTACTCTTACAAGATAATGAAAAAGTTGAAGATATTTTGGATAAAGCAAAAGATAATAAGAAAAACACTACAAATCTTGCCGTAGATTTGGGAACTTTAGTTAATTTTTCACAGTTGCTTGAAAGAGACATTTTCTTAAATCCGCAAGTCGGTTTAACGGCGCGCAATATCAACGGCCCTAAATTTGATAGACCCGATTTACCCGCAGGCACCGATCCTGCTATTGCGGCAAATTGGCGTACAGATAAATATCAATTAAAACCGCAACTTCGCGCCGGCGCGGCAATTAATCCTGCAAAATGGATGACTCTTGCGGCAGATTTGGATATAACCGAAAATGAAACTTTGCTCGAAGGTATTAGATCTCGCCAATTTGCTTTAGGTGTGGAATTTAATTTAGTTAATAATCCAAAGTTTAATATCCCTTTGCGCCTAGGTTATAACACAAATTTAGCAACTTCGGAAATGTCCCCGTTCTATACGGCAGGTATTGGCTTTAATATGGTTCATTTCTTTGTTGAAATTTCCGGCGCTATAAGCAATAAGACAAACAAAGTTGACGGAAAAGATATCCCCAGTTCAGCGGGTGCTTCTTTAGCAATTGGCTTACTATTCTAAAATTATTTAACCAAATAAAAAGCCGTTTCTTGTTAAAAGGAACGGCTTTTTTAGTGTTGTGTCTAAAATTTTATTTTAAAGTATGGACAAATTGCGGGTCAAATAAGTTGGGTATAAGTTGGGCCACGCCTTCAATAGCAAACTGCGCGGCAATCGCGCACAAAATAAGACCCATCGTTCTTGAAACAATCTGCATACCGTTATGCCCTAATTTTTTGCTTACCAAGCGCGAAAGGGATAAAACTATTCCGATAATATAGCAAGCAGCGGCAATGGCACAAACCATAAAGAAAGTGGTAATTCCGCTTTCGCTTCTTTGGGAATACAAAATAACTGTTGTTATGGCACCCGGCCCTACAAATATAGGGATAGCAACCGGCACTATAATACTGCTAAGTCTTTGTTTTGCTTGTGCAAAGGGGCTAACATTCTGAGAAGTGGTTTGTAAAGTAGAATCATCAAATTTTGGCTTACCGTGTAATAATCTTATACCTATCATCATAAGTAAAATTGCGCCGGCTATTCTAAATGCGGGTATTGTTATGCCGAAAATTCTTAAGAAAGGTTGCCCCAAAAAGTAAAAGAATACTGCGATAATAAAAATTGTAATCGCCATTAAGCGAGCAATATTTTTTTGAACTTCCAAAGAATCTTCACTTACATGTTGTAAAAATATCGGAACATTACCGATAGGGTTTAAAATAGCGAGCATTGCTATAAAAAAGTTTAAAACTAAATGTAAATCTAAGTTCATATTTTTATTCTGCCGCACACAAACGCTTTGTGTGCTACTACCTATTTTTTACAAACAACTATTCCATATTTCTTTTTAAAAAATGGGCAGTACAGAATGTTCGCCTTCCGATAAAATTCCTGACGGAATTTTCCTGCAGGCCGGGCTCGCGATGTTCGCCTTTCGCGCTTCGCCGGTGCGGCTCGCACTCAAACTCACATAACGCTCCGCCTTTCTCACCCTGCCGCGCATAAAGCAGTTTATGCGCTACTGCCATTTTTTCATAGAGCAAAACTGTTTCTCTTCTACTCTATTAAAATGGGCAGTACAGGGTTCGAACCTGTGGCCTTCCGCGTGTGAGGCGGACGCGCTACCACTGCGCCAACTGCCCTTTCTACTTCTTCTACTAAATTTTTTATGGGCTTCGTGTTAGCGCGTGCGCGTGCGACGGACGATTTTATTTAGTAAGCACTACGCTAATTGCCCAATATCTTCTTTCTATATATATTTTACCATATTAAAAGTTCTAAAAAAATGTCTTTAAATATAAAAGCGCAATAATAGTTTTAGAATCTCTTATTTTTCCGTTTTTTATATATTTTAAACTTTGCTCTAAGGTAAGTTCTTTTGTATTTACAAATTCGTCATCGTCTAAATGTTGTTTGCCTTTTTTAAGGTCTTTAGCCAAAAAAATGTGTAAAATTTCGGTAGAAAAAGCCGTTGAGGGATTAAAAGAGAGCATTTTTTGCCATTTTTTCGCACTAAAGCCAGTTTCCTCGGCAAGTTCCGCTTTTGCGCAGGCAAGAGGTGTTTGTTTCGGTTTCAATTTCCCGGCGGGTATTTCAAGTGTAATTCTATTTACGGGATAGCGGTATTGCTCCACAAAAATTATTTTTCCCTCGTCGGTAAGTGGGACTACGGCACTAGCGCCGGGGTGTTTTGTATAAACGCGGCTTGCTTTTTGGCCGTTTATCAGTTTAACTTGGTCCTCATAAAAACTTATAACACCGTCATAAATTTTCTTTTGGCTTACTTTTTTTTCAATTAAGTTTTTATAATATTTCGGCATTTTACAATTCCTTTCAAAGTTTTAATATATTTTATCTTTTTTAGCGAATTTGAATCAAACACAGAATTTTTGCTGAAAAAGCCAAAAAAGAACAAAATTGCAAAAAGTGTAGCACAAAAAATTGCTTTTGCAAAGCAAAAGCCCGCGCGCAACAAGCCTATTATCTTGCAAACGGGAAATATACTACCGATATTGCACAACTTGATTTAAATTTTAATGACAATATTTTTTGGTATAGATGCACCAAAGAAAATAATATAGATTGCTATGCTATTAGAGTAGACAATAAAATGCCTTGGTTTGAGCAAGCAGGGGGCACCCTGTATTGTCGCGGGACTCAAAAAGAGTGTGAGCCTTTTTCTAATAAACATATATGGGAAGGGGATTATTGGCGGATAGAATAATTTAAAATTTTTTTATTTTTGCATATCTTCCGTCGTAAAAAAATTTGTCTGAGCGCCATTTGCCTTAATTTACTATAATATTTAAACAGCGGTCTTAAAACCTCTAAATTAAATTTATCTTTTTTGGTGTAAATATGGCGCAGTTTATTCATCTTCACAATCATACAGAATATTCTCTGTTAGACGGTATGTTGCGCATTTCCAGCACAAAACCGGGGTCTTTTTTACAAACTTTGGCCGAGCAGAAAATTCCTGCTATGGCTATGACGGACCACGGCAATATGTATGGCGCGCGCGAGTTTTATAAAAACACAAAATCTTTGGGTATCAAACCGATAATCGGCTGTGAATTTTATATAACCCCTCTAAAATATACCGAAATTGGGGAAGAGAAAATAAAGAATAACCATATTACCGTTCTTGCTAAAAATTTACAGGGCTACAACAATTTAATGTCCTTAAATTCTACGGCGTGGGTTGATGGTTTTTACTATAAACCGCGTATAGATTTTGATTTACTTAATAAGTATAAAGACGGGCTTATAATTTTATCGGGTTGCTTGCAAGGTCTTTTGGCGCAAACGGCCTTAAATAAGGGCGAGCAAGCCGCCATAGATTTGGCCTTAAAATACCGCGATGCTTTCGGTCCGGAAAATTATTATATAGAAATTATGGACCACGGTATCGCGGAAGAACAGGCCGCCTTAAAAGTGCTTTTGGAAGTTTCCAAGAAAACAGGTATTCCACTTGTTGCTACTAATGACTGCCACTACGAAAAACGCGAAGATTGGCAAGCCCACGATATTCATATTTGTATTGCTACGGATAAAACTTTAGACGATCAAAAACGTCTTAAAATAGAAACCCACGAGTTGTTTTTCAAATCGCCCGCAGAAATGGAAAAACTTTTCAGTTTCGTGCCTGAAGCCTTAAAAAACACTCTTGAAATAACCGAAAAATGTAATTTGGAATTAAAGGAAGACGGCTTTGTTATGCCCGATTTTCCTATTCCGCCGGAGTTTAAAAATCATGCGGAATATCTGCGCCATTGTTGTATAACGGGCTTAAAAAAGAAATTAAAAACAGATAATATCCCCGCAGAATATATGCAACGCCTTGATTATGAATTAAAAGTCATAATAGATATGGGTTTTGCGGTTTATTTCTTAATTGTGGCTGATTTCATCGGATATGCCCGAAGCCAAGATATACCGATAGGCCCCGGACGCGGTAGCGGTGCGGGTTCTTTGGTTGCTTACAGTATGGATATTACCCGCGTAGATCCCTTAATTAACAAACTGCTTTTTGAACGCTTTTTAAATCCCGACCGCGTAAGTATGCCCGATTTGGATATTGATATTTCCGATGCCGGCCGCGAAGAAGTTATCAATTATATGCGCCGCAAATACGGTATAAAAAATGTGGCAAGCATTATCACTTTCGGAACGATGAAGGCAAAACTTGCTCTAAAAGATACGGCAAGGGTTATGGGTTTTGAACCGGCTGAAGCAAACCGCCTTTCCAAACTTATTCCCGATGCTCTTGATGCAACCATTTCCGGCGCGATGGAAACCAACCCCGAAATTAAAAGCGAAATGAGCAAAAATCCTAAAGTAAAACAACTTTTTAATTATGCAACAAAAATAGAAGGACTAAAAAGGCATACAGGCGTTCACGCTTCGGGTGTTTTGGTAACAAAGGAAGAAGTTACAAAATATACTCCTCTAGCCAAAGGGTCAAAGGGTATTATTACAACGCAATACGAAGGCAATACCGTTTCCGATATGGGGCTTTTGAAAATTGACTTTTTAGGTCTTCGCACTTTAACTGTTATAGATAATGCGGTTAAACTTATTAAAAAATTACGCGGTATAGATATTGATATTGCTACTATTCCGACCGACGATAAAAAAACTTTTGAACTTTTAGAGAAAGCAGAAACAACCTGTGTGTTTCAGTTAGAAAGCGGCGGTATGAAAGATCTTGTCCGTCGTTTACACCCTTCTGTATTCAGCGATATTTCAGCCCTAGTTGCGCTTTACCGTCCGGGTCCAATGCAAAGCGGTATGCTTGATAGTTTTGTCAAACGCAAAAACGGGCAGGAAAAAATTTCTTTTGAACACAAATTGTTAGAGCCGATTTTAAGCGAAACTTACGGCACCCTAATTTATCAGGAACAAATTATGGAAACCGCCAAACGTTTAAGCGGTTTTACTCCAGGTGAAGCAGACAGTTTACGTAAAGCAATGGGTAAAAAGAAAATTGATATTATGGAAAAGTTCCGCACCAAGTTTATTGCTGGCGGGGAGAAAAACGGTATCCCCGAAAAACTTACCAAAAAACTTTTTGACCAAATGGCGGAATTTGCTAAATACGGTTTTAATAAATCACACTCTGTTGCCTATGCTTTAGTTGCTTATCAGACGGCCTATTTAAAAGCAAATTACCCCATAGAATTTATGTGTAGTGCGCTAACAAACGAAATCGGGCATAATGCAATCGGTTCTGCCGATAAAGAAAACAAAATTGCTACCTATCTTGAAGAAGCGCGCAAAATGGGTTTTGAAATTTTACCGCCCGATATTCAACACTCGGAAGAAACTTTCAGCGTAGAAAAAATCAAAGACGGCAAAGAAGCCATAAGAATAGGTTTAATGGCAATTAAAAATCTCGGTGAAGAATGTTGCCGCAGTATAGTTAAAACCCGTCAGGAAGGCGGAAAGTTTAAGGATTTCCTTGATGTCTGTTTAAGAATAGATTTAGAAACGGCAAATAAACGCTGCTTTGAATGTCTTATAAAAGCAGGGGCTTTTGACAGTCTTTATCAAGATATGTCCGCCCAAGAATCCCGCGCAATACTTCTTGCTAATTTTGAAATGCTTGTTGATAAAGCAAATGCTATAAATAAAGAAAAAGAAAATGTTTCCCAAAGTTTATTTGGCGAGGAAATTATAAATGTAGTCGGTGGCAAAGAAGTTAAATTAAAACCTGCCGAACCTTTGTCAAAAGCACTTTTGCTTAATTACGAAAAAGATGTTTTAGGTATTTATTTATCGGGCCACCCTCTTGCTAAATATGAACGCTATTTAGATAAAATTGTTAAAATAAAAATTTCCGATATAGAAAGAAATTCCATTCGTGGCCATGTGGAAGTGGCGGGTATTATTTCCCGTCTAAAAAAACGCCAAAATAAAAATAAAGAAAATTGGGCGCAAATGGTTTTAGAAGATGAAGAACAAAGTATCTCTTGTAATATTTACAGCAGGTCTTGGGCCACCTTAAACGGTAAAATAAATGTTAATGATATTGTTCTTGTCAGCGGTGATATAAGAGGCGATGAAAGTGCCGCTAATCCCGAAATTGTTGTTTCTTCCGCGCAACCTTTACTAAATGTAATTTCTTCAAAAGCAAAGAAGATGTTTATTTATATTTCAGCGGAATTAGCGCAAGAAAAACTTTATGAACTTGAAAGTCTGCTGAATCTAGCAAAAGGTTTTTGCGAAGTTGAACTGATTTTAAAAGAGGGGGAAAGCCAAACCCGTATTCATACCCCAAAGCGTATAATGATACACGGGGCTTTAGTTGATTTTATCGACGATAACTACCCCTTAATTTCTTGGAATTTTGAGTAAAAAAAGTCTTTCCTCTAAGCCCTTTTTAAAAATACGACTAAAAAAAGACTTGCATAACTTAAAAATATTTATTACACTTTTCTCATAGGGCAACTAGCCCCAATTTAAGTAAGGAGAAATACCATGGCAGAAAAAGTTACCAAACTCGGTGTTGAAAGAGAAGAAGGCTTTTTATACTACATTGACAAAGATGGCGATGTATCCAGAGTCCCGATGGCTCGCGGCGGCAAAAAAGGCGGCAAAGCAAAAAAAGTTGCAAAAGCCGGTATTAAAAAAGAAAAAGGATATCTCTATTTCTTAGATAAGAAAGGTGATGTCTCCAGAGCCAAAATGGTAAACGCAAAATAAGCGTTAATAAAAAATTTAAAGCCCCGTTTCTTTTCAGAAGCGGGGCTTTATTGTCTTTAGAAAACCCCGCGCTAGGCGTGGGGTTCCGTATAGCTTTCAGCGATGAGGCGGATAGAAAAACTCCTTTTGTGTAAAATATAAATTGCAGTGGCAACTGCAATTTATATACAAAAGGAGGTCATTGAAATGAG
>JAZRZE010000074.1:0-16464 GCA_045601125.1 Elusimicrobiaceae bacterium | reverse complement strand
AATTTAAATTTTTAGATAGGATATATTTTGCTAGTGATGGTATTTGGTCGGAAGGATATTTTGTATCAACAGTAGGAATAGATGAGGCCGCAATAAAGAAATATATAGAAGAGCAGAGAAAAGAAGAGGAAGAGCAAACAGTGACGCTGTTTGTGCTTTGACAAAAAGCCACGGGCGGAAGCCCGTGGTTCTTTACTTTTACTTCGGCTTTTGGGCTATTTTTAATTTTTTAGGAATTTCGGATACGCGGGGTTGCCACCCGCTCGGGGTATGCCTCATTCCAGCCCGCCCGTGCGGCAAGCACTCGGGAATATTGTCTTTTTAACGCAAAAAACAACATTATGTCATATATTTTTGTTAAAGGGACTATAATTAAATGTTTTAAAATAGTAAAATAAAATAACAGCCCTTTTTTATCAGGGCGTGCGATTTTTTATATTTGTAGGAGTTTTTTTATGTCCGCAGAACAAAAATTACCGCCGCAGGCTTTAGACGCGGAAATGGCGGTTCTAGGTTCAATGTTAATTGAGCCCGATGCCCTAATAAAAGCAACCGATATCTTAAAGCCGGAGCATTTTTATAAATCAGCACATAAACAAATTTTTAGTGCTATGCTTGCGCTTTCGGCGCGTAACCAAGCGGTAGATTTAATCACCGTTACCGAAGAGTTAAAAAGAACAGGGCTTCTTGCCCAAGTCGGCGCGGAAAGATATTTAACGGAACTTATGAATAAAGTTTCCACCGCTGCCCACGTGGAATATTATGCCAATTTAGTGCACGATGCCGCTTTAGTTAGAGAACTTATAAATGTTTCTACCACCACTATTGAAAAATGTTATAACAATGAGGGCGAGCCTTCTTCCTTAATTGATGATGCCCAAGCCCAACTTTTTGCCTTAAGTCAAAAAAGAGAAATGAAGGGTTTTGTTTCTTCCAAAGTCCTTGCCGAACAGGTAAGCGAGCAAATTGAAAAATTAATCAGAGATAAAAACCCCGTCAAAGGTGTGCCAACCGGATTCACCAAATTTGATCTTAAAACCGGCGGTTTAAGAAATGACGACTTAATTGTTCTTGCTGCCCGCCCTTCTCAAGGTAAAACCGCTATGGCTTTGAATATTGCTTATCACGCTGCAGTTAATGCAAAAGTACCTGTGGCAATATTCTCCCTTGAAATGGGGCGCCACAGTATTTATCAAAGAATGGTCTGCTCTGCCGCTCAGGCGGAACTGCATTTAGTAAACTCCGGTATGTTCAAAAAAGAACGTTGGAAAGATTTGGCTATGGAAATTGAAAAACTCGGTCAGGCCTCTTTGTATATTGACGATACTCCCGCTTTATCCATAACCGATATTCGCGTGCGTTCTCGCCGCCTTGCAACTGAACTGGCTAAAGAAGGCAAAAAACTCGGCCTTATTATTATAGACTATATGCAACTTATCCGCGGTGCCAGCAAAAAAACAGAAAACCGCCAACAGGAAGTTTCCGAAATTTCAAGAATGTTAAAAGAACTTGCAAGAAATTTACATGTGCCTGTAATGGCCTTATCTCAACTTAACAGACGCGCCGAAGATAAAACCCGTAAAGATAATAGACCGCAACTTTCCGACTTAAGAGAATCAGGTTCTATTGAACAGGATGCCGACGTCGTTGCTTTGATACACCGTGAGGGCTATTATAAACGCGAAGACCCCAATTTACAAAGACAGGCCACCTTAATTATCGCAAAACAAAGAAACGGCCCTGTCGGCGATGTCGATTTACAATGGATAAGCGAATATACGTTATTTACCAATCCTATGCCGGAAAATATGAATATTCCCGTAGAGGAGGGCGAGGTCATCCCTGTATAATTTTATGAGTTTACAAGATACTTTGCCGGTTTTGCGCCCGACTTATGCCCAAGTTAATTTGCCCGCTTTCAAAGAAAATCTTTTAAAGGCAAAAAGTATTTGTGCGCGCAAAAACATAGTGCCTAAAATTATGCTTTTAGTTAAAGCCAATGCTTACGGGCACGACGCCGTTTTAGTCAGTATATATGCGCAAAAAAATAACCTTTGTGATGCTTTTGCCGTTGCCTCTATTGAAGAAGGTGTTATTTTGAGAAATGTCGGCATAACAAAACCGATTTTAGTGCTTGGTTCAATTTATCCTTTTGAGTGTTTTGAATATGCTTTAAAATATAATCTTTCCGTAGCGCTAGCCAGTGTGCGCGCGGCAAAGTTTATTGTCAAACTCGCAAACAAATTAAAAATTGTTGCCAAATGCCACGTCAAGCAGGAAACAGGTATGGGTCGTATCGGTTCAAGAAGACCTGCCGCTCTTGAAATTTTGCGCATTTTAAATAAAGGCGGCAAATATGTTTGCGTGGAAGGTTGCTTTTCCCATTTTTCAAGCGCAGACGGCAAAACCGCCGAAGATAAAAAATATACTAAACAGCAGCTAGAATATTTTGAGGAGTTTTTGTGCCAAGCCAAAGCAGAGGGGCTTAAAACAGGTATTGCCCATATAAGCGCAAGCAGCGGTTTTATAAATTATCCAAAATACTCGTTTGATATGGTGCGGCTCGGTCACCTTGCCTATGGGCTTGAAAAGGGATATAAGCCTGTTTTATCTTTACATTCTTTGGTCGTCTTTATTAAAGATGTTCGCAAAGGCACGGCAATCAGTTACGGGCGCAAACATATTTGCAAAAGGCCTTCAAAAATTGCCACAATACCTATAGGGTATGGCGACGGCTTTTTAAGATGTCTTGGCAATAAAGCAAGTGTTTTAATAGAAGGTAAAAAATGCCCCGTTTTAGGTAATATCACTATGGATATGCTTATGGTTGATATTACTAAACTGGGCGATATTAAAGTTGGCACGCCGGTTGTTATTATAGGCGAGCAGAAAGGGCAAAGAATCTCTGCCTTAGACCTTGCTAAACTTGCCGGCACTATAGATTATGAGATTTTAACTTTACTTAATAAAAGGATACCAAGAATAGCAAATGTTTAAATCTTTGGGAAGATTAATTATCAAATTTTTTACGCAACTTGGTCAGGCCTCAAGTATGGTTTCTTCTTGCGTTTTTTGGTTGTTCAAATCTCCTTTGGAGTTCAGCCAGACAATGCAACAGACAACTAAAATCGGCGTGGAATCTTTGGTAGTTGCAACCCTTACAAGTTTATTTACGGGTATGGTTCTTGCTTTACAGGCAGGCACGACAATGCGTAATATTTTAAGCGAACCTTTGTATATAGGCACATTGGTCGGTTTTTCACTCGTGCGCGAACTCGGGCCGGTTTTGACCGCTTTTGTCGTTGCGGGCCGCGCGGGTGCCGCTGTCACAGCCGAAATCGGCACAATGCAGGTAACAGAGCAAATTGACGCCTTGCATACCCTTGGCACCGACCCCATAAGATATCTTGTTATTCCGCGTATGATTGCCTTTATGATAGCCATACCCGTTTTAACTTTATGTGCTAATGTTTCGGGTATGTTTGGCGGATATTTAGTAAGTGTAAATTCACTTAGTGTAGCAAGTCATGTTTATATTAGCGATATAACAACTTTTATAGGTGTAGATGATTTAATGCACGGTTTTATAAAATCCGGCTTTTTTGCTTTTATGATAGGCGTTGTTTGTTGCTATAAAGGTTTATGGACGCGCGGCGGGGCTGAAGGCGTGGGTAAAAGCACCACGCAAGCCGTTGTTACAAGTATGGTTTTAATTTTGGTTTTAGATTATTTCTTAACGGCAATTTTAAATTCGCTGGGGTTATAAAGATGATAGAAATTATTGATTTACATAAACATTTCGGACCGAAAAAAATTTTAAGAGGCGTAAATCTTAAAATAGAAGACGGCACCACTTTGGCTGTTATCGGCGGTAGCGGAACAGGTAAAAGCACTTTAATCAAATGTATTATCCGCTTGCTTGAACCCGACGGCGGAAAAATTTTAGTCAATGATAAAGATATAACCCACATAAAAAGCCAAGTTGCGCTTGCTAGATTAAGACGCAATTTCGGTTATTTATTTCAGGAAGGCGCTTTGTTTGATTCTTTAAGCGTGGGGGAAAATGTTGTCTTCGGCCTAAAATATTTAACCGATACTCCTAAATCGGAATATGCTAAAATCGCCAAAGAAAAACTTGCTTTAGTCGGCTTAAAAGATATTGAACATTTGCGTCCGTCGGAACTTTCCGGCGGTATGAAAAAGCGCGTAAGTCTTGCCCGCGTGCTTGCTACCGAGCCGAAAGTTATTTTGTATGACGAGCCGACCAGCGGGCTAGACCCCATTATGTCGGAAATCATCAACGAACTTATTATAGATTTGAAAAAGAAACTCGGTGTAACTTCTATTGTGATTACTCACGATATGAAGTCCGCCTTTGAAATATCGGATAATATGGCTATGCTTTATGAAGGTAAAGTGCAACTTTTTGCGCCTACGCCCGAATTTAAGAAAAGCCAAAATCCTTATGTTAAGCAATTTGTTGAAGGCCTTTCAAAAGGTCCTATACAAATGCAAATTAGAAATTAAGAGGTTAAAAAATGACAGCAGAAACAAAAGTCGGTCTATTTACTTTTCTAGGTATAGTTTTACTTGGATTTTCTATCTTTATGCTCGGCAATTTCACTATTTCAAGCGGGTATGATATTAATGTTTACTTTAATGATGTTTCGGGTTTGCCGGCAAAATCCAATGTCCGTTTGAACGGTGTAGAAGTAGGTAAAGTTAAAGAACTTAAAATCGTTGACGGCAAAGTTTTGGCCTTAGTCCGCATAAACGAAGGCGTGGTTATTTACAAAGATTCCAAATTTATTATTGCCGCTTCCAGTTTAATCGGCACAAATTATTTACAAATAGATCAAGGCCACGCCTCAAGCGGAATTATCAAAGAAGGCGATACTATACAAGGTGTCAGTATGACCTCAATTTCCGATATGATAACCCAAACACTCGGCACTCTTCAGGATTTTACAAAAAGTATCAGCGACGAAGGCCGCTTTGGCGAAGATTTGAATGCAACCCTTGCAAATTTAAGGCAACTTTCCGGCAATATAAACGAACTTGTTTTATCTTTAAGGCCTTATCTGGCCTCTTCAATGCAAAATGTAAGCGAACTTACCCAAACCTCTAAAGAGTTTATGGGTAAACTTGATAGCGATGACGGTCTTTTCAAAGCCCTTACCCAAGATAAACAAATGGCGCAGGATGTCAGAGATACTCTTGCCAATGTCCGCCAAGTTAGCGAAGATGCAAAACAGTTTATCGGCAGAATAGCGCGTTTCCGTCTGTTCTGGTTATATGAAGCAAGATGGCAGCCAAACGGCGGTTTAATGGAATCTGATTTGGCTATCAAATTTGTTCCGCGCAACAGTTTTATGTATTATAGAGCCGGTATTTCAGATATGGGTAACCGCGATAATTTACCCAAGAATGATAAAGATTACAGAGGTAAACCCAATAAAATTGATTTCCGCTTAGGTTTATATAATAAATGGGCGGATCTCAATGTCGGTATGATACGCGGTTCAGGCGGTGCGGTTTTATCTTTGAAACCGTTCTATATGTCTGATATTTATCCTATTAAGAACTTCTATGTCTACGGTGAAGGCACTGATTTCGGCCGCAACAGAGTTATAAATGGGCGTATGTTTGATAAACCGGATGTTTCTATCGGTGCTGGCACTTGGGCAACAAAGAATATCGGCGTAGGTGTCAGATATGATGATATGCTTGAAACAAAGACTTTCCAAGCAACAATGAGTTTATCTTTTGAAGATAAAGAACTTGCCGGCTTACTTGGCCTTGCAAGTTTAGCAAAATAGTTTTTTAAAAAAGAGGTTTTATGAGGTTTAAAACTATTTTTACTTGTCAAAAATGTGGTTTTAATTCAACGAAATGGCTGGGACAATGCCCAGATTGCGGTGCGTGGAATTCTCTAACCGAAGAAGTTATTGCAGAAGAAAGTAAAAAAAGTAAAAGCGCAAAATCTTTTACGGAGTTTTCCTCTCCCATAACACCTTTAAAAGAAGCCTCTTTGAAAGATTATGAAAGAATTCAAACCGGTATTGCCGAATTTGATAGATTACTCGGCGGCGGACTTGTTAAAGGGCAACTTGTTTTGCTTGCCGGCGCGCCCGGTATAGGCAAAAGTACTTTAATGATGCAAACAGCCGCTAAACTTGCCAAAAATCAAAAAGTTTTATATGTTTCAGGCGAAGAATCCGTTGAACAAATTGCTTTGCGCGCTAGGCGTCTTGGCTGTGCAAGCGATAATATTTTTCTTGTTTCGCAAACAAATGTCCAGCAGATTTTAGAAGCCGTCAAAGAAGTTAAACCCCAAGTTTTAATAGTAGATTCCGTGCAGACAATTTATCATCCGGAGTTTTCTTCAACAAGCGGTTCTTTAAGTCAAGTGCGCGAAAGCGCGGGCGAAATTTTGCGCTTAACAAAACCGCTTGGCATAATAACTTTTTTACTCGGTCATATTACAAAAGAAGGTTCACTTGCCGGTCCTAAAGTTCTTGAACATATGGTTGATAGCGTTTTATATTTTGAAACGGAAAAAGATAATGTTTTAAGAATTTTAAGAGCGCATAAAAACCGCTTTGGCTCTACATCCGAAATTGCTCTTTTTAAAATGACTCAAACAGGCCTTGAAGATGTGCCGGATGCAAGTTTGTATTTTGCGTCAACTTCGCGCAGTAAAGATATTGCGGGGCGCGCTTTATCAATTGCTCTTGAGGGTTCAAGGCCGATTTTAAGCGAAGTTCAGGCCCTTGTAAGTCCGACGCATTATCCCTTTCCAAGAAGAATAACCACCGGTTTAGATTTAAACCGCACGCAAATTTTACTTGCCGCTTTAGAGCGTCATGTCGGGCTTAATCTTGATACAAAAGATGTTTGCGTGAGTCTTGGCGGGGGAATAAAAATAAACGATACGGGCTTAGATATGGCACTTTGCGCTGCCGTAATAAGTTCTTTAAGGGATAAACCTTTAAGCGCTTCAAGTGTTTTTATAGGGGAAATGGGTATTTTAGGCCAAAGTGCAGCAGTAGCCCACATGGATACTCGTATCGCTGAGGCAAGACGTCTTGGCTTTAAACAAATTTATACTCCGCCGATAAAAGATAAGAGTATTAAGAAAGATAAAGATATAATAGAAGTTGAAGATCTTTTTTATCTTTCCGGCAAAATATAGTATTTTACGCTCTTAAATTTAGTAAAATATATTATGCTGTTTTAGAGAGGATTTATGAACAAAACTAAAAAAGTTGTAACTAAAAAAACAACTGTTAAAACAAATAACCCCGCTTTGACCCAAATAAAAGAAATTTATAAATTTATGCAGGATAATGATCTTGGCACTATTGATTTTGAAGATAAAGGCACTCATGTAAGACTAGTTAGAAGCGCACCTGCCCAAATAGCAGTGCCTGTTGTTGATACTACTGCCGGTGTAAACTCCCAAGTAGATCAAAAGAGCGTTCCCTTGCAATATCCAAACACAATCAAATCGCCTTTAATGGGTATCTTTTTTAGAGGAGCTTCCCCCAGTGCGCCGCCCTTTGTAAGAGAAGGAGAAAAAGTTAAAGCCGGCGATCCTATTTGCTTAATAGAAGCCATGAAGGTTTTTAACGAAGTTAAAGCAAACCAAGATTGTATAATCAAAAAAGTGCTTGTTGATAACGGTCAACCCGTTAAACCCGGCGATGCTCTCTTTGCAATAGAGAAAATATAAAGGAGATTTTTATGTCTTTTAAAGAAAACATTAATACTGCTGCAGATAGAATTTTTGAATTTGTTAAAGAAAAACAAGAAGTTTCCTCTTGGCAAATTAAAATTAATTTACATTTGTCCGCTTCTGTAATGTATATGGCACTTGGCCAACTTTTACAGGAAGGCAAAATAACCCTCGAAGCAGACGGTATAAACTATCAAATTAAAATCGCTTCCGTGCAGTAAAAGGTGGCGTTGTGCGGCATTATAGCAATCTATATAAAAAATCTAAGAAGAAACAAAAAAGCACCCAAAAAGGTTTTTCCTTTTTTGCTTTTGTTGTAAGGTTATTATCGTTTGCTTTGATAGGTTGGGTTGCTTGCACCTTTTACGGCTTTAAGGATGTAACCGGTATTTTCGGTCAGAAAACCTATGAGTTTCTTTTTAAATATTTAGGTTCTGCATCTTACTTAATACCTTTACTTTTGGCCTATTGGCTTTACCGCAGTATCAAAAACGGAACCCTTGCTATTTTTACTTCAATGTTCGGTATTTTATTAACGCTAGGTTCACTCGGTGGGGAAATCGCTTTTATAAAAAGTTTTTTTGCCAAAGGTTCTTTGCAGGCAGGTATTATAGGACAAGGTTTCTTTAATTTTCCAACTTCTTTTTCCGGCAAGGCAGGGGGGGCAATTTTTTGTTTTGTCGGATTACTTTTGGGTATTCATATTTTGTTTGCTATTCCTTGGCGTGCGACTATAAATAAAATTTATGAAATCTTAAAAAATGATTTTGTTTCTTGGATGAAAGCCCGCGCCGAATTTAAGGCGGAAATAGAAGAAGCCAAAAAACAAGAAAAAGAAAGAGAGCAAGCGCAGGAAAAGTCTGCTCCTAGAAGAGTTGTGGAAAAAGAATCTCCCGAAGAAGAAAAAAAATCTATGCCTAAAATCAGCCGTCCTGTTGCGCAGATGATTTCTTTGCCCGCTCGTCAGCAGCCAGTTAAAACCGAAGAAAAAAATAAATCTAAAGAAGAAAAATCGGAAGAAGTCAAAGAAAAAAAAGAATTTATTTTGCCTCCTCTTGATTTACTCCGTGAACCCGGTCAAAATAATATTATCGGTCCGAGCGACTCGGAAATTGCCGATTCTACTAAGAAATTAGAAGAAACATTAAAAAGTTTTGATATTGATGCTACCGTAACGGGGGTTGCACCCGGACCTGTGGTGACACGTTATGAAATTAAACCCGGCCCAGGTGTTAAAATCAGTTCTATTGTTTCTATTTCAAATGATATTGCTTTAGCAATGAAAGCGCGCGGCATCCGCGTTGAAGCGCCCATTCCCGGCAAAGATGCCGTCGGTTTTGAAATACCTAACGACAAACCTGTTATGGTAACTATGCGCGAAATTTTGCAAGACCCCGCTTTTATTAGTTCAAAATATAAAACAACCGTCGCTCTCGGGCGTTATGCTCAAGGTGATGCAGCTGTTTCCGTAATTGAAAAAATGCCCCACGTCTTAATTGCCGGTGCAACAAACAGCGGTAAAAGTATTTGTGTTCACTCAATGATAGTTTCTCTTTTATACCGCGCCAAACCCGATGAAATTAAATTTTTACTTATTGACCCAAAGAGGGTTGAGTTAACTTTATACGAAGGTATACCTCATCTTTATGATCCTAAAGTTCCTTGTGAAGATGTTGATGTTGTTAAAGATGCTCAAGGGGCTGTTAAGAGTTTGCAGGCGCTTGTAAAAGTTATGGAAAAGCGTATGAAAATTTTTGAAATTGCCAAAGTCAAAAATATAGAATCTTATAACGCTTGGGCCGTCGAACATAATGAAGAAAAGGCATTTTATATTATTGTAATTATTGATGAAATGGCAGATTTAATGCTTCAAACCAAAGCCGCTATTGAAGATTCCGTTCAGCGTCTTGCTCAAATGGGCCGCGCTTTAGGTATACACTTAATTTTGTGTACACAAAGACCTTCCACCAATGTTATTACGGGGGTTATTAAAGCGAATTTGCCTTCAAGAATTGCCTTGCAGGTTACTTCTAAAATTGATTCAAGAGTCGTAATTGATGCAAACGGCGCGGATACTTTGCTCGGTAAAGGGGATATGCTTTATTTAGGTATATCCGACCCCAAACCCAAGCGTATACAAGGGGCATATATTTCCGAAGCTGAAATAACAAAAGTAGCAGATTTCTTGCGTGCGCAAGGCGCGCCCGATTATCCCGTTCAGGTTCCGCCGGAACAAAATCAAGACGGTATGCGCCCTACTCAAGGCATAGGCACATCACGCGAGGAAATGCTTCAAGCGCTCAATTTAATTATACAAAGACGCAGAGTTTCGCAAGATATTTTGAAAGCCAATTTCGGTTCTAGTGCGCGTGCTTCAAATATTTTAAGTGTACTTGAAATGAAAGGTTTTATTTCTAAGCCTGAAGGTACAAACAGATGGGAAATTCATTATGACCTTATTGAACAGGCCTTGCAGACTTTGCAAAATTCTCCTGCGGAGGAAGAATATGAAAGTGTCTATAAATAAACTTTTTTTAGTAATGTTTTTTTCTCTGTTAACTTTAAATTGTTTTGCTAAAACACAAGAAGATGTCTTGGCGGATTTTAGTTCTTGGGATAAAAAACTTGAAAATCTTTCTTTAAGTTTTGATCAACAGACTTCTTTTGAAGATATTTTAATTTCTTCCAGCACGGGTAAACTTGTAAAGGAAGGGGAAAATCTTATTTTAGATACTTATGAAAATGGCAAACTTATACAAAGGGCTTGGACCGATAAAAAAATAATTAAAATTTTTGACCCCGAAGGCAATTTAATAATGACTAGTGATTGGCAAACTTGGCAACAGGCACAAACCAATAAAGCCCTTTTTGATTTCGGTAATTATGCCCAAGTCTTAAAAGACCATACTATAAAAAGTTTTACGGAACAGAAAGAAAATTATGTACTTGTCTTAGAAGGACAGAATGAGGAAGATAATCAAACTTACGAAATTACTTTTTTACTTGACGAAAAGAGTTTTCCCGTTCAAATTACCCTGCAAAGTCAAGGTGTAAAAACCCAAACAGATTTGAAAGATATAAATATAAATAAGGAAATTATTCCCCTAAAAGAGAGCAAAAAATGAAAAGAAAAATGACTTTACCCAATAAAATTACCCTTGCAAGAGCAGGTCTTGCGATTGTTATGTTTTTACTTATGATAGCGCAAACCCCTATAACTTTAATTTGCGCATCTTTAATATTTGCTTTTGCCGCCTCTACCGATTGGGTCGATGGCAAAATTGCAAGAAGCACAAATTCTTATACTCCTTTTGGTGCAATAGTAGATCCGTTTGTAGATAAAATACTCGTAGGTGCGGCTTTCTTTGCTTTTACGGAAATGTATTTTTTAAAAGTTCCTGTATGGGCGGTATTTTTTATAATTTTACGGGAGTTAATGGTTTCCACTTTAAGAGTTCTTGCCGCTTTGAATAATAAAGTTTTGGCTGCGGAACGATGGGGAAAGTTTAAGACAACATTTCAGTTAATTGCGCTTGGCGTCATCTTTTTTATAGTTGATATTTACGCTTTAATTCAACTAACTAACGGTGCTTTTAAGAATTATTTGGAAAACATTTATTTCGTCTTAAAAGTTTTGCCCTATTGGATAACCGCTCTTACAGCAGTGGTTACTTGTTTAAGCGCAATAACTTATCTTAAAAATAACTGGGAAATGTTAAAAGAATCTTGGAGCTTGCCTGTAAATGAAAAATAAAATTTTGCAGTTTTTTGCTACAGGTGCTTTTATAAGTTATTTACCTACGGCAATTTTGAAAAATAAAAAAAATACAGGTGCAGGTTTGCTTGGCACAGTTGAGGGCCTTCTTTTATTTTTGTTTGTTTTGCCGGCAAAAACTTCTTTATATTTAATTTGTCTGTTTTTATTTTTATGTTTCAGTATCTATGTTTCTCAAAAAGTTAAATTTGATTCAAACATAAAAGACAATCCAAAAATTATCATAGACGAAATAGCCGGTTTTTTTGTTGCTATGCTGTTTTTGCCTAGAAACGCTCTTACTATTTTACTTGCTTTTATTCTTTTTAGGGTTTTTGATACCATAAAACCCTCTTTCATAAGAAAGGCGGAAACTCTTGGGCAGACCTTGCCTTTGGCCTTAAAAGAAAAGTATTATATAGATGGAACGGCTATTGTGCTTGATGATGTTTTAGCAGGCATTTGCGCAAATATAATTTTACAGATTTTATTTTTATTAAAAGTAATTTAGGAGGAAAAATAATATGGATTTTACCCAAATGGGCAGTATAAGGGAGTTGCTTAAAGCAGGCGGACCGGTTTTAATTTTGCTTATGTGTTTATCGGTCTATTCTATTGCTATTATGATAGAAAGGTTTTTAAAATACAGAAAGAATATAAACCGCTCACGCAAGTTGATGGATTATGTCCGTTATCAATTGCCGGCGCGCAATTTTAATAAGATTTTAGAGGCCTGCCGAAAAAGCGGTTATGCCAATACGGCTGCTTCAAAATTAATTGTGAACTTGCTTAAATCAGATAAAAAAGATTTAGCTGAACTTAATGACCTTGCTGATTCTATTATAGATTGGGAAACAGCAAATCTATCCCGCAAATTATCTGTTCTTGCGACCCTTGCAAGCACAACGCCGTTTATCGGTTTATTCGGAACGGTGCTGGGCGTTATGCGTGCTTTTAGTGATCTTGCAAATATCAGCGGTGCAGGTCCTTCAGTAGTTGCAAAAGGTATTGCCGAGGCATTAGTAAATACGGCAGCCGGTTTATTTGTGGCTGTTCCCGCTTTGATTGCTTATAACTATTTTTTAAGTAAAGTAAATTTCTTTGCTAAGAACTTACAATATATGGCGCAAGAAGTTATCTCCGCTAAGTTATATGTCCCGCAGGAAAGCAAAACTTCTAAGGAACAAACAGAAGAACTTGCCGAGGAAGAAACCCTATGAAAAATCGCCTTGAAACAAAAGGCCTAATGGGCGAAATTAATATGGTGCCTTTTATAGACATCACTTTAATTTTGCTTATTATCTTTATGGTTATGACGCCGTTTATTGTGCAAAGCCAACTTAATGTTGATTTGCCTTCGGCGACTTCGGTCAATAAAATCAGCGAGGATAATGTAATCCGTATTGAAATAACAAAAGACGGTAAAATTTTAGTTATGGATAGAAATGTCGCGATGAACGATTTAACCGAAGAACTTACTTTAAGGCTTGGTCGCTCACACGAAAAAACTATTCTTGTCCAAGCAGATAAAGCCGTTCCCATAGAAAAAGTCGTTGCGGTTTTTGATACGGCCAAAAAACTCGGTGCGGCAAAACTCGGTATAGGAGTTTTGGAAAAGAGGTAAATTTCTTTATGCCTTTATCCTTATTATATTCCGGCATATTACATATTTTGGTTTTTTCCCTTCTCTTTTTTTGTATGAGCGGGCAAGGCCAAAATAAAAAAAAGCAAGCAACCTATACTATTGATTTTATAGGGTCTTCAAGTGCGCCTATGCGTTATGGCGCGCCGGAACAAAAACCGGCACCGGCCCCCGCAGAACAGGCAAAGCAGGAAGTCCCCGCACCGGCTGCCCCTAAAGCAGAACCCAAACAAGAAAGTCAAATTAAAACAGAAAAGCCCAAAGAAACAAAAAAAGAATATAATTCTAAAGAGCAGATTTCTACGGAAAAACAAAAAACAAAAACTAAAACAACAAAAACCGAACCCGCAAAAGAAGAAGTAAAAACGGAAGAAAAAGTTGTTCTTTCAAAACCCAGTATTTTAAAAGAAGTGCAAACAGGTAATCTTGATGTTTCAGGCGAGCATAATCTTGAAAGTGCGCCGGGCGAAAGGGCGGTGCAGGCAAGTTTTACCAATTTCCCTTATCCTTGGTATATAACCCAAGTAAGAAATGCTTTATGGACTTCTTGGCAAAAACTTATGCCCAAAAAGACAATCGGCTTAAGTGTTCTAGTATCTTTTAATATTGATAAAAACGGTGCGATTTACGGCGTACAAATAGAGAAATCTTCCAAGAATGATGACTTTGATTATAAAGGAAAAGTTGCGGTTTTAAATTCTGCGCCTTATCCGCCTTTGCCCAAAGATTTCGGTAAAGATGTTTTAACCGTTACCGTAGAATTTAAGAATGAAGAATAAACTTTTTGCTATAATAAAATAAAGAAGTATTAAGGAGGTCTTATGGTTATTTTAAGAAGAGCCATACTTTTGGCTTTAGTTTGTGTAGCAGTGCCGGTATGTTTTCCGGATTTTCCGTTTTCAGCCGGACCGATGATTTTCGGTCTTTATATAGTAATTTTGCTCGGTATAGTTCTTGCTAGTGCCGTTTTAAGCGTATTGCCTTTTGCAAAAAGCAAAATAGTAAATGCTTTTATGGATATAGTCTTTATGATAATTGCCGCAATTATCATTATGATGTGCTTACCGCAATATGACGGTGTCCATCCTTGGCAAAAAGTCAGACAAGGCAGATATCCGACAAAGGCACAAATTTATAAGGGCTTATCACAAATCGGTATTGGCACGCCTAAAGAATGGCAAGAAGATTTTAAAGACAATATGAACACTGCCAAAAGCGGCATAAAAAAAGTGGAAAAAGTCGTCGTAAAAGAGAATAGACAATGAAAACAGCCGTCATAACCGGCGGGCTTGGCTTTGTAGGTCAAAAGCTTTGCGATAAACTTTTACAAGAGGGCTATAAAGTCAAAATTTTTTCGCGCGGAGTTTTCAAAGGTGAAGAGCGCGAAAATGTTGAAGTTGTTAAAGTTGACTATTCTAATATTGCCGCCTTGCGTGCAAGTTTAGAAGGGGCAAATGTCGTTTTTCATTTAGCGGCTTGTCTTTTCGGTTATAATTATCAAGATTTCTACAAAGCAAATGTTGCGGTAAGCAAAAATATTTGCGCGGCAGCGCAAGGTATTTTGGGACTTGATACTTTTATTTATCTATCAAGTCAAGCCGCTGCAGGCCCAGCCAAAGATAAAAATCATCCCGTAACAGAAGCCGACGAACCCAAACCGGTTTCCGATTATGGCAGAACAAAACTCGGCGCGGAAGAATATGTCCTAAATTTGCCCAATACTATGCACCGCGTTATTTTGCGTGCGCCGGTAGTCTTCGGCAGGAATGATTCAGGTGTATCAAAAATTGCCTCTTGGGTTAAACGCGGCTTAATGGTTAATACTTCAAGCGGGGAAACTTACTTTAATTTTATTTATGTGGAAGATTTGGTTAATGCCCTTTTTCAAGCCAGCACTTTAAGCTCAGCAAACGGGCAAGTGTTTTTTGTCGGAGAAGATAAAAGTTATAGTTGGACTTATTTTATTACCACTATGGCAGAAAAAATGGGCGTACCCAAGCCTTTTATGTTCACTTTGCCTTTCTGGGCGCTTGAAGGTGTTGCTTGGTGCTATCAAAATTTAGCCAAAGTTTTTAAATTTACACCTGCTTTAAATTATGATAAAGTGCGCGAGGCCGCTATAAAAGGCGATTGGGTTTTTACCTCTAAAAAATGGAATGATTTAACGGGGCAAAAATTTACTCCGATTGAGTTGGCTTTAGAAGAAAGTTTTAAATAATTTTTTATTTTTCCGTGTAATTTTGCTATAATTATTTAATAAGGCAAAAACTTTTGTCTTAAAAAATTTGAGTAATTGGAGAGGTGGCCGAGAGGCTGAAGGCAACGGTTTGCTAAACCGTCATACGGGGGATTTCCCGTATCGAGGGTTCGAATCCCTCCCTCTCCGAAGATTTAAAAGCACCCTTTTGGGTGCTTTTTAATTTTGGAGAGTGGAGTGAAGCAAACTGCTTTGCTTCACGTCGGGATTCGAAAGGCGGAGCGATGTTTTTGTTTGCGAAGTAAGGCAAAAACCGCGAGCCCGGGCTGGAGCAAATTTCGTCAGAAATTTGACGGAAGCCGAATCCTTGCGAAGATTTAAAAGCACCCTTTTGGGTGTTTTTTAATTTTGGAGAGTGGAGTGAAGCAAACTGCTTTGCTTCACGTCGGGATTCGAAAGGCTTTTCCCAAAAAATCGTCATGCCCGAGTGTTTTTGTCGGGCATCTCCTCATATTTGGGGTATAAAAATCTGCTTTTTTTGATAAAATCATTTATATATTGTAGTTAAAATAAAAGGAAAAATTTTATGTTAAAACTTTTAGAAAGAGATTGGTGGAAACTTTTACTCATTATGTTAGTCTGCGGCGGTATAGGAGTAGTCGAAAATATTCTGAAAATCTATCCCCAAACTAAACCTGGAAATTTATCAGAAATACAAATCTTTGTTATATCATCAGTTGTACTTATTCTTGATATTTTGCTTAAACAAATATTACCTGCATTTATTCACGAACAAAAGAATTTATGGAATATCGCTTGGAAGTATTTTTCTTTAAGAATATTATGTGAAATAATATTAACTATATTGCCTTTTGTATTACCTTTACAAGACATAAGACCTCTTTTTACTGCGGTTATGTTAGTGTTTTTCATAATAACTTATACCTTATTTTTGGGCTTTTTATGTGCTGCAGCAAATACAACGGGATTACTGATTGGAATAAAGACTTTAATCACTAAATATTTCTGGAAATATATTTCTATCTTAGTTATTGTTAGAATAATTCAAAAGATAATGATATTCGGAATAAGAGATAATTTTATATTCGGAGCCGTATCTGCTCTTATACAAA
>JAZRZE010000073.1:0-10594 GCA_045601125.1 Elusimicrobiaceae bacterium | reverse complement strand
TTGCTAGTGATGGTATTTGGTCGGAAGGATATTTTGTATCAACAGTAGGAATAGATGAGGCCGCAATAAAGAAATATATAGAAGAGCAGAGAAAAGAAGAGGAAGAGCAAACAGCGACGCTGTTTGAGCTTTGACAAAAAGACACGGGCGGAAGCCCGTGGTTCTTTACTCATCAAATAAATTTGTAATAATAGGATGTAACCCGATAAAGCGGTTACATTTTCTAATAATTTTCTTTCTTCCTAAAGATTCAAAATATATGGAATAAGGTATAAAATCCGTGCAGCCAAGCCCGTCTATTAGAAAGAATTTTTCGTTTTTTTCATCTAATACTAAATTCTTGGGAGTTAAATCACAAGGTAAGATATTATATTTATATAAATATCTAAATAAGTCATAAAGATATAACCTTATTTTATCTTTATTGATTTTTTCATCTTCCAAAAGTTGCAATAAATGTCTTGCCGGAAGGCCGTTTTCGCCCAAAATTATTTCTTGCTTAAAACCTATATATTTTTCTGTCTCTATAACACCTAAAAAACGTGGGATATGGGTAAAGGGGATATGATGTTGTTGTAGATATTGAAAATATTTTATTTCTCTTTTAGTTTGCTTTGCTTTAGAGCGCAAAGAAAGTTTATATATCACATTAGGTTCTTGCGGGAAAAGGTAGCAAGATCTTTCTGTGCCTTCGGAGATAAAATACTTTTTTAATTCTTCTTCTGTATAATTAAACATTTGGGGGTAATTTTTTTAATTTTATTTTACTTTATTATATTTTAAAAAATTTTTTACTATTTTCAGTAGTAATTTGGGCGCATTTTTCTAAAGAGATATTTAATAAACCCGCAAGATAGGCGCCGATTTCCGGTATGTTTTCGGGGGAGTTTCTTTGACCTCTTTTTGTTTGCGGCGGAAGGTAGGGACAATCCGTTTCCAAAACAAAATGTTCTATGCCGATTTTTTTAATAACTTCCCTTAAATCATTATTTTTTTTATAACTTATTACGCCGTTTAGACCGAGCAAAAAGCCCCTATCTAAAGCGCGTTTGGCATCTTCATATCTTGCACTGAAACAATGAAAGATACCGCCCTCAGCATCGTGATTTTTTATAATAGCAAATAAATCTTCGTAGGCCTTAAAATCGTTTGGCTCATTTGTTTTGCGGCAATGTAAAACAACGGGCTTATTTACTTCTTTTGAAAGTTCAAGCATTTCTTCAAAAACATTTTGTTGTTCTTGCTCTGTGCTGGAGTTCAGCCAAGCATAATCAAGACCGATTTCACCGACGGCTCTAAAAAGAGGATTTTTTAAAAACTCTTTTAATTTTTTTATTTGTTCTTCGGTTCTTGCCGAAGCATATATGGGATGAATACCGCAAACGGCACAAAAAATTTGCGGATATTTTGCGCACAAATCAACGGCTTGTTGCCACTCGGGTTCTTCGCAGGCAATTTCCACCATATTTTTGACACCGGCAAGGAGTGATTTTTCAATCACTTCCTTGCGGTCAGTATCAAAAGCCTCGTCATTAATGTGGGCGTGGGAGTCAATAAACATCTTATTTATAAAACTCTTTTATTGTTTGCGCTACATAAATAACATCTTCTTCCTTAAGTTCGGGGAACATAGGAATAGAAAGAACTTCTTTTGCAGCACTTTCTGTATGAGGATAATCTTCTGCCTTGCAGTTTAAATGTTTATAGCAAGGTTGTTTATACAAAGGAACGGGATAGTAAACCGCATTGCCGATACCGTGTTTGTTAAGATAGGCGCTTAAAGCATCTCTGTCTTTAACGCGGATGGTAAATACATAATAGCATTGGCTCCACCCTTTAGGTGCTTCAGGCGGAAGAGTAATTTGGGGAATAGATGCCAAATGTTTTCTGTAAAGGGCGGCAACTTTTTGGCGATTTTCAGTCCAAGTAGCAAGATGTTTAAGTTTAACATCCAAAATTGCAGCTTGGATTTCATCCATTCTTAAAGTGGAACCTTCGCGGTCATATTCATAGGCCTTACCGACGCTTCTTCCGCTGTGGCGTATGCTTTGACAAGCTTGGGCAATTTTTTCATCATTAGTGATAATTGCACCGCCGTCACCGCAACCACCGAGATTTTTGCTCGGATAAAAACTAAAAGCACCTGCATCACCCCAAGTGCCGGTATATTTATTTTCGCACATAGCAAGGTGGCTTTGAGCACAGTCTTCAATAACTTTTAAATTGTGTTCTTTTGCAATTTTCATAATTTCGGGCATATTTGCGGGATAACCGTATAAATGCACCGGAACAATTGCTTTTGTTCTAGAGGTTATTTTGCGTTTAACATCTTCGGGGTCAAGTTCATAAGTTTTGGGATCGATATCAGCAAAAACGAAGTCCGCACCGGTCAAAGAAATTGAAGTTGTTGTTGCAACGAAAGTGAAGGGGGTGGTAATAACTTCATCGCCTTTGCCGATACCGGCTGCCATCAAAGCAATTTGTATTGCGCTTGCGCCCGAAGAACAAGTAATACAGTATTTTGCATTTAAAGCTTTGGCAAAATTCTGTTCAAACTCTTGGGTTTTAGGGCCAAGCAGCCACTTCATAGAGTTCAAGGCCTCTAAAGCGGCGGAATTAATTTCCTGCTTCAAACTATCGTGTTGTTCTTTTAAATTGAACAAGGGAACATTTTTATTCATAATTATTTATCCAAGGATTTAATTTCCTCAATGGGAGATAATTCCTTTACTATTTTTTGGTATTTAGTTGCGGACATATTTACAACTAATTTTAAAACAATCAAGCCGTTTTCTTTGTGGATTTCATCCTTTATGATTTCGGCCTCATTGTTTTTAAAAACGGATTTAATTTTTTCTACGATCTCCCATTTGGGGGAACATTTTATGGTTAAAGAATCATAAAGCTGAACATAGTCAAAAGCATTCATTAATTTACGCACAAAAAGTTGTAAAATTAAAACACTTGCCGTTGCCATGGCACCTATGAAATACTGCCCGTAACCAACAGCCATACCTACTGCAGCCACAAGCCAAATACCGGCTGCAGTTGTTAAACCGGAAATTTTGTTACCTTCCCTTAAAATAGAACCTGCACCCAAGAAACCGACACCTGCAACAATTTGTGCGGCAATTCTGGCGGGATCTCCGCCAAGATAATAAGCGGAAAGTATGGAAAGCATGGCAAATACGGCAGAACCCACGCAGATAAGAGTATTTGTTGCAAAACCGGCAGGTTTATCGTGATATTGTCTTTCAAGCCCGATAACTCCGCCGAAAATCAAAGCAACCAGAATTCTCATTATAACTTCAGGATGTCCTATCATAATATCTCCTTTTATTAATTAAGCAAAAATCTTTAAAACAATAAAGAATAAGAGCATTACTCCTATTCCCAAAGGCAAAGCAAGGCGCGCCCAGTCGCTACTTTTAATTTTAAACTTAGAAGCACAAATGATATTTGGTATATTGCCCGGTATTAAGAATCCGCCTGAAACAATCAAAGCCAAAAGTAAAAATTCGATTTGCGCTCTTGTCATTTCCGGCACAATTTCCGCCGCGGCTAAAGTTGCATTATCAAGTATGGCCGAAAGGGAGTTTGCCCAATACAAAATGCTGGGCGGCAATTTCTGGATGGTTGCTCTTGCAAGGGGGGAAAGACCTTCCCCAAACAAAACAAGGGCCATAATAAAAAGGTAAATTTTTGCCGCTCTTATTAAGATATCTATGGATGTTTCTTTTTCAAAATGTAATTTTGTTTTATTTTGTTCACCGGAAATACGGGTAGCCATATAAGCAAAAAAGAAAATTGCCGGCAAGATATAGGGCCATAAAAGTTTTAATAAAAAGAAAAATCCGGCATGATGCGGTGCGCCGGAGAGTTTATCAATAACGATTACGGAAAGGGGTTCACCCATTCTTGTTAAAACAGCACCCATGCCTATACCGAAACAGCCCATAACAATAACTTTAAGGCAGTCTTTTCTGTTAAAGCGCAAGCAAGCAACAATTTCGCATAAAATCAAAGCGGCTATTATTGCCGTAGTCATACTTGAAAGAAAAGATAAAATTAAAACGGCAAAAAAGATAGTTCTTTTTACGCCGAATCTTTCTGCCAAAGATTCAATAAAAGCAGTTATCTTACCCTTGAAATAATTAAATAATATGCCGGTAATTAAAACCGCAAGGGTAATGGTAATGGGATGAAGTATAGCTTCTTTTACTAATTTCCAAGACCATGCATGGCTTGCCGTTGCTGCCAGCACCCCCAGACAAAATAAAAAAATTTCCAGTTGTTCTTCTGCTTTATGCCACAAAAAAGGCAAAAACAAAGCAGCAAGAACAATTAAAGTAAGCAAAACATAACTTAAAATAGATAATTCCATATATTTTCCCCTTAGTTATATTTTAGCATTTTACGAGATAGAAAAATTATTTTTGTCTAAAATTAACTACCTGTAATTTAGGTTTAGGGGTTTTGCCTATATTTCCTTCTTTGGCATTTTTTATAGTTCCATCCCATTTACCTTGTGCTTTTAATAAAAGTTCCGTAACTTCTCTAAAAGCCCCTTTGCCACCTTCTTTTTTTGTTACATAGTGAACTATTTTTTTGACTTCCGGTATAGAAGTTTTTACCGCACAGGCAAGCCCGACTTCTAAAAGAACGGGCATATCAATAAAATCATCCCCTATATAAGCAATTTCTTCCGCTTGTAAACCGGTTTTCTTTAAAATATCTTTTAAAGCAGGACCTTTTGAAAGATAATTATAATACAAAAAATCCATACCAAGACTTGCGGCTCGCTTTTCGGTTGCGGGCGCATTTCCGCCGGTTATAATGGCGCTTTTAATTCCGCCGTCACGTAGCATATGGCAGGCAAGGCCGTCATAAGCGCAAAACTTTTTTACTTCCAAAAGTTCTTTTTGGGGATTAGTAATAAAGTTCATAGTAGCATCAGTTAAAACGCCGTCTACATCCGTAATCAGCATTTTAATTTTTTTTGCTTTTTTTAAAATGTTCGCTGTTTTTTTATCCATATCTATATTTTATTAAATATTAAAGTGATATAATAGTATTTAAGGGATATTTTATCCTAAATTTATTTAAGGGAAAATTTGTCAGAGTCGGTAAAATGGAAGAAAATACTTTAATAGAAAAACCTAAAATAGGAGCTTTCTTTTGGATATTTTTAATATCCGTTGTTCTTTTTATTGTGATTTTTTCTATTAGACAAATGTTCTTTTTACCTGTTAACACAGAGACCCTTACCGGTATTGTTATTGACGAAAGTAAACAAAAAGCAGACCCAATAAAAAAATACTTTCCAAAACCCTATTCCGTTAAGGATTTAGCAAGAGGAGATTATGATAGACATTAAACTTTTAGTATCGAACCCCATAGAAGTCCAAGAGCGTCTTGGCAACAGAAACTCTAAATTGAAAGAAGATGCGGCAAAAGTAGTCGGCTTATATCAGGAATATAAACAAGAACTGCAGAAAGTGGAAGAGTTAAGATCAAAACGTAATAATTTATCAAAACAAATCGGTGTCGTTCGCGCAAAACAAGGCCCTGAAGCAGCCGAAGAAATTATGAAACAGGCAAATGCCTTAAAAGAAGAAATGGCTCAGGCCGATGTTAAAATGACCGAACTTAAAGTACAGATTGATAAACTTATGCTAATGATACCTAACTTGCCGGATGTTTCTGTTCCTGTAGGTCCTGATGAAAGCGCAAATGTTATCGTAAAAGAAAATACTTTGCCCTTGCCTAAATTTGATTTTGAACCAAAAGATCATCACGCTTTAGGTGAGGCACTCGGTATTTTAGATTTCCAGACTGCTTCTGTTTTATCGGGTAGCCGTTTTGCCCTTTTACGCGGAGACGGTGCTCGTTTAGAAAGATCTTTAATCAATTTTATGATTGATTTGCATACCCAAGCCGGTTACACGGAATATATGCCGCCTGCCATTATCAATGCTTCTTGCTTGCTAGGCACGGGGCAACTGCCTAAATTTAAGGAAGATATGTATCACCTTGAAGGCGAAGAAGACCAATATCTTATCTCTACCGCCGAAATACCTTTAACAAATTTATATCGCGGTCAGATTTTACAGGAAAAAGATTTACCAAAGGCCTTTACCGCATATACTCCCTGCTTTAGAAAAGAAGCCGGTGCTTATGGTAAAGACACACGCGGTTTAATAAGAAATCACCAATTTAATAAAGTGGAAATGGTTTGGCTTTCAAAACCGCAAGAATCTATGGAAATTCTTGAAAAAATGACCTTAGAAGCCGAAAAAGTTTTAAAAACTTTGGGCTTGCCTTATCAAAGGGTTTTACTTTCCAGCGGAGATATGGGTTTTAGCGCTGCAAAAACTTATGATTTGGAAGTTTGGTTCCCCAGCCAAAATTGCTTTAGAGAAATTTCTTCCTGCTCTAACTGTACTGATTTCCAAGCAAGAAGAATGAACCTTCGCTATAAAGAAACAAACGGAAAAGGCACGCAATTTGTCCACACTTTGAACGGTAGCGGTATAGCAGTCGGCAGAACTTTTGCTGCCATTTTGGAAAATTATCAACAAAAAGACGGCAGTATAGTTATTCCCGAAGCTCTGCGCCCGTATTTCGGTAAAGATAAAATAGAAAAAAATGCTTAAAAAACTTACCCTCTGTTTACTGGCGTTTTTGATGGTGGCTTTAGGAAATAGTTTTACTATGTCGCCTGAATATATGCAAAAAGCGCAAAGCGGCGTTGCGGCTATTTATAATTTAGATTTCAAAACTGCCCGGGAAAATATAGATTATATTTTGGATAAAGATCCCAATTATCCCATAGCCCTTTTCGGTAAAACTATGATAGAATGGGCGCGTTTTGAATATGAATTTGAAAAGAGCAACCCTGAACAGACAAAAGTTTTTGAAAAAGCAATTTTAACTTCTATTGATGGTATAAAATCTTGGCTTAAAGAACATGAAGGTGTTGCCCAAGATTATCTTGCTTTAGGCGGTATTTACGGTGTCAAGGCCCGTTTTGAACTTGCCAACAGAAAATATATAAAAGCCTATTTTTCCGGTAAAAAAGGCATAAAATATATGAATAAAGCAGCCAAACTTTCGCCGCAAATGTATGATGCTTATCTAGGAGAAGCCATTTATCAATATTATGCCGGCACTTTGCCCGCTGTGGTAAAAGTTCTAGCAAAACTTGTCGGCAGTGCGGATGCTCAAAAAGGTATAGATTATCTTTATTTAATAAAAGATAAAGGCAAGTTTTCGGCTGATACGGCTAAACTTTTGCTCGTGGAAATTTCTATCCATAATGAAAAATATTATAATCCGCAACTTGCCGCACAACTTATAAAAGAAGTGCGCCAAAAATATCCGCAAAATCCGCTTTTTGAATTTGTCAGTATTATTGCCGATTATGAAAATAAAAATTATGATAATGTTATTTTGGCTGCTCAAGAGTTTTTATCAAAAATCGGAAAAGGATCTTTTTATAAAGAAATTTATATTGCCCGCACCTATAGCGCAATAGGCACTGCTTATATGGCACAGGGTTTATGGGATAAAGCGGCAGAAATTTTTGAAACAAGTATTTCTGCAACGGCTAATCAAGATATGAGCCGCTGGCAAATGAATAACCTTTTGCGGCTTGCCGAAGTTTATGATGTTTTAGGCAA
This sequence comes from Elusimicrobiaceae bacterium, assembly GCA_045601125.1. Classification (GTDB taxonomy): domain Bacteria; phylum Elusimicrobiota; class Elusimicrobia; order Elusimicrobiales; family Elusimicrobiaceae; genus Proelusimicrobium. The sequence goes on along the minus strand of JAZRZE010000073.1, from coordinate 2,912 downwards.
AAGAGATGAGGCCGTTCAAATTTATAAAGGCATTAAAAGTGCCAAAGAATCTTGGGGTATTGATGATGTCGCTTCAATATACTTAAAAAGACCTTTTAGCACACAAGACAAAATAGGTCATTTATCTCCTCCGTAAAATTAAATACTTTTTGCAAATTTTTGATTTATACAAAATAAAATAGTATCTTTAAGTCGTTGTGATAGGAGAAAAAATATGAAAAAAATATTACTGATGTTAATTTTAGTTTTTAGCATTTGCGCTTGTTCACAAAAAGACTCCGAGCCAAGTGTTGAATTAGAAAAGGGTAATTCTTCACCTGCCGATATGCTTGCCAATATGTCTAAAAGTATAGAAGATGCTGCCAATGCCGCCTCAACTGATAAAGGGGAAGCGCAACCTTATAATTTCAGCGAGGCATTAAAAAATGCCGTAACAAATTGTACACCTTATAGCGAAGATATCTATGAAAAAAATCCGGAAATGAAAAAAGCCGCCTCTGCTATGATGGCTGTATTTTCGGATAAACTTGATACTTCCGACTTTAAGTTTATATTTGATGTGAAAGGCAAACAAGGGGATAAATGCCAAGTATTTTTGACCTATGATTTCGGTTTTAATAAGACAGAATTAAATTGCGAATTTTCCGCTGAAACGCAAGAAAAATTAGTTGCCGCTATGAACGATAAATCAACGGAAACTACCACAAAGAAAATTGATGCCGGTATTATGTCTGTTACTACAACGGGGCGGGAATATGATTTTGTTATGACCGAAATTATGAACAGAGATTGTCAATCGCTTGAACAAGAAGAACCTTCACCGGAAAAAATAAAAGAAATGCAACATAAAATGTTGGCATTTTCCGATAGATTTAAGAACTCCTTAAAAACTTGCACTCCTGATACCGAAGTCTTTAAAGTTATGGGTATGGAAATGAACAAAGCAAAAATAAAAGGTAAGGAAAACGGTAAATGTCATGTCGTTTTACAAGGGTTTCATATTCTGTTAAACGATAATGAATTATCTTTGTCCGGCTTTGATGAACTAGGCGAATTAGTAGCAAATGAAACCCGCGCCACTTATAGCCCTTCTTACAAATATCAAGGCACTTTATTTGCTTTAAGCCGTTGCGAACAGGCAAACAAAAACAATAGCGCTAATCAGGATTTCGGCTCCGGTAAAGAAGAAGTTACAGTTAATGACAATGTTTCAATTTCAAGAGGCGTAAACAGTTCCTATAAAGACGGCGCTTGCAAGTTGGATATCACTTTAGTCATGAAGAGAAACGGTAAAAAGGAAGACCACTCCCTTTCGTGTGATATAAAACAACCGCAACTTTCGCAATATCTTGCACCGTATAGCAAACTTCTTGAACAATACGGGCCGAAATTAACTTTTGATGAAGGTTTCTTTGCTAATTCTTTTGGTAATCAAACAGAAGAAGTTTCCAAAGCAGATCAGGAACTTTTCTTAAAACTGTATAAAGAAGGCATTTGTAAAAAAGCAAATTAAAATTAAGTATAAAAAATAAATCCCCTGATATTAAAATCGGGGGATTTTTGTCTTTACGGTAAGAAAAAGTAAATTATTTTTCTTTGTTTACGGTAAGGGTATTATCTTCAAGCCCTTCTAAAGTCCCGTCTTTTTTACAGACATAGACCCTTGTGCTGCCTGTTCCGAAAGTCGTTTTATATACAGGGGTAGCATCCGGATCTGCAACTTTGTTCTTTCTCTTTTCGTGGACAATAATATAAGGAACTTCCGTTATTTTAAGATTTTGCGGCGGAACAAGCACTAAAAAGCGGCTTTTTTCTTTGGTAATAAGAACAATTTTAACACCGAGTTTTTCTACCAAAGTTTTTTGACTGCAGCGCGATTCTTCCATAAGGTAAGAATATTCTGAAACCGTAATTTCTTCATATCCTTGTTTTAGTAATTGCTGAACAAGCATATTGGCTTTTTGCACGCTGGAAGGTATAGGTTGGGAAGGCAAAAGATATGCCTTTTGTCCGTTTAGAGAAAGTGTATAGGCAACAAGGCCTTCTTCCGTTAAATAACCCTTGTCATTAAAAATATTATTACCTTCCAAATCTCTTAATTTCAAAATTTCACTTTTATAAGCACCTTCTTTTATAAAGAAATCAATAGCATCTTTGGAAAGCAAAAACATTAAATCTTTATAACCGCTGTAAGAAAGCATTTTGCGGGCATAAAGTTTGCCGGGGTATTTTTCTATTACTAATCCGGGCGGTATTTTGCCCTCGTATTTACCTTCAAGATATTTTACGGCTTTATCTCTTTCCGCTTTTAACATTTTTTTAAGTAAATCTAAATCTTGTTCTTGATAAGTTTCCGCGTGAGGGTCTAAAATATTTCTTTCCTTCATAGTTGCCACAAGTTCATCGTGGCTTAAAATATCGGGTTCAAGAGCGATGAGTCTTCTTCTTGCTACAATATTTGTAAAATCTACGGCTAGGGCTTTTTTGAAATACTCCGCCGCTTCTTGATAATTGCCTTTTTGTTCTTCGCAAATACCTTTGCCTACTAAGGAATTGATATTTGCCGGTTCATATTTTAAAGAGGCCTCATAATATTTTCCTGCTTTTTCAAAGTCTTTATTATGAGTATAGCAATCTCCCATTCTGGTATATACATAGGAAACATAAGGCGATTGTTTTGTCATATTTTTTAAGGCATGCTCAAAATATGTTAAGGCTTGGGTATAATTTTCTTGTTTCATACAAACGCCGCCGAGGCTGACTAAAATATCTACATCATTAGGGTTTATTTTCAAGCAATCTTCCAAAGTCCTTTGGGCATAAAGATATTCTTTTTGTTCAAAAAAAGTTTTACTTTTATCTAAACATTTTTGTGCGTCTTGGGCAAACAAAGTGCCAAAGGAAAATAAAGA
>JAZRZE010000072.1:0-3802 GCA_045601125.1 Elusimicrobiaceae bacterium | reverse complement strand
CTGATTATTTCGTTTTGCGCGCCAATCTTGAAGTGGAAGTAGGCGATCCGGAAGGTGCTTTACAAGATTTTGACAGTGCAATAGATCTTGAATAGAATGATCCTGAAATTTATACTTTGCGCGCGGCTGTTAAATACGGCCTTGAAGATTTTGAAGGTGCTTTAGAAGATTATGATATGGCAATAGCCCTTGATCCCGAAGAACCGAGTTATTATAAACTTCGCGCTATTGCAAAAGACGGTCTTGAAGATCTTGAAGGTGCTATTGAAGATTATGATATGGCAATAGTACTTGACTCCGAAGATCCCGATCTTTATTACGGCCGTGCCTTAGTAAGAAGTTTTTGGCAAGGGGAAAATGCTCCTTTAGATGACTATAATGCAGCAATAGAACTTGACCCCTTAAATGATATTTATTATCACGGGAGAGGTCTTGCTTACCAAGAAAAAGGGAATTATAAAGCAGCCCTTGAAGATTTTAATAATGCTATTGCCCTTAATGAATACGAGGCAGAATATTATTTTGATAGAGGAACCTTGAATCGCGAGTATAGATATTATAAAAAGGCTTTAGAAGATTTTGATATGGCTATTAAGACTAATCCAGAAGAACCCGAATATTATTATGAAAGGGGCATTTTGAAAGAAAAAATGCATAAATTCAGAAGTGCTGTGGAAGATTACCAAAAAGCCGTTAAATTGGATCCTACCAATGAAAAATATCTAAACGCTGTAAGTAGATTTTTAAATTAATTTGTAATATAGCGTTGTTTTGTCCCAAAAAATCTATTGCTAGCAACCTTCTAAAATGGTATCATATAAGGGAAATAAAATCTCTAGGAGGATTATTAAGATGTCCATTAAAGTTGGTATTAACGGCTTTGGCCGTATTGGCAGATTTGTTTTTAGAGCTGCCCAAGAAAGAAAAGATATTGAAATTGTCGGTATTAACGATTTATGCCCTGTTGATTATTTGGCTTATATGCTTAAATATGACACAATGCACGGCAGATTTGAAGGCACAATTGAAGCTGATATCGAAAACAGCCAATTGATCGTAAACGGCAAAAAAATCCGCGTAACCGCAGTTAAAGATCCCGCAGAACTTGCTTGGGATAAAGTCGGTGCAGAATATGTCGTTGAATCTACCGGTTTATTCTTAACAAAAGAAAAAGCCCAAGCCCACATTAAAGCCGGTGCAAAATATGTCGTAATGTCCGCTCCTTCAAAAGACGATACTCCGATGTTCGTCTGCGGTGTTAACGAAAAAACCTATGTAAAAGGTACACAATTTGTTTCCAATGCTTCTTGCACAACAAACTGCTTAGCACCTATTGCTAAAGTTTTAAATGATAAATTCGGTATTAAAGACGGTCTTATGACAACCGTTCACTCCGTAACCGCAACCCAAAAAACCGTTGACGGTCCTTCTATGAAAGATTGGCGCGGCGGCAGAGCAGCCAGCGGAAATATTATTCCTTCTTCCACCGGTGCTGCAAAAGCAGTCGGTAAAGTTATTCCTTCTTTGAACGGCAAACTTACCGGTATGTCAATGCGCGTTCCTACTTTGGATGTTTCCGTAGTAGATTTAACCGTTAACTTGGCTAAACCCGCAAAATATGAAGAAATTTGCAAAGCCATGAAAGAAGCCAGCGAAGGCGAACTTAAAGGTATTTTAGGTTATACAGATGAAGCAGTTGTTTCTTCTGATTTCCTTGGTTGCCCGCTTACTTCTATCTTTGATGCCAAAGCAGGTATTGCTTTAACAGATACTTTTGTTAAAGTCGTTTCCTGGTATGACAATGAAATCGGCTACTCTAATAAAGTTCTTGATTTAATTGCTCATATGGCTTCAGTAAACAAATAAGTTGTTTTTAAAAAAGTCGGGGTTCTTTAACAAATAAAGAACCCCGCATAAATTTTAATTTTTAATTCTAAAATATTCGGGGAATAAATATGAACCTAAATGATATCGTAAAAATGCAAGATGTAAATTTGGACGGAAAAAATGTTCTTGTCCGCGTAGATTATAATGTGCCTTTAAAAGACGGCAAAGTCGATAATCCCAAGCGTATTAACGCAACACAAAAAACAGTCAAATATTTGCTTTCTAAAGGGGCAAGAGTAGTTTTAATTTCTCATTTAGGCAGACCTAAGGGCAAAGTCGCACCGGAATTTTCTTTGAAACCTTTAGTTTCGGAAGTTGAAAAAGCAATGGAAACAAAAGTCCACTTTGCAAGTGATTGCGTCGGCCCTGAGGCAGAAGCAGTTGTTGCCCAAACCAAAAAAGGCGAAATTGCCCTGCTTGAAAATTTGCGCTTTCACCCCGAAGAAGAGGCCAATGATAAAGAATTTGCCAAACAACTTGCAAAACATGGCGAAATCTTTATTCAAGAGGCTTTTGGAACCGTTCACCGCGCCCACGCTTCCACAAGCGCTATAACTGAATTTTTACCTTCAGCAGCCGGCTATCTTATCCAAAAAGAAGTTGAGTTTTTAGGCGGTGCTTTAGAAAATCCTAAAAGACCTTTTGCCGCAATTATCGGCGGTGCAAAAGTTTCCGATAAAATTATGCTTCTTAACAATTTGCTTGATAAAGTTAATGTTTTAGTTATCGGCGGTGCAATGGCTTATACCTTTATTAAAGCCCTTGGCTATAATGTGGGCACTTCCCTTGTTGATAATGACAAAATCGAAGAAGCAAAACAAGTTATGGCAAAAGCCAAAGCAAAAGGTGTTGAATTATTATTGCCGCAAGATTCTATTTGCGCAAAAGAATTTAAAGACGGTATTGAAACCATAACCACCCAAGACCAAAATATTCCCGAAGGTTATATGGGTCTTGATATCGGTCCTAAAACAATTGAATATTTTAAAAATGCTCTTAGCAAATGCAAAACAATTTTCTGGAACGGTCCTGTGGGCGTTTTTGAAATGGAAAGTTATAATAAAGGCAGTTTTGCTATTGCCCAAATGCTCGCTGATTTAACAACAAAAGGTGTTATTACCATTATCGGCGGCGGGGATAGTTTGAACGTCCTTAAAAAAGCAAAAATTGCAAGTAGTGCTGTTTCCCATGCTTCAACCGGTGGCGGTGCAAGTATGGAATTTGTGGAAGGTAAAGAACTTCCCGGTATTACGGCTTTATTAAAAAAATAAGAGGAGAAAATAAATGTATACTTTAGTTTTAATACTTCACATCCTTGCTTGTTTGTTACTTATTTGTTTAGTGCTTATGCAAAGCGGCAAAGGTTCTGCTGCAGGTATTTTTGGCAGTTCTAACAGCGATAGCGTTTTTGCCGGTCCTAGTGCAGCAACTTTTATAACAAAACTTACAGCAGGTGTGGCGGCAGTTCTTATTTTTACATCTATCTTTTTGACTATCAATGTCTCTAAACGTGGGATGTCTTCAGTCGTTGATAATGTAAAAGTTCCTGTTTCACAAACAAAATAACAACTAATAAAAATCTAAAAGGCCTATTTCCTATAAAAAGGAAATAGGCCTTTTTTACATCTTGAAAAAATTACAAATGTCATATATACTTTCACTGTGGGATAGGTTTAAACCGTTGGGAAAATGGGAAAATATGAATAATAATATAGGGGCAGCATTTTTATAATACTTGCTTTTTATTTTCTCTAAAAGAGAAAAAGGAGGTGGATTTTATAAGAAAAATAGGTAGCAAAGCAGAAAATTGATAGTTAAAAGGTGAAAGTAATATATGAAGGAAAAGTATGTAAATATAATGCTTATTGCGCTATGTGCGTTTCTTTTGGCGTTTCTTGCCATAACTTCTTGATAA
>JAZRZE010000071.1:0-25415 GCA_045601125.1 Elusimicrobiaceae bacterium | reverse complement strand
GCCAAAACTTTGGTTAAAGCAGCGGTTAAGGTTGTCTTACCGTGGTCAACGTGACCGATTGTGCCGACGTTAACGTGCGGTTTGCTTCTTGAAAACTTCTCTTTTGCCATATTATTTTTACTCCTATTTTTTTATTTTTCAAATCTATAAGCTGGGAATGGGACTTGAACCCACGACCTTCTCCTTACCATGGAGATGCTCTACCAGCTGAGCTATCCCAGCAATCTTTATAAGCGGGCGAAGGGAATCGAACCCTCGTCATCAGTTTGGAAAACTGAGGTTCTACCATTGAACTACGCCCGCAATGGAAAAACCTAATTAGGCGCGAGCGGGAATCGAACCCACGAATAGCAGTTTTGCAGACTGCCGCCTTACCACTTGGCCATCGCGCCAAAATCGCTATGACAATATTATAATAAAAAAAGCCCTTTTCTTGCAAGGACTTTTTGAAAATTATTATTTTTTCAGACGATATTTTTTATTTTATTTTTTACAAATCATTTTTTGTGGGAATAAAAAAGCGGGCTGATAAACCAAACCAGATTATCCATCAAAGTCCAATTTATCAACCCGCAATTGTGGAGTTTTCCTCCATATACTATACTCCTTTACGGACTAGCATTTACTACTACTACTTTAACCTCGTAAGCCGCCTAAACAATGCCCGTGACCACCACTGCAAACTACGTCACGCCCCGCACCGCTCAAACAACCTACAAGACCACAACCCTAAGGTTATGGCACTACTTCGCCCCATCCCCAAAAACAAGGGATAAGGACTTTCCCCTCTTCGTCCGGACATAAAACCCAAAGCAACCGGCTTTGGTAAGAAACAATAAGGGGAAAAACCTAACACCTTACCATTTCCTTTATATCCTGCGGATGTGGCTACTTTTTGAACCCAAGCACCCTTGCGGGAACTTTTACGCCCAAGTTCAAGTCTCTCAAAAAAAGCATTTACTTTCAAAACACTTCATTTCAGAAACCCTAGCCTTCAGAGAAAATTGTTAAAGAACTTTAAACCTTTAAGGGCGGGCTCCTTTTTTAGGAGAAGGAAATGCTTGCCTTTTCGCAAGCCCTATGTTCCGCCCATAGCCATAGTATACGCCTTTTTTTTGATTTGTCAAGGCCCTTTTTTTAATTTTTTATTTTTCTTAATTTTTCCGTCGTAAATTAGTAAATATTTTTGTAAATATTTTGCGTTTTTGTTCAAATTTTTTCTACAAAAAACTTCCTTTTTTGTATGGACTTTGAAGAAGGGATTAGATTTTTATATAATATATTATATGATAGAACAACTTAAAACAAAACTTAATGAAATTGAAAATACCTATATATCCAAATTGCAAAATTGCTCTTCTTCAAAAGAATTACAAGATTTGCAAGTGCAGGCGCTTGGCAGAAAAGGCGCTTTGACTGAACTTTTAAAAAGTTTAAAAGATTTATCCTTAGAAGAAAAAAAGGCCTTCGGTCCTTTAAGTAATGAAGTTAAGAATAAATTAACGGCTCTCTTTGAAGAAAAAGCCGCTTCTTTAGAAATTGAAGAAATCAATAAAACTTTAAACGCTACCGATATAGATTTAACTTTACCTTCTTTCCCTTTTGAAAAAGGCAAAAGGCATCCTTTGGAAATTGCTAAAAAAAGAATGACCGATATTTTAAAAGGTCTTGGCTTTGTATGGGCACAAGGTCCGCTTGTAGAAGATGAATATCACAATTTTGATGCTCTTAATATCCCCGCACATCACCCTGCAAGAGATATGCAAGATACCTTCTTTATTAAAAACACACAAAAGAAAGATTTTGTTTTAAGAACTCATACCTCAGGCGTGCAAATCAGAACTATGCAAAAGCAAAAACCGCCAATAAGAATTATCGCTCCGGGCAGAGTGTTCAGAAAAGATGCCTTAGACGCAACCCACAGCCCTGTATTTAACCAAATTGAAGGTTTATATATTGACAAAAATGTATCTTTAGCCGACTTAAAGAGAGATTTAACTTTATTTATGAAAGGTCTTTTCGGACCTAAAGCGCAAGTCCGTTTCCGCTCGTCTTTCTTCCCGTTTACGGAACCAAGTGTAGAAGTGGATGTTAAATGCGTTTTCTGCGAAGGCAAAAACCCCAATTGCCCCGTTTGTAAAGGTTCCGGCTGGAAGGAAATGCTCGGCGCGGGTATTGTTCACCCCAATGTTCTTAGAAACTGTGGCATTGACCCCGAAGTTTACAGCGGTTATGCCTTCGGTATGGGTGTTGAACGTCTAGCAATGTTCTCGCTTAACATAAAAGATATTAGAAATTTCTACGATAATGATGTTCGTATTTTGGAGCAATTTTAAATGAAAATATTATACTCTTGGTTAAAAGACTTTATTGATATAGATTTGACGGCAAGTGAACTTGAAAAACATTTCACTTCGCTTGGTATGGAAGTTGAAGAAATAATAAAAACCGGCGCAGATTTTGATGATATCTATGCCGCTAAAATTGTTAAAATCAACCCTCACCCAAACGCAGATAAACTGCACCTTGTTGATTTGGAAACTAAAGACGGCGCCCTGCGCGTTGTTTGCGGTGCCAAAAATATTGAAGAAGGCCAAATCGTGCCCCTTGCAAGAGTTGGTGCAAGACTTGGCAAAGAATATTTAAAACCTGCCGTAATCAGAGGCGTTGCTTCGGAAGGCATGCTTTGTTCTTCAAAGGAACTTGGCTTAACTGCTGATGCAAGCGGTATTATGCTGCTTGATAAAAATACTCCTATCGGCACAAATATTAAAGAACTTTACGGCAAGCCGGATATCATTTTTAACTTGGAACTTACCCCCAACAGACCGGACTTAATGAGCCATCTTGGCGTTGCGCGCGAGTTATCCGTTTTGCTTAATATCCCTCTTAAAAATAAAGAGATTAAACATATTGAAGGCACGGGAGATAGTCTTGAAGTTAACATTTTAACAGACGATAAAGGTTGCCAAAGATATAACGGAAGAATTATAAAAAATGTTAAAAATTGCCCTTCACCCAAATGGCTGGCCGAAAGATTACAGGCAATGGATGTTAACCCCAAAAACGCTATTGTTGATATAACAAATTATGTCCTATACGAAATCGGCCACCCCCTACACGCTTTTGATTTGAACCACTTAAAAGAAGGCAAAATCAATGTGCGCTGGGCAAGTGAAGGCGAAGAATTTTTAGGTCTTGACGGAGTAAAAAGAACTTTAAACCCGCAAAATCTTGTTATTGCCGACGGTCAAAAACCCGTTGCCCTTGCCGGTGTTATCGGTGGTGAAAATGATAGTATTTTGCCAGGAACAAAAGATATTTTCCTAGAGGCGGCTTATTTTTACCCGCCCTGCATAAATAAAACTTCCAAAAAAATGGCAATTTCTACGGAATCTTCCCAAAGATTTGAAAGAGGCGTTGATATTGAAAACTGCGCCAAAGCAATGGACCTTGCCACAGAGCTTATCGTTGAAATTTGCGGCGGCGAAGTTAGCAAAGTAAATGATGTTTACCCAACACCCTACAAACCTAACACTGTTACTTTTACCCCTAAAGATATTGAAAAAATCTTGGGTATGGAAATTGAAGAACAAAAACTCAAAGATATTTTTAATCATCTCGGTAAACTTGAAGTTTCCGGCGAAAAATGGCTCTTTACCCCCCCTACTCACAGACGCGATTTGAACCACAAATGGGACCTTGCCGAAGAAGCCGCGCGCTTTATCGGTTTTGATAATCTTGCCCAAAAGGCAGATTCTTCTTACGCCAATTTATACTTTGCCGAAAACCCCAAAAATGTTGATATTGAAAATATTTTAATTGATAAACTTATCGGACAGGGTTTCTTTGAGTGTAAGAACTATGATTTTGTTTCCCAAAAAGAAATTGAACTTTTCGGCACGGACATAAAAAACTGTCTTGAAATTCAAAATCCGCTTGCTCAGGGTATGGAGTTTTTAAGACCTAATATTTTAATGAGTTTGCTTAAAAATATTCACCACAACCAAAACTTTTCAAGAGATAATTTAAGACTTTTTGAAAGCGGAAAAACTTTCTCTTTACAAAAAGGATATCCCGTTGAAAACTTTACTATCGCAGGTGTTTTAACAGGCAAAACTCCGACTCAAAAATTCTTTTTAAGTCCGCAATGTCATTATGGTATTTTCGGCTTAAAAGGTATTGTGGAAACTTTGCTCAGCGATTATGAAATCATACTCGTTCCGACGGCAAAAGCACCGGTTTATATGCACCCAAAAATCTGTATGGATATTATGCTTGATAATAAAGTTATCGGTATTTTAGGGCAGGTTCACCCCTTAACCTTAAAATCTTTTGATGTTAAAAACGACGTTTGGGCTTTTGAGTTTAATTTGAAAAATCTTGAAAAACATTTTGACGCGCAATCCTTCAAAAAGGCAAAAGATGTTTCCAATTTACCTTCAAGCGAAAGGGATTTATCTTTCATAATTGATAAAACCGTTCCTTATGCAAAAATTCAGCAAGTGCTAAATCCGCTTGAAGTAAAATATCACTTAATTGACCTCTACCAAGGCGAAAATCTTGCCCAAGGCAAAAAGAGTATGACTTTGCACTTTGAATTTACGGCTAAAGATAAAACCTTAACCGATAAAGAAGTCAACAGCGCTGTGGAAAATATTTTGACTATTCTTAAAGAGCAACTCGGCGCGGAATTAAGATAAAATTAAGATAATGGAAGACAAGTATAAAAAGTTAAGTATTTTAACTGACAGAGTTCTCAAAAAACTTTCCTCTTTAGAAAAGGAAAATGCTATACTTTCTACTGACTTAAAAAAAGCAAAAGAAGAAATTTCCTTTTTGAAAAAAGAACAGGAAAAATATAGAACTTTGCGCGAGTGGCAACAAAAAACCACCGCTATAATAAATCAAGTGCAGACCAAGATAGCCAAAGAAATAAAAAAGATAGAAGAAAGCGCAAGCAAACCTTACTTGGGAGGTAACAATGAAGAAAAGTGAAAGTATGACTCTTACCATAAAGGGCTTTACCTTAGAAGATGTTTATTTTGAAGATCTCGGCCCTTTGGAAGTTAACTCTCTTGCGGCTATGGTAGAAAACAAAATAGATCAAATTGCCGTAGAAAAGCGAGTCGTAGATACTATGAAACTCTTTTTACACACCGCTTTATATTTTGCCGCACAGGCCTATTCTAACAGGGCAAATGCTTCCGAAAAAAAACAAGACCAAGAAGAACAACTTGATATTGCAATAGATAAACTTTCTTCTGCTTTAAGCCGATTGCCTTTGGAGTAAAAAATGTCCGATTTTTTTGAAGAAGAAATAAACGCAAGTAAACAAAAAAATATGCCGCTTGCCGCGCGTATGGCCCCGCAAACTTTAGAAGAATTTGCCGGCCAGCAAGAAATTCTCGGGCAAGGTAAAATGCTTAGGCGTTTAATTGAGGCTGATAAAATAAGGTCGGCAGTATTCTTCGGACCGCCGGGAGTCGGCAAAACCGCACTTGCGCACCTTATTGCAAAAAACACAAAAGCAGTAGTGCGAGAATTAAATGCCGCTGCCTGCGGGGTCGGCGAGTTAAAACAAATTATAGACGAAGCTAAATTTAAACAGGAAAATAATCTTGCCGGTTCTCAAAAAACTTTGCTTATTTTAGATGAAATCCACCACTTTAACAAAACCCAGCAAGATGTGCTTTTACCATCTGTAGAAAGCGGTTTAATTACACTTATTGGCTTAACTACCGAAAACCCTTATTTTTATATCAACAATGCCCTTTTATCAAGATTTTCTATTTTTGAGTTCAAAACCCTTGACGATTCTGCTCTTGATAAAATTATCAAAAAAGCCACGAAAACGGAGAATTTCAAAATTAAAAAAGACGCAAAGACCTTTTTAATTACGCAGGCAAACGGCGATGCAAGGCGTTTATTAAATGCGCTTGAACTTGCCGTTTTAACCACGCCCTACGAAGGCGGACAAAAGGAAATTACGCTTGATATAGCCAAAGAATGTATCCAAGTGCGCCACTTAAATTATGATAAAAAGGGCGATAATCACTACGATATAATTTCCGCTTTTATTAAATCTATGCGCGGCTCAGACCCCGATGCCGCCGTTTATTGGCTAGCCAAAATGCTAAACTCCGGCGAAGACCCTCGTTTTATTGCGCGGCGTATTTTAATTTGCGCAAGCGAAGATGTCGGCCTTGCCGAACCGACGGCTTTAGTTGTCGCTCAAGCGGCATTTTTCAGCGCACAGGTTCTTGGTATGCCGGAAGTCAGAATTCCTCTTTCTCAAGCGGCAATTTATGTTGCCTGCGCACCTAAATCAAACAGCGCTTATCTTGCAATTGACGCCGCCCTTGACGAAGTTAAAAACGGCCCATACCGCGCCGTGCCCGACCATCTTAGAAGCGGCGGCAAAAATATCGGCTATAAATACGCACACGATTTTCCTAATCATTATGTAGAGCAAGAATATATGCCAAACCCCAAAAAGTTTTTAAATCTTACCACGCAAGGAAAAGAAAAAATAATTAAAGAACGTCAAGAACTTTTGAGGAAGAAAAAATGAACTTACCCTTTGACCCACAAAAAGTTTTTTCCGTTTCCGAAATCAGCCAAATAATAAAGGAAATGCTTGAAGGCGTATTCGGAGATATTAAAGTTGAAGGCGAAATTTCCAATTTAAAAACCGCCGCCAGCGGACATATCTATTTTGATTTAAAAGACGAAGATGCTTTAATCTCGGTCGCATTATTTAAAGGTTATGCCCGCGGCGTTAAACTTGAAGAAGGCACAAAAGTTCAAGTTTCGGGCGAAATTTCCTGCTACATCAAACAAGGGCGCTATCAGATAATTGCGCACTCCGTTGAAACCCAAAGCAAAGGAAATCTTTATTTGGAATTTGAAAAACTAAAAGAAAAACTAACAAAAGAAAGCCTTTTTGACGAAGATAAAAAATTACCTTTGCCTAAATTTCCAAAAAGAATAGGCATTGTAACTTCGCCGACGGGAGCGGCAATAAGGGATATTTTATCTGTCTTAAACCGCCGCGCAACGGGGCTAGAAATTATTATTTCCCCCTGCCTTGTTCAAGGCGAGCAGGCAAAATTTGAAATCGTTGACGCCTTAAAAAATCTTAATAATTTAAAACCGAAAGTTGACGCGATTTTAATCGGCAGGGGCGGCGGCAGTATGGAAGATCTTTGGGCTTTTAACGAAGAAATCGTCGTCCGCGCGGTTGCTTCAAGCAAAATACCGACAATTTCTTGTGTAGGTCACGAAGTTGATTTTACTTTGACCGATTTTGCCGCATCACTCCGCGCACCGACACCTTCGGCCGCAGCCGAAATTGTGGTGGAAACATCTTCAAATATTTTAAGCCGCGTAAAACAGTTAAACAAAATGCTCCTTCAAGCCATAACAATAAAATACGAAAGACTTTTTAGTCGTCTAAAAATGGCAGTGGAAAATAAAATTTTTAAAAACCCTGCTCTTATTTTTAATCAAAAAGAACAGCGTCTTGATATTGCGCAAAACCGCTTAAATGATTTAAGTCCGTTTAATGTTTTAAGACGCGGGTATTCTATCGTTCGCCGTAAAAGTGATAATAAAATTGTTCAATCTTCTCTAAAAGGCGAACGCCTAAAAGTGCAAAGCGCACAAGATAATTACGAGGTAGAAACTGTATGAAATTAACTTTTGAAAAGAAACTTGAAAAACTTGAACAAATTATTGCCCAACTTGAAAATCCTTCTTTGGAACTTGAGCAAAGTGCCAAACTTTTTGAAGAAGGTTTATCTTTATCCAAAGAATTAAGCGCGCAACTTGACGAAGTTAAAAATAAAGTTGAAATTTTAAAAAAGCAAGGTAGCGAACTTAAACTTGAAACTTTTGAGGAAGAAAAATAAATGCCAAAACTCCGCCTTGATAATGCCCTAGTGGAAAAGGGACTAGCCCCAAGCCGCAACAAAGCCCAAGCTATAATTATGGCAGGCGAAGTTTTAGTTAATAATCAAGTTGAAACCCGCGCCGATAGAAACATAAAAGAAGAAGATCTTATTACTTTAAAAGAAAAATCTTGCCCTTATGTTTCGCGCGGCGGCCTTAAATTAAAAGGGGCTTTAAATAATTTTAATATCGTTTTGAAAGATAAAATTTGCGTTGATATTGGGGTAGCTACTGGCGGCTTTTCGCATTGTATGCTGCTAGAAAACGCAAAAAAAGTCTACGGTGTTGATGTGGGTAAAGGGCAAATTGCAAGTGAAATTTTAAAATACCCAAATTTTATTTTTAGACCAAACACAAATGCGCGCTATATCACACCTGATATGTTTGAAGATCGTTTTGAATTTGCAGCCGTGGATGTTTCCTTTATTTCTTTAAAAATGATTATGCCGGCCTTGTTTGGCTGTATGGCAAAAAAATCGGAAATCGTTTTTTTAATAAAACCTCAATTTGAGTTAACCCCCAAAGAAGTGCCGCACGGTATTGTTAAGACCGAAGAAAACCGCCAAAAAGCAATATCTTCTTTAAAAGAATTTTTTAATCAAAATATCAAAGAAAAGTTTTGCGCAAGTGAAGCAGGCCTTTGCCCATCCCCCATAACCGGTATGCACGGCAACATAGAATATCTTTGGCACATTAAAATCGGTAAATAATATTTTAGGCATAAAAAATCCCCTTGTTTTTTACAAGGGGATTTTTCTTTGAGTTTATAAAAGTTTTCCTGCGAGATCAGCCAAAGAACTCCTTTCAGTCTTGGTAAATGTAATATGTCCGTAAGTCTTTTGGCCTTTAAACCTTTCTACCAAATAAGTTAAGCCGTTTGATTCAATATCCAAGTAAGGTGTATCAATTTGGTAAGGGTCGCCGGTTACAACGACTTTAGTGCCTTGTCCCGCGCGGGATAAAATTGTCTTAATTTCGTGCGGGCTTAAGTTTTGGGCATCGTCAACAATCATATATTGTTTGGGGAGTGTTCTTCCGCGGATATGGGTAACGGAAGCAATTTCAAGTTTGCCGCTGGTGGTAAGATAGCGCACTTCTTCTTCGCCGTCTTCGGGGTTTTTCTTATTAGCAAGAAAACTTAAATTATCATAAATTGCGCCCATCCAAGCATCAAGTTTTTCTTCCATAGTGCCGGGCAAGAAACCAAGATCTCTGCCCACAGGCACAATAGGGCGGCAAACAAGCAATCTGCGGAAAGTTTCATCATCAAAAGTTCGTCTTAAACCGGTGGCAAGAGTAATTAAAGTTTTCCCAGTTCCCGCTGAGCCAACAAGGGTTACCAAATCCACGCTGTCATCAAGCAAAAGTTCCATAGCAAAGCGTTGTTCTTTGTTTAAAGGTTTAATACCCCAAGCAGTCGGCTCTTGCGGTCTTAAGGCCTTTAAAACTTCGCCTGATTGTTCCACACGGCCGACGGCAGATTTTTTACTTCCGTCATCTGCTTTTAAAATTAAAAATTGGTTTGGATAATATTTATCCTTTTCCAAAGTGATTTTTTTATTTTGGTAAAACTCATCAATTTTACCAGCAGGAATTTCTACTTCCGCACTACCAAGATAAAGTTCATCATATTTAATTTTATCGTTATTATAATCTTGCGCTTCAATGCCAAGCGCTTCGGCTTTAATACGCAAATTTGTATCTTTGGTAACAATTATCACCGGTTTTTTATTTGATTTATTTGCCTGCTCTTTATGGTAATAATAGGCAATATTTAAAATATCATTATCAGATTTATTAAAGTTTAAACCACCCGGCAAAATATGCTCGCGCGAAAATTCAACTTTAATAGAACCACCGTTTTCCGTCTTAACCCCTTGGGCGATTTTGCCTTTAGCCCTTAAAGCATCAATATAGCGCGAAACTACCCGCGCGCTTTTACCGCGTTCATCGGCTGCGGTTTTAAAATTATCAAGTTCCTCAATAACTATCATCGGGATAATAACTTCATTATCGTCAAAACGCGTAATTGCGGCAGGATCGTGGAGTAAAACATTGGTATCTAAAATATATATCTTTTTCATAAAAAACCTCCAAAGGTGTTAATACCCTTATTAAAGCATTAGATGAGTTTTTTTGCAAGCCCCTAAAGACAATTTGATAAAATATGACTATGGCAGATATTAAATATATTAAAGGTGTAGGACCGGCAAAAAGCGCCATGTTTAACCGCTTGGATGTTTTTACGGCTAGCGATTTACTGCATTATTATGCGCGCACTTATCAGGATAGAAGACCGAACAAAAATTTAAGTGATTTTAAAGATACCCAAAGCGTTTGTTTTAAAGCGCAAGTTTTAAGAACGCAAGTTATACCCACCAGAAGTATAGGCATTTTTAAGGCCTTTGTCCAAGACGATAAAAATAATATTTTTGAAGCCACTTGGTTTAAAAGGCGCGCGCGCGGCTATGATGTTTTTGCGCAAATAAAAAAAGATTTTAAGATAGGTTCTTATGTTTGGTTAGTTGCAAAAAGGGAAGATAAAAATTCTTTTCTCTCAAACAAAATTACCGTTGAGGAATATTATCTGCCAAGTGACCCAGAACTGCATTTACACGCCGATGCTATTGTTCCTATTTACGCGCTTACGCAAGGTTTAACAAATAAGTTTTTCCGTCAGACAGTTGCAAAAGCGCTTGGCACTTATCTTGAAGAAGAAAAAGAAATTTTGCCGCCCGAACTTTTAAAAAAGAGACAACTTTTAACAATAAAACAAGCGCTAAAAGGCATACATTTTCCCTCAAGTATAAGTGAACTTGAAAATGCAAGAAAGCGTATGGTCTATGAAGAATTTTTGCTTATGAGTATGGCGTGGACTCTTAAACAAAAACAAGAAAAAACAGATGAAAAGCAGCACCGCTACGAACTTAAAAAACATATCTTGACACCCTTTAAAGAAAATTTGCCTTTCACTTTTACCAAAGCGCAAACGCGCGTGATAAATGAAATCTTTAAAGATATGCTTTCCCCCCGCCCGATGACTCGCCTTTTACAAGGTGATGTCGGCTCGGGTAAAACTATTGTTGCTTTAAGCGCTCTACTTTTGGCGGCGGAAAATAACTATCAATCTGCTTTTATGGCACCGACTGAAATTTTAGCCACCCAGCATTTTATAACTTTAAAAAAACAACTTAAAAATTTAAAAGTTAATGTGGAAATTTTGACATCCAAAACAACTAAAAAAAATAAAGATAAAATTTTAGCGGATTTAGCGGAAGGCAAAATTGATATACTTGTCGGCACGCACGCCCTTATTGAAGATAAAGTTAAATTTAAAAATTTGCGCTTTATCGTTATTGACGAACAACACCGCTTCGGCGTAAAACAAAGAGCAAAACTGCGCGCAAAAGCACGCCATATTGATATGCTTTCTATGACGGCTACCCCGATACCAAGAACTTTTGCACTTGCCTTATACGGTGATTTAGCCGTTTCCACCATTGATGAAATGCCGCCCAACAGAAAGCCCATTGAAACTTTACAGTTAACTCAAAACGGGGCTTTGGAACTTTTAAGAAAAGAAGTTTCGCAAGGTCATCAGGGTTATATTGTTTATCCTTTAATTGATGAAAGCGATAAACTTGAGTTAAAAGCCGCAAAAGAAGAATTTGAGAAGTTAAAAATGCTTATGCCCGATATCAGTTTTGCTATGATACACGGACAAATGGGCGGGCAGGAAAAGCAAAAAATAATGGAAGATTTTTTGAATAAAAAATATCAGGTTTTAGTAGCAACTCCCGTTATTGAAGTCGGTATTGATATTAAAAACGCAACTATTATGATTATTCAAAATGCTCAGCGTTTTGGGCTTGCCAGTTTGCACCAACTGCGCGGACGCGTGGGCCGGGGTGAAGCCAAATCAATTTGTGTTTTAGTTGCAGATCATGTCAGCACTCTTGCCAAAGAACGCCTTGATATTTTATGTCAGACAAATGACGGTTTCAAAATCGGTCAAAAAGATTTGGCACTAAGAGGTCCCGGCGAAATTCTAGGCACGCGCCAAAGCGGCGAAGTAGAACTGAAAAGCGCCGACTTAATAAAAGATAAAAATGTTCTTGAGGAAGTCGTCCAAGATAAAAAAGAACTTTTTAATCAAGATCCAATGCTAATCTTGCCAGAACATCAAGCCTTCAAAAAAAGATTACAGGAACTTTATCAAAAATACTGGAATCTTATTGATTTAGGTTAATATTTTTTTCTATACTTAAGTTATGTGCTGAACCTTTTTCGTCATCAAGAGGTTTTTTATGCTAAGAAAAATTTTATGCGATTATGAATTTTTTTTTAGAGGTAGATGGTATAAAGACCACGCTGTTTATTTAGGCGATACAATGGCGCCTGCACTTGCTCTGAAAAAAGATTATACTACTCAAATTGTATGTTATGCTTTAAAATTATCAGAGGAAGAAATAGGTGGCATAATAAAAGTTCATTATTGGGATTTAGATAGAGTTAAATTTGAAAAAGCAGGATTCGTGTTTACAAAAATACATTTGGATTTTTATCCTCCTTTAAGCCAAAAGGATTGATTCCATATCAAAAAATTAACTTTTATATAAACAGTTTCTATACTACATAAAAATTTTATGCTATACTAATATTACTATGTTAAGAAAGATTTTATGTGATTTTGAATTTATTTATAGAGGCCGTATTTATAAAGCTTTCGGATTTTATCTGGGCGATACCACTTTGCCCCAACAAGCAAAAACAAAAGATATAACACCCCTGCTTGTTTGTAAGGCCTTTAAGATATCCATAGAAGAATTAGGTAAAATGCTAAAAATTCACTACTGGGATATTGACAGGAATAAACTCGAACTTGCCGGTTTCAAATTTGTTAAGATAAGTTTAAAATTCTTCCCACCTTTAAGCAAAGGGGATTAAAATTCTATAAATTTTCCGTAAAAAAACTCCGCCTTTTTACAGGCGGAGTTTTTTCATACTAAAAGTTATTTAGTTGCTTTCGCGGCTTTGTTTGCAAGTTTAGCCAAGCGGGATTTCTTTCTGCCGGCTGCCTTCCAGTGTATAACACCTTTCTTTGCAGCTTTATCTAAAGCAGAAGATGCCTTTGCTACGCTTTTTGCAGATTTTGTAGTAGCAACTTCTTTTGCAGCAAGGTGAATAGTTTTCTTCAAACCCTTATTTGCAGAAGTTCTTTTTACTGCTTGACGTTGTGCTTTTAAAGCGCTTGTATGACGTCCTGTTTTTAATTTTGCCATTTTTAATACCTCTTAAATGTGTTAATATATTTTATCTTTTTTGCTTAAATTATGCAAACGATTTCAAATTACCCTATACATATTATATCAATATTTTGTATCATAAAGGAAACTAGGAGAATTTAATTTATGGCAAAAAGAATACTTTTAAAGTTGTCCGGGGAAGCGCTTTGCTCCTCTAATTCAAGGGGTTTAGACCCAAAAGAAATGCGCTCCATTTCCAAAGAAATAAAAGAAGCCCTTAAAACAAAATGCCAACTTGCTATCGTTATGGGCGGCGGAAATATTTGGAGAGGCGTGCGCGATGGCGGCGGAATTATCAGCAGAGTAAACTCCGATAATATGGGTATGCTTGCAACCGTTATAAACGCTATTGCCCTTCAGTCTGCTTTAGAAGATATAGGAGTTCCGACAAGAGTTTTAACCTCTATCAATATGGATAAACTTGCCGAACCTTTTATAAGAAGGCGCGCAATCCGCCATTTAGAAAAAGGCAGAGTAGTTATTTTTGCCGGCGGCACTGGCAGCCCTTTCTTTACCACCGATACCGCTGCTGCTTTACGCGCAGCCGAAATTAAAGCCGATACAATTTTAAAAGCAACCCAAGTTGACGGCGTATATGATAGCGACCCTAAAATTAACCCTAAAGCAAAATTAATTGCTAAAATAACTTATGAGGAAGCTATTAAAAAAGGTCTTAAATTTATGGATACCGCAGCCCTTGCTTTATGCTTAGAAAATAAATTTAAACTTTGCGTTTTTAACTTGCATAAAAAAGGCAATATCAAACTTGCCGCACAAGGTAAAAAAATAGGAACAACAATTTATTAAAATTAACGAGGTATTTATGGAAAGTATTAATGAACTCTTAAGTAAAACCAAACAAAATATGACACAAGTTGCCCAAAAATTAAATAGAGATTTAGGCACTTTAAGAACCGGCCGCGCCAATCCGCAAATGGTAGAAAATGTGCGCGTGGAATATTATGGCGTGCCCACTCCCTTAAAACAAATGGCACTCTTAAATGTTGCCGATGCCAAAACTTTAGAAATTCAACCTTATGACATCAGCGCAATTAAAGAGGTCGAAAAGGCCCTTCAACAAGCGGATTTAGGTGTTACACCTATGAACGACGGTAAAATCATCAGAATTATTTTACCCCCTATGACAGAAGACCGCCGCAAAATGCTCACAAAAACTATTTCCAAAATGAGCGAAGATTATAAAGTTTCCGTTCGCAATGAAAGACGCGATATTTTGGAGAAACTTAAAAAAGCACAAAAAGCCGGCGAAATTACCGAAGATGATTTGAAGAGATATGAAGTCCAAATCCAAAAAGATACGGACGCAACTATCGGTGAAATTGAAAAAATTGTAGCCGCTAAAGAAAAAGAAATAATGACAATTTAATTGTCTTAAGTAAGGGTTTGGCTTTATTATTGGCCAAACCCTTTTTAATTTATGAAAATACCAAAACATATCGCTATTATTATGGACGGTAACGGCCGTTGGGCAAAAGCAAAAGGGTTGACCCGTTCCAAAGGGCATAAAGAAGGTGCCGTATCCGTTGAAATAATTGCAAAAGAAGCTAAAAAACTGGGCGTTAAATATTTAACGCTTTATGCTTTTTCTACGGAAAATTGGGCAAGACCTAAAACGGAGATTCTTTCCTTAATGAATTTGCTTGAGGAAACTTTAGATAAATTTTTAAATAATCCAGACAAAGAAATTAAAATTATCTTCAGTTCAAGCCGCAAAAAATTACCCAAAAAAATTCTTTCCAAAATGGAACAGGTCGAAAAATCTTCAGCAAACAATAAGGGCTTAACTTTGAACCTCGCTATAAATTACGGCGCAAGACAGGAAATTTTAGAAGCCATTTCAAAATTACAAGAAAAGAACTTAAAACCGACCCAAGCCAATTTTGAAAAATGCCTTTATAACAATCTTCCCGATCCGGATTTAATTATAAGGACTTCAGGTGAACAACGCTTATCAAACTTCCTTCTATGGCAGGCCGCTTACAGCGAGTTCTATTTTACCAAAACCCTTTGGCCCGATTTTAGAGAAAAAGAATTACTTGCTGCAATAGAAGATTTTTCTTCCCGCCAAAGACGCTTCGGCGCCTAGTCTAAACATTTAAGTTTTAATTTAATATAATATAAGTATATGAACTTTCAAGACATTATCCACACATTAGAAAATTATTGGAAAAAGCAAGGCTGTCTTATTGTTCAGCCTTATGACTTAGAAAAAGGGGCAGGAACTTTTAATCCGGCCACTTTCTTCGGTTCTCTTACGGAAAAACCGACAAATTGTTGCTATGTTGAACCCAGCAGAAGACCCGCAGACGGAAGATATGGTGATAATCCCAACCGTCTTGGCAAATTTCACCAGTTTCAAGTTATCTTAAAACCGGCTCCGAAAAATGTCCAAAAACTCTACTTGGATTCCTTAAAAGCACTTGACCTTGATCCTAAAAAGCACGATGTGCGCTGGATTGAAGATGACTGGCAATCCCCCACTTTAGGGGCAAGCGGTGTCGGTTGGGAAGTGTGGCTTGACGGTATGGAAATTACGCAATTTACCTATTTCCAAATTATGGCCGGTTATACCTTAAAACCCATAACTGCCGAAATTACTTACGGTCTTGAAAGAATTGCTATGTTCAGTCAGAAAAAAGACAATGTCTTTGATGTTATGTGGAAT
This sequence comes from Elusimicrobiaceae bacterium, assembly GCA_045601125.1. Taxonomy (GTDB): domain Bacteria; phylum Elusimicrobiota; class Elusimicrobia; order Elusimicrobiales; family Elusimicrobiaceae; genus Proelusimicrobium. Next base: position 9,470 of record JAZRZE010000071.1, on the reverse strand, counting down.
GATACTACAACCTATGGCGAAATGGTAAAAGAAAGCGAAAGGCAATTTTCCCATTATCATTTTGAACAGGCCGATATTGAAAACTTACGCCGTTATGTAGCCGAAAATGAAGAGGAATGTAAAAAACTTTGCAAACTCGGTCTTTATTTGCCGGCATACGACTGCGCGATGAAAGTTTCCCATTATTTTAATATTTTAGAAGCGCGCGGAGCAATTTCCGTTTCAGACAGAACAAATATTATTACGAAAATCCGCTCTCTAGCCAAACTTTGCGCGCAAGAATATGTAAAAGCTAATACTCCGGAAGAAAAACTATGAAAACAGCACTTTTAGCAATTGAAACAGAACATTTGCCCGCCCGCTTTTTATTCGGTGCGCTTGAGCAATTAAAAACTAATACGGAAAATATTCTAAAGGAAAATAATTTAGAATATTCCTCCGTCAACACTTTTGGCACTTACAGAAGATTATGTGTAGAAATTAAAGAACTTGCCTCTAAGTCAGCCGATATTCAAAAAGAAGTTAAAGGCCCCCCGGCCGCTATGTTAAAAGACAAAGGCGGCAATTACACAAAACAAGCCGAAGGTTTCGCCCAAAGAAACGGCTTAAAAGCGCAAAATTTAGTTGTCGTTGAAACGCCTAAAGGGCCTTTCCTTTATGCAAAATGTATTGTAAAAGGACAAAAAACCGATGTTCTTTTACCGCAAATTTTTGAAAGCATTATAAGAAGTTTAGTGTTTCCCAAAAATATGGTTTGGGAAGAAAGTTGTTTACACTTTGCCCGTCCTATAAGAAACATCCTTGCTTTATACGGCGATAAACTAATCAAATTTGAAATTGCAGGTGTAAAAAGCACAAAAACGACTTTACCGCTGCTTTCCTTCGGAGCAAAACCCGTAAAAATAAATACTCCGCAAGATTATATCCCTAATTTAAGAAACCTTGAACAACCGATACTCGCCGATATTGAAGAAAGAAAACAAACTTTAATAAAAGCCCTAAACGCGGTTGCTTCCAAACTTGGTTATCAGCCGGATTTAGATGAAGATTTAATAAATGAAACAATATCTTTTACCGAACATCCTGTTGTTTTAAGCGGTGATATGGATATTAAGTTTTTACAATTACCCAAAGAACTTATTACCACCGTTCTTAAAAAACAATTAAGAATGTTCCCTGTGGTAGATAAACAAGGCAATTTACAACCGCATTTTATTGCCGTCAGAGATGGTATCAGTGTAAACCAAGATGAAGTTAGACACGGTTTTAGAAATGTTATGACAGCCCGCTTAACAGATGCCGTTTTCTTCTTTGAAAACGATATCAAAACCGGCCTTGATAAAATGTTTGAAAAACTTTCCACTATTAACTTTATTGATGGGCTTGGCAATATGGCGCAAAAAACAAAAAGAGTGGAAGAACTTTGTGCCTTTATTGCTAAAGACCAACCCAAAGAAATACAAGAATATATCAAAAAAGCAGCCCATTATTCCTATGCTGATTTAGCAAGCAGTGTCGTTTATGAATTTAGCGAATTACAAGGTTATATAGGCGGTGTTTATGCCCAAAAGGGTTCTATGCCAAAAGAAGTTTCCAGCGCTATCGGTGAGTTTTATTTACCTTTAAGTGCTTCTTCTGCTTTGCCTAAAACACTTTGCGGTGCAATTGTAAGTTTAGCAGGCAAAATAGATTCTCTTGCGGCTAACTTTGCGGCAAATCAAGTGCCCAGCGGCAGCCAAGACCCTTTTGCTTTGCGCCGTCAGGCAATGGGGGCAGTAAGAATTATTTTAGACAAAAATATCAATATCCCCTTACAAGAACTTATAAATAAATCTGTTGCTCTTTTACCGAAACTTGAAAACTCAAAAACAGAAGAACTTTTCGGTTTTATGTGGCAAAGATTTGCCTTCTTGCTTGAACAGGAACAAATTCCCGCTGATGTAATTGAGGCCCTTGTCCCCTTAAAAGATAAGCCATTAAATAAACTTGTTCTTATAGCAAGGGCCTTAAACAGCGCTAAAGACAGCCCCTCTTTAATGCAGGCCTCTCAATCGGCAAAAAGAATTTCTAATATTCTCAAAAAATCAGAAATACAAAATTTGCCTAACTTACAAGAAAAACTTTTCTCTTGCAATCAGGAAAAAGTTTTATATAATACATTAAGGGATGTCAAAGAAATTTTAAGTAAAAAAGGAACAGAAACCGAAACTAATTTTAAAGAAATTTTCGCCACCCTTGCTATGCTAGCTGCTCCGCTAGAAGATTTCTTTAAGGAAGTTATGGTCAATGTTAATGAAGTAGAAATAAAAAACAATCGTTTGGCTTTGCTTAAGGAAATACAAATCTTGCTTACAAAAGAAGTTTCCGACTTAAGCAAACTTCAAATTAAATAAGGAAAAGGTTTATGATAAAAAAATTTAAAAATAAAGGTTTTACTTTAACAGAATTACTGGTAGTAGTGTTTCTTATCGGTATATTAACGGCTTTTGCCGTGCCTCGTTATTTGACAAATTTGGAAACAGCAAAAGTATCGGAAGCAACAGACTATCTACGCCAATGGCAAAGTGCCAGAGCTCTTATTTATGCAGAAACGCAGCACTATACTCCCGCCCACAGAATGGATTATTTGGCCTTTGATAGCACAATTATTCAAACAGACGAAAACGGTTGGACTTCCACTTTCAGAAATTTCTGTTGCTTCAGTTCAACGTACCAGATGGCAGATTCTAACAATGATACGCAAACTCTTGCTGCCGCTTTTTGTAGAAACAAAGCATCCGGCGATGAAACTTGCCAACAAGTACCCAATCTCGTTTACTACATTTATGCTACGGAAACAAGAATGTATTGCTGTTGGGATGGCAATAATCAACATAGTAAAGCTAGAAAAGTTTGTGAAAGTATTTCTTCCGGTGTTTTAGCAGAAAACGACCCCGCCGTTACTAGCAATCAAACTTTTGCTGCTATGTCTTGCTATATTATGAATGATGACTAAGAATAGTTTTTAGTAAAAAGCGTGCTATTTGTTTAGCACGCTTTTTTTATTGCTTCTTTATATAAAAAACCCGCTTTATAAGAACTGCGCACAAAGGGGCCGGCCAAAACGGCCTTAAAACCTATAGATAAAGCAAAGGATTTTAGTTCGTCATAATAATCCTGAGTAGGATAACTTTGCACTTCCAAATGTTCTTTGCTCGGGGCTAAATACTGCCCTAAGGTAAGCATATCACAATTGACTTTGCGTAAATCTTCAAACACTTGTTTTAATTCTTCTTTTGTCTCACCCAGACCGAGCATCAAACTGCTTTTAGTCAAAATATCGGGATCGATTTCTTTTGATTTTTTTAGCAAATCTAAAGAGCGTTCATAAGAAGCCCCTAAACGCACCTTTGAATAAAGCGAAGGCACCGTTTCCATATTATGCCCTAACACTTGCGGCTTTGCGCTTAGAATAGTTTTTAAGCCGTCTATATTACCCTGTAAATCTGAAATTAACGGCTCTATTAAACAACTTGGATTTTCTTTTTTTACTTCTCTTAAAACAGCGGCAATATGCGCAGCACCGCCATCTTTTAAGTCATCTCTTGTCGGCATTGTTAAAACTAAATATTTCAAATTTCTCTGCTTAACGAAAGCAGCAATTTTTTGCGGTTCTTGAGGGTCCGGCGGTTTTGGAATTTGGTGTTTTGGCACAGAACAAAAACGGCAAGAGCGCGTGCAAATAGCACCAAGTATCATTATTGTTGCCTCTCCGCTACAAAAACATTCTCCGCGGTTTGGGCATTTGGCCTCTTTGCAAACAGTACAAAAATTATCGTCTAAAGTTTGCTTTAGAATCTGGGCTTTTTGGGTATAAAAAGCTGCTTTTTTTTGGGCGGCTAAATCTTTTAGCCATTTTGGAATTTCTCTCATAATAGTATAATTATAGTAAATGATAAGATTAAAAGCACTTTTATTTTCTTTTTTATTTACCGGTTTAACGCTTATGGGTGGTGCCACTACCATAAAAGAAGCGTCAGATTTATATTTTAACGGGAAACAGCAAGAGGCCTTAAATAAATTTTTGGAAATTTCAAAAACAACGGAAGAAAGGGATGCCTTCCTAAATGCTGTTTATATTGCTCTTGAACTGGGACAAAACAAACTTGCCATTGATACTATAAGCGTTGCTCTAAAGAAATTTCCCCAAGATCAAACCGTTCTTGAATTTGCCGGGGATGCTTATCTCAATGCCGGTTATTATCTTAATGCGGAAAATATTTTTACCCGTCTTGTCGGGCAAGAAACAAAAACCGATTTTTATTATATCAATTTAGCCAGAGCGCAAATCGGTTTAGATATGCCAAAACTCGCTATAAAAAATTTACAACTGGCGGAAAAGTTTAATAATCATACCGCTCTTGCTAATTTTTTACTTGGCGATCTTTACGCTAAACAAAAAGATTACAAAAAAGCCCGCGATGCCTATAAAAAAGTTATTGATTACGATAACCAATTTATTGAAGCAAAAGAAAGATATGCCGATGTCCTTGTTAAATTAAAAGATTATACTGAGGCCTATAAAAATTATATAGGGGTCCACGCCGTAGAAGGAAATGATAAAACTATAAATCAAAAAATAGCGAAAACGCGTCCTCTCTTGAGCAAAAAAAATTCCCAGGAGATACCGCAAAATAAAGATAAGGTTATCAAAACCCACACTAATGTTCAAAAACCGCAATCTTTTGAGGGGACTTTGCCTATGATACGCGTTGGGCTTGGCGCAAAAATCAGCGGCGGACCGATAGGTCTAAAAGAAGTAAAATTTTCCCCTTCCCATGATTTTAAGGTAATGGATAATCACGGAACATTGCTCGTATCCGGCAAAGCAAAAACTTGGTGGAAAGCCATTGTTGAAAAAAATAGTATGTATTTAGTCAGCCCTGAAAATAAAAAAACTTATGTTTCGGTATCGGCAAAAATTATTCCGCAATCAAGCGAAAATGAAGGCCATACCATAATAATAAAAGATTTACTCAGCGGGCATGGTACCACTTGGATAAGCCGCCAAGATAATGAATATAGAGGAACCCTTGAACTAATTTTTAATAAAAAATTAAACGGTATTATTCCCGTTAATCATGTAAATATTGAAGAATATGTTTACGGTGTTGTGGCTTCGGAAATGCCAAGTGTTTTCCCGCTTGAGGCCCTAAAATCTCAGGCAGTTATTGCTCGCACTTATGCCATAAAAGGTTTGGGCAAGCATAAAAAGTGGGGCTATGATGTCTGCGATACACAACATTGCCAAGTTTACGGCGGAGTCCGCGCCGAAAGGGAAAGAACAAACAGCGCAACCGAAGCAACTTTAGGACAGATTTTAACTTATCAGGATAAACCTATTGAAGCGGTCTTTTCTTCTAACTGCGGCGGTTATACCCAAAGCAGCGCCGAAGCCGGCTGGTTCAGCCATAATTATCTAAAACCCGTTTCCGATTATCAAGATTTTAATGAAGAAAATCTTCAACCCTATCACTTTAAAGAATTACTTCAGCACAGCCGCCCTGCTTACAGCCGTTATTTCAAAAATGTAAGTCCGGCAACTTTCAGATGGACCAGAGTTTTAGAAGAAAGCCAATTAAGAGAAGTCGCCAACCGAAAAAAAGATATCGGTCCGATAAAAGCCATAGTCCCGCTGAAAAGAGGACGCTCCGGCTATGTTCACGGCGTTAAAATAATAGGTAAAAAGAATACTTTAATTTTAACAAAAGAACATGAAATAAAAAAATATCTTGCTACCGGTATGCTAAGAAGCACTTATTTTATTGTTCAGCCCAATTATGAAAAGGGAGAAATAAAATCCTTCATTTTCTACGGCGGCGGTTGGGGACACGGCGTCGGTCTTTGCCAAACAGGCAGCGGCGGCCGAGCAAGCGCCGGACAAGACTATAAAGAAATCTTAAAACACTATTATACCGATGTTTCTATCCAAGATATACGCACAAAAAAACCTGTCTTATAAAAGACAGGTTTTTTAATAAGAAATTATCTTTAACTATGGGCAGGTAGTTCCGTTATAAGCTATCAAATAATACTGATACTCATAAGTCCCTTTTATTCTTAAAGGCACCCAACAAAATCTTTTTGTGCCGATAGGAAAACCATCTGCTGAACTGCTGGCTGAAGCATAAGTATTACCAGGACTTTTTACAAAACCGTTATTTGTTGTGTCAGTAGTATCTCCGCTATTCCAATTTACGGCTTTTATGGTTAAGGAATCATCTGCATTTAATTGTTTAACACCGGAAGAATTATTTGAAGATATCGCACTGATACTTAATTCTCCGCTAGCTTTATCTACAATAAAGGTTCCGCCAGTGTTTACCATAGACCAATCCACATTTTCGCCGGCAACAATATCTACAGTTATAGCAGTAGAAGTATTTTCAGAATTTTTTAATTCCAAATCTTTTTGGGCATGAATTCTATTAACACTTAAATTTCCTTTAATATCAACAGTATTTTTATCTAAAGAAGTTGGTTTTTTATCCTCAAGTCCGTTTACTCTCCCTGCAAAATAAACCGTTTGGGCATTAATAGTCTTATGCGATAGATAAGGCACCGGAAAATACGCCACATATTTAACCGTCTGGGCACATAAAGAACCTGTAACAGCAATTAAAAATAAAGATACAAAAAAAGTGATACGACTTTTATTCATACTTAAATCCTCCCTTAAGTATATTCTATTAATTTATACAAAAAAATCAAGCCCCTTTTGTAATTTTTTAGTAAACTATAGGTATGTATAGGATTTTCTTAATTCTTTTTCTTTATCCTCTTTTATTGGTAGGATGTATGCAAAATAAAGTTATTTTACCCGACGGCACCGAAATTGAGATAGAACTGGCCAAAACCCGTGAGCAAACCGAACGCGGCCTTATGTTTAGGGAAAATCTTGATGAAAATAAGGGTATGCTTTTTATTTTTTCAAAAGATGAGAACCGCTACTTTTGGATGAAAAACACTCTTATTGACCTAGATATTATATTTGTTGATTCCAAAGGTAAAATAGTAAATATCGCTGAAAAAGTGCCCCACTCCTATATAGCAGCACCGGAAGAAGAAGTAGCCACCGCAGAAGGATTTGGTAAATATGTCTTAGAAGTCAACAGCGGTTTTTCCCAAAAACATAATCTTAAAGCGGGAGATAGGTTAAACCTAAAAATAAAATGAAAAAAGTATTTTTTACATTGATATTTTTGATTTTCACTTTAGTTTGTTTTTCACAAACAAACGCAGTTGATTATGAAAATCTAAATAAAACCGCTTTGAATCATTTGGTAAATTTGATAAATATTGATACAGCACAACCAAATCCCAAAGAAATTTTAGCCCAACGCTATATTTATAAAAACCTAATAGATAATAAAATTGATTGGCGGATATTCCGTATGGAAAAAAACCGCGCAAATCTTATTGCCGTTTTAAAAGCCCACACTCAAAATCCCTTAGAGCCCTTAATTTTAATTTCCCATTTAGATACTGCCGCTATCAGCGATAATTGGCGAACTCCGCCGACACAAGCCCAAATAGAAAACGGTAAAGTATACGGACTTGGCGCAAGCGATGCCAAAAATTATGCTGCCGTAAATTTAACTATTTTAACTTGGCTAAAACAAAATAATATACCTTTGAACCGTGATATTATTTTTGTATTTTCAGCGGATGAAGAAGCCACCGGCGAAAAGGGCTTAAAATTTCTGTTTGATAAATATCCGGAAAAACTCCAAGCCGCCTATGCCCTAAACGAAGGCGGCGGATTAATAAAAACAGAAAACAGTAGCGATTTATTTCTCGTAGAAAGTGCTTCAAAAATGTATATGGATATTTTAGTCAGCGCGATAGGGGAAGAAAGCCATACCGCTGTTTCTTCTAATCAAGAAAATGCCATTTATAAATTATCTCAAGCCCTTCAAACTATAGAAAATCACCCGCAAGAACCGATTTTAAATGAGTGGACAAAAAAATTTTTTGAGCAAATTTATCCTTTACAGGATGACGACGCAAAAACTACTATTGATATGCTTCTTGGAGAAGACAAACAATTATCCGCCCAAGCAGCCAAAATTATTATGGATGATGACTTCCTAAAAACTCAACTTGTAAACACCATTACCCCCTCTATTTTAAGCAGCGGCAATGAGAATAATATCGTGCAAAGCCAAGCCCAAGCGGTCTTAAATTGCCGTCTTTTACCTTGGACTTCGCCGGATACTTTCTTTGAAGACTTAAACAACTTGTTTACCCAAGATGAAAGTATTATCCTTTCCATTTTAGAAAAGCCGGAAATGCCCTTTCCGCAACCATCTTTAGAAGAGGAGGCCCTTTTCCAATCTATAAAAAATTCCGTAACAAAGGTGTTTCCAAAAACTTTAACTTTAAGGACTATGACGCCGGCTTCCAGCGAAAGTGAAATTTTAAGAAGGCACGGCATTATTACTTACGGTATCGGGCCTCTTATTAACTCCGGTGAAGGCGGCCCCCATCAAAGTAATGAAAATATCGCTTTAGAAGATTTTTATCAGCAATTAAAACTAACTCTTTTGATAGTTTTAGACTTTGCGACACAAAAACAATAGAGGTTTACTATGCAAGAAGAAAAACAAAATAAAAAAATAAATAATACAAAAAAAGAAGAAAACAAAAATTTGCCTGCGGTAAGAGAAAATAAAAAATCTTTATCCGTCAAACGTTTTTTTCATAGAAGAAATTTCCATAAACAAAACCATCATAAAGAGCAAAAATTCGCCCAAGATTTTACAAATATGCTTTCAAAAAGCGTAAAGATTATGTTGCCTTATATAATAATACCCACTATCCTTTTCTTGATAGGGGCTTATTTCATTTTTGATGTAATTGCCTACAATTATGCTTCTCCGCTTTGGTTCAAAATAATATTCGGTATAATACATTTCGGTTTCTTTACGGTTTTAGGTCTTATTTACGGCTTTCTTATGGGTATGACAGTCAGTTTGAAAGTTTTTTCCCAACATTTCGGTTTACTGATAAGGCAAGCCGTGAACAGTTTGAAAACTTCTATTGAAAACAGGATAAATAATCTTTCCTTTGAAATGTTTTCAAAAAAAGAACTTTCAAAATTAATTTCTCAGGCCTTTGCGGATTACAGTTATAAAATAAGAAAATATGCCCAAAAAACCGCTTTAGGTATTGCGGCAATCGGCATTATCAGCACATTTTTATTTTTCGCAAGGCATTTTATAGTCAGAAGCCTTGGTATTATAAAAAATAAAGCAGATGCTTTTGCTATAATTTCAGCAAGAACAAGTTTACTTGTAGCCGTTATTTTGAATTTAACTTTTTTTACTAAAATAATATTGTGGATAGGTATTTTTATAGGCCTAGGTATTTTAATGACCCAAGCCCTTGCTTATTATATGTTGAGAATTTATTTTTAAAAATGAAAAAAT
>JAZRZE010000070.1:0-24775 GCA_045601125.1 Elusimicrobiaceae bacterium | reverse complement strand
TAAATTTAAAAAAGATTTTTGGGCTATGCAACCGAATAATTTTTTGCTGATGTTACTTAATTATGTTCCTTTATGGTTAATTTCGGGTTTACAGGCGAGTTTAATAAGTGCTATAAATTATTCCCGTATGATTTCCGATACTCCGCAAGATGTTCTTACTTTCAAAATAAATAATATAGCAAAAATAAAACTTACCCAAGAAGCCGCCGCGGAACATCAAGAGGGAATAAAAAGCACGCTTTTAAGAGCGGAAAGATTTTTGGCTTTTATGCTTATTCCCGTTTGCTCTTTTACTGCTATTTTTGCACTTGATATTGTTGAAATGTTATTTATGCGCGGCAATTTTAATTTTCAAGATGCGCAAGATACTGCTTTCTTCTTACAATTTTTTATAATCGCGGTGATACCTTTTTCTCTTAATACAACTTTTACTTCGCTTTTAGGTGCTATGCGTCTAATTAAGGAAACGGCCTTAAGGTATACCTTAATAAACTTAATTTTTATAATTATTTTTATCTTTGCCATAAAAACTTACGGTGCTTTTATCTTCCCCAGTTTATGGCTGCTTTTAAATATAGTAATTTTAATTTGCAATATTACAACAGCAAAAAAATTTGCACCTTTCCTTGATTACACAAAACACAATATAAAATTACTTTTCCTTTTAGGCGGGAGTATTTTGCTTGCTTATCTCATAAAAGTACTTAATATTTACAGCGGCAATATTTTTGTTAAAATATTTATAAACTGTTTTACTTTTGTTATATTACAGGCGCTCTTATTTTACAAGTTAGGTTATTTGAGGCAGATATTAAAAGATGTCAATATCAAATTTCCTAAAAGAAAGAAAATTTAAGGTGTCCGTAAATTTATATATAATATAAGTAAATATATTTTAGAACCAAAGGATTTTATTATGTTAAGATTTAGCCCAGGCGCACAAAAAGCAGTTTTAATTGCACAACAAGAAGCAAAAAAATTAAATCACGATTATGTGGGAACGGAGCATATTTTGCTAGGTCTTGCCAAAGCAGAAGGCGAAATTTCCTATGCTATTTTATACAATCTCGGTCTTGAAGCACCCAAGATTATAAATGCTATTGAACAACTTGTAGGAAGAGGCGATAATGTTTCTATCCCAAGTGAAATACCTTTTACCGCAAGAGCAAAAAGAGTGCTTGAACGCTCTTTTGAAGAAGCCCAAATTTTAAACAGTGTGTTTATTAATACAGAACATTTGTTGCTAGGTTTAGCCGGAGAGCAAGAAGGTGTCGGTGCAAAAATTTTACAGAATTTTAATATCACCGAAGACCTTATCCGCGCTTTAGTTTTAAAAACAATTTCCGAGCAGGAAAGAGAATTTAAAGAAGAAAAAGAAAAGCAAAATAAAACTTTATCCACGCTTGAAAAAAAGCAGGAAACATCTCCAACGCCTACGCTTGATGAACACTCCCGCGATTTAACTCAACTTGCACGCGAAGGTAAACTAGACCCTGTTATCGGCAGAGAAGAAGAAATTGAACGCTTAACCCAAATCCTTGCAAGAAGAACAAAAAATAATCCGATTTTAATCGGCGACCCCGGTGTAGGTAAAACCGCTATCGTTGAAGGTCTTGCCCAGCGTATGGCAAGCGGTGAAATTGCCGAAGTTTTACATAATAAACGCCTTGTTACTATTGATTTAGGTTCACTTGTTGCCGGCACAAAATACCGCGGTGAGTTTGAACAGCGCCTTAAAAATATTATCAGCGAAGTGGAAGAAGCAAAAAATGTTATTTTGTTTATTGATGAGTTTCATACTATCGTCGGAGCTGGCGCGGCGGAAGGTTCTATGGACGCTTCAAATATGTTAAAGCCCGCTCTTGCAAGAGGTTCTTTTCAATGTATCGGCGCAACCACTTTTGACGAATATAGAAAATATGTGGAAGCAGACCCCGCTTTAGAAAGAAGATTTCAACCAATCACAACCGAACCTGCTTCCCTAAATGAAACTTTGGAAATTTTAAAAGGTTTAAAAAACAAATACGAACAACATCACGAAGTTGTCTTTACCGATGAAGCAATTAAAGCAGCGGCAAATATCGCAGATAGATATATTACCGAGCGTGCTTTGCCCGATAAAGCAATTGACCTTCTTGATGAAGCCGGCTCAAGAGTGCGCCTTAAAAACTCAACTTTGCCGCCTAATTTAAGAGAAAAGCAAAGAACGCTTGCTTCTTTACTTGAAGAAAAAGAAGAAGCCCTTAATAAACAAAAATATGAAATTGCCGAAAAAGTAAAACAAAAAGCAGAAAAACTTTCTGCAGAAATTGAAAAGGCAAAAGAAACTTTCTTTAAAAATAAAAAGAAAAAACATCCCGAGGTTTCCGCCGAAGATATTGCTATTGTCGCTTCTAAATGGACGGGTATTCCCGTTACGCGTTTAACGCAAAGCCAAACCGATAAAATTTTAAAAATGGAAGCCTTTTTACACGAAAGAATTATCGGACAGGAAGAAGGCGTTCACGCAATTTCCCAAGCAATTAAAAGAAGCAGAACCGGACTTTCTAACCCTAACAGACCTTTGGGCGGTTTCTTATTTTTAGGACCGACCGGCGTAGGTAAAACCGAACTTGCAAAAACTTTGGCCTCTTTCTTATTTGGCGATGAAGAAGCTATGATAAGAATTGATATGTCAGAGTATATGGAAAAATTTGCTGTTTCACGCTTGATAGGTGCGCCTCCCGGATATGTGGGTTATGAAGAAGGCGGACAACTGACCGAAGCCGTCAGACGACGCCCTTACAGCGTGGTTGTTTTAGACGAATTTGAAAAAGCACACCCCGATATTTATAATATCCTTTTACAAGTGCTTGATGAAGGTAGTTTGACCGATAATTTAGGCCATAAAGTTAATTTCAAAAATACAATAATTATTATGACCTCAAATGTCGGTGCGCGTGAAATTGTTAATAAAGGCAACCGCCTTGGCTTTACCGCACAAAACACCTTAGAACAGCAATATTCCGATATGAAAGGTGATGTTCTTGAACAGGTAAAGAAAACCTTTAACCCCGAGTTTATAAACAGAATTGATGAAATTATTGTCTTCCACCAATTAACAGAAGATAATATGCACAAAATTCTTGCTATAAACTTAAAGGATATTGAAAATAAACTTGCCGCACATAATTTAAAAATTAAATTTACGGCAAATGTAAAAGATTTTTTAGTCAAAGCCGGCTTTGATCCTAAATACGGAGCAAGACCTCTCTTAAGAACAATCAGACGCGAACTTGAAGACCCTCTTGCCGAGTTTATTTTGGAAAATAAATTAAGCGATAAGAGCGAAGTTGTGGCCGATTTTGATAAAGAAAAAGATAAAATAGTTTTTAGTATTTCAAAAGCCAAAAGTGCTAAAAAATAGGAGGAAACAAAAATGGCAGAAACAAATTTAGATAAGAAAAAAGCCCTTGAACTTGCCATCGGGCAAATTGAAAAATCTTTCGGAAAAGGCGCAATTTGCCGTCTTGGCCAAGCGGCAACACAAAAAATTGAGTGTATACCTACGGGCGCACTTTCCCTTGATTTAGCACTTGGTATCGGCGGTATTCCGCGCGGCAGAGTTATTGAAATTTACGGCCCCGAAGCCGGCGGTAAAACAACTTTAAGTTTACATATCGCAGCACAAGCCCAAAAAGCAGGCGGCACAGTTGCTTTTATTGATGCCGAACACGCTTTGGACCCTTCTTATGCAAAACTTATCGGCGTAAATATTGATGAATTATTTATTTCCCAACCCGATAGCGGCGAACAGGCACTTGAAATTGCAGAAAAACTTGTTCGCTCCGGTGCGACAGATTTAATCGTTATTGACTCCGTTGCCGCGCTTGTTCCCCAAGCGGAAATTGAAGGCGAAATGGGTGATTCCCACGTCGGTTTGCAAGCACGCTTGATGAGTCAGGCTTTAAGAAAATTAACAAGTCTTCTTGCTAAAACAAAAACAAGTATTATCTTTATTAACCAACTCCGCCAAAAAATCGGCGTAATGTTCGGCAACCCCGAAACTACACCGGGCGGCCTTGCTTTGAAATTTTATTCTTCCGTTCGTTTGGAAGTCAGAAAAATTGAAAATCTTAAAAACGGCGAACACGTTATCGGCACACGCGTAAGAGTTAAAGTTGTTAAAAACAAAGTTGCGCCCCCTTACAGACAAGCGGAATTTACTATGCTTCACGGTGAAGGTATTTCAAAAGAGGCGTGCCTCCTTTCTATGGGTGCGGATAATAATGTTATTGAAAAAAGCGGCAGCTGGTATATTTATAACGGCGAAAAACTCGGTCAAGGCGCCGAAAATGCCCGCCAATACCTAAAAGATAATCCGGAAGTTGCCCAGCAAATTGAGAACCAATTAAAAGAAATGTTCCTCAACACAGGCACCGTTCCGACAAAGACAGATAAAAAGGCAAAAAAAGCAGCCTAAAATTATACTTTAACTTATAGGGCTTATGGCTGCACGCTGTAAGCCCTATTTTTATAAAAAAAGAAAAAATGGAAATTGAAGATTTTCTAAATCACCTTTCTTTTGAAAGACAACTTTCCCAAAACACTATCCTTGCTTACGGCAGGGATATTAAGCAGTTTTTTGCCTACTGCGCGGAAAATCAAACAGAACCCGTGCAGGCAACACCTGAGTTTTTGGATAATTATATTTACCATTTAAAAGCAGAACTCACTCTTGCGCCCGCCAGCACACAAAGAAAACTTGAAGCCCTAAAATCTTATTATAAATTTTTAATGGTGGAAGGTATAATAAAAAAAGACCCTTCGCGCTTTTTACTTTCGGCAAGAACTATAAGGCATTTGCCAAAACAATTAACAAAAGAGCAAATGGACAGACTTTTAAGTTTCCCCGCAAAAACTTTCAGCGAGCATAGAACACTAGCCATTTTGCATTTGCTTTATGCAAGCGGAATAAGAGTCAGCGAACTTGTTAATTTAAGAATTGAAAATGTCAATCTTGAAGAAAGGTGGCTACTTGCCTTCGGTAAAGGCAGAAAGCAAAGATTTGTGCCTATTAATAAGGAAGCATGCACTGTGCTAAAGAATTATCTTGAGTTAAGGCGCTTTCACTTTGCTAAAAAAAATACGGGTGATGAGTTTTTCTTAAACCGCGACGGCAAAAAAATGAGCCGCGTTTGCGTGTGGAAAGACCTTGCCGCCCTTGGCCGATTAAGCGGTATTTCGGTAAAATTACACCCCCACCTTTTGCGCCATACTTTTGCTACACATCTGCTTGGCGGCGGGGCGGATTTGCGCTCACTCCAGGAAATGCTAGGCCACGAAAGTCTAAATACCACCCAAATTTACACGCATGTAAATACCTCTGATCTGAAGAGAAAACACAAATCAGCACACCCAAGAGCGTAAGTGTGCCCTAACAAAAAAAAACTTTTAAAAGCAATAGTTTTTTAAACTTTTTCTTTTCCTAAAACTTTATAACTGGTAAAATATAAGTATAGAAATACGGAGGAAAAAATGAAAAAACTGACAAAAATCGCAACTTTAGTGTTATCCGTTTGCTTTGCCGGACAGATTGCTTTTGCAGCGGGATTTGGTTTATATGAATTCAGCGCAAGAGGCAATGCTATGGGCGGTGCCGTTTTAGCAGGCGATGCAGAACCTGCATCTTTGGCACTTAACCCTGCCTTAATTACCCAATTACCCGGCAAACAAGTCCAATTATCTACAACCTTTGTTACTGCAAAAATAAATGATGTTGAATATGGAAATGCAAAAACCAATACAGACAGAGAATGGTGGCCTTTGCCCGCTTTATATTATACCCAGCAAATCGGGGAAAAATGGTGGCTTGGCTTAGGTGCTTTTACCCGTTTTGGTTTAAGTAATGATTATTCTGATAAAGGTTGGACCTTGCCTCCCAGCCCATATATTAGCGGTAGTTTAAATCATGTTGGCGTTGTAACTTATACTATTCAACCGACAGTTGCTTACCAAGCAACAGATAAACTTTCCGTTGCTGCCGGTTTGGAAGTTCAATATTTAAACTTTACAGAAAAGGTACGCTTCGGTAATCAAAGCGAAGTCGATGCCGATTTAAATTTAGACGGAGACAGTTATTCCGCTTCCGGCATTATTGCTTTCTTTTATAATGCTAATGAAAAAGTTAACTTTGGCGGTAGTTTCCGCATGAGAAATGACCATAGCGTTAAAGGTAAAAATAGATATGACTATATAAATGATTCTCCCAGTCCGGCTACAATACCCGGAGTCGGAACAATAACTCCGCATTTCATTAACTCAGGTGATTTCTGGGGAGATATTACCTTCCCGGCACAACTTGCTTTAGGTGCTTCTTACAGACCTACCGATAAATGGTTATTTGAATTTAACTGGACAAATATTTTCTGGAGTTGCTTTAGATCTATTGATATTTATTTTGACCATAGACCTATTTATGGGGATAAAGGTATGATGGGAACAAAACAAGGCAATATGAAGGAATATCAAGATTCTTACAGAATCGGCCTTGGTGCAGAATATACTTTAAGTGAAAGAACCAAACTCCGCGGTAGTTTCATCTTTGACAAATCTCCTATAAACGATAGATTTATGGATGTTATGCTCCCCGCTGATGATAGATATATCGTCGGTCTCGGTGCAGGTTTTGATTTAGGCAAAAATGTTATTTTGGACTTAAGTTATAATGCCTTATTTGTTCAAAATTTAACAGGAACGGCTTATGACCAAGAAACAAAAGTTCACTACAAAAGTTCCATCAGCCACTTAATGGGCCTTTCAGTAAGATATACTTTCTAGTATAAAATCAAACAGATATAACCCCGCAAATAATTTGCGGGGTTTTTTATTTTCCCTCTTGTAAATAAAAACATTTTATAATAATATATATTTATGAGAAATCTTCGTTTACATTTTTTATTTTTTTTACTCTTTATTTCTTTGCCGGCTTTTGCCCAGCAAAAAGCAATTATTATTGAGGGACCTTACGGCTCTCAAGATCAGCAAAACTCTTCCCAAGCAGAAGCGCAACAAATTGCAAATTTAAACACAAAAATTGAAGAACTTACAAAATCTGCCGCAAGAGAAGATTATGATTATATTCAAAAAGAAGCCTCTAAATTGCTTGCCAACGGCGTGCAAGATTCAAGAGTTGAACGCTTGCTTGCTTTAAGTTATGAAAGACAGGAAAATTGTAAAAACGCAATTTATTATGCCTCTCAGGCAATAGCAAGGCAACCTTCCGACGCACAGGCATTTGCTATCCGCGCAAGTTGTTATTATAAAGAAGGCGATAATTTAAGAGCAACCGAAGATGTTGAAAGGGCTTTAGACTTAAATCCCAATTATTTATTTGCCCAAGAATTAAAAAATTTAATTGATAATCACGGCACACAATCCGCAATGAAAAAAGCAATGCAGCAAAAAAATAAAAAGCAATTGCCCCCTTGGTTCTTTGTTTATATGGGTTGCGTAATACTCGCCTTAGGAGTTTTGGTCTTCTGGCATTTTAGAACTATTTATTCCTTAAGAGACAAAAAAGGCACGGCTTATACCGGCATAAATATCAAAGAAAAATATGATTTCATCCGTCAGATAGGTGAAGGCGGTATGGGTAAAGTTTACGAGGCCTATGATACTGTTCTTAAAAGAAGAGTTGCCGTAAAAAGAATCCGTCCGGAACTTTTGACAAGTGATTATGTAAGAGAACAATTTTTATCCGAAGCGCGTATGGTTGCAATGCTGCGCCACCCTTGCATTGTTGAAATTTATACCGTTATAGAAACGGCAAACAGTCTTTATCTTGTTTTTGAATATGTTGACGGACAAACTTTGGAAACCCGCCTTGATATTGATAATAACCTTTCTTTAGAACAGGCAAAAAAAGTGTTCTATTCCGTATGCAAAGGGCTTGCTTACGCCCATAGCCAAGATATCGTTCACGGTGATTTGAAACCCGGCAATATTATGATTGCCGATAACGGTATCGCTAAAGTAATGGACTTCGGCGTTGCTAAAAAACTTGCCGGCAATAATAAAAAAGAAATTAAAAATTTGGCCGGAACGCCGGCCTATATGTCGCCGGAGCAACAAAAAGGTGTTATGTCAAAACAATCGGATATTTATTCCCTTGCTGTGTGTCTTTACGAAACCCTTTGCGGCCAAGTGCCTTGGACTATTGAAGGCTTTGATGTAGAAACAAAAAAAATTATTCCCCTTTCAAAACTTTTACCGAACATTCCGCCGGCCGTTGATGAGTTAATTGAGCAATGTTTAGACGAGGACCCTGAAAAGAGAGTCCAAACGATGGAAGAGTTTTGGGAAAGATTATCAAAAATTAAATAAAAATCTGTTCTTTTTTTGTGTTAAAAATGCTATTCTTTATTTAAGATACTATGGGAGATTTTTGTTGTGCAAAAAACTTATGTATTAAAAGATAACAAAATCGCGGAAGACGAAAATATCAGTGCAAAAAATTGCGATGTTTTGCTTTTTGTTAATCCTACTGCAGCCGAACAACAATATTTAATCAATGACTTAGCCATTGACGAACATACTATTGCTTCCGCTATGGACCCCGAAGAATTGCCCCGTGTAGAACAAGAACCGGATTATACTGTTTTGATTTTGAACAGACCGCGCAATTACTCCGGCAAAGATCAACTCGTTTTCAAAGTTGCTTCTATGGGTTTATTTATGTTCAAAGATAAACTCGTTATCGTTATGACGGAAGATATACCGTTGTTTATCGGTAAAAGATTTAATAATGTAACTTCCATACAAGATGTTTTCTTAAAAATTATTTATAATGCAATTGCCCATTATCTTGAACACTTGCGCGTTATCAATTTAATGTCCGAAGAAATTGAAAAGAAAATGGCAGGTTCTCTTGATAACAAATACCTACTCAATTTGTTTAGTTTGGAAAAAAGTTTGGTGTATTATATCAGCGCAATTACCGCAAACGGTTTTGCCTTTGAAAAATTAAGAAACTTCTCCTCGCGTATGGGTTTTGACGAAGCAAGCAGAGAAACTTTAGACGATATTATCGTTGAAAATACCCAATCCCAAAAACAAGCGGAAATTTACTCCGACATTTTAGCCGGCCTTATGGACGCAAGGGCCTCTATCGTTAATAATAATTTGAACCTTTTAATGAAGCGCTTAAACAATATCACAATCGGTATTATGGTGCCGACCTTTGTTGTAAGCGCCTTTTCTATGAACGTGGCTATCCCTATGCAAAAACATCCTTACGCATTTTGGATAGTTATGGTGCTTGGTGTACTTTCCGTTTGGCTTATGATTTCCATCTGGAAATACAAAAAATGGTAATAATCTAAAGGAGAGCATTTATGTCTTTAGCAAACAAGACCGCTGCTTGGGTTGAAAAACAAATAATAACCCCTGAACAGCGCGAAAATATTTTGTCTTTTGAACGCTCTAACAGTAATAATACTTTTTGGAAAACAGCTTTTATTATTGCCGGTTTACTTATAGGACTCGGTATTTGCTTATTAATTGCGGCTAATTGGCAAGATTTAACTAATACCGTTAAATTAATCGGTGATTTTATTATTCTGGGTACTTTTTCTTATTTTACTTATCATTTTTGGACAAGAGAAAAACATGAACTTACGGAATTATTTATTATCTTATCTTTTTTGATGATAGGCGGTTCTATAGGTTTGATAGGACAGGTTTTCCACCTAAATGGCGGCTGGCAAAATTTTGCTATAACTTGGGCTTTACTTTCCTTGCCTTTTATCTTGATAAGCCGCGTTTTGTTCTTTAATATAGTTTGGTTTATTTTGTTGTTGAACGGACTGATTAGCACCGATTTCTTTGAAACTATTTGGAATACTTTTATGAAATTTTTCACTCTGAAAACCGTGCTTGCTTTAATCTGTTTTGTGACTTTAGATTTTATGTTTACAAGGATTTCAAAACAATATGAAAAGTATACCCTTTTACCGAAAGCAGCGGCTAAAGTTTCTATTTGGATCGCTTATTTTATTGTGATATATATCGGCTTTTCGTTTGGTCTTAATTGGACTCTTTTATTTGGTAAAAACACTTTAATGCAGAATCTCTGCGCTTATTTATTTGTTTTTGGCTTCTTTACTTTCCGTATGTTCTTAGCAATGAAAAGTCAAAATATTTCTTCTTTTAAGCGAAATGCTATCCTTGCGGAAATTTATATTTTCTTAATCTTTATTTCCAAAATAAATAATTTATGGACTTCCGGCTTAGGTTTTATTTCCGCCGGTTTACTTGTGCTTGCTTTAATTTATATCTTACGAAGAACTACAAAATATATTAAAACTATGGAGATTTTCAAATGAACAAGAAAATTTTTGCTTTTCTTTTTACTTTACCTCTTATTTGCTTAATCGTGTGGACTTTGTCTTTGGCAACCCAACAAAAAGCCGGTAGAGATGTCACTGTAAAAATTATGGGTTATGATCCAAAAGATATGCTGTCCGGCAGATATATTCTTTATCAAATTGATTGGGATAATACCGACTGCACGCAATTTAAAAACAATGTCTGCCCTAAAGAAGATTTCTGCAGAACAAAGAGAAAAACTCTCTCTTGGCGGTCTAATCTCTGCCGTTTTTATATACCGGAAAAGCACGCCGACAAATTAGATAAGGCCTTTAGGGAAAGAGTCTTTGCCAAAGACGGAAAAGGAAATAATTTTGAGGTCGTTTATTCTTATATTGAAGGCCAAGAAGCCATAGCAAAAGATATGTTAATAAACGGCAAATCTTGGCGCGAATTTGTAAAATAAATTTGCTCTGGTAAAAAACCCCGCTCTTTTAAAAGCGGGGTTTTATTTTTGTTTATTTGTTTTATTATTCTAAAACAATTTTATAATCTTCCCAAGGAAGTTGGGCGTCTGCCTGAATCTTTACGCTGCGGTGGACATTTTGCTCCATAGTAGCGATTTTTGCACGCAAATGCTCTGCAAGTAAGGGGTGCAGACAAACTTTCAAATTACCACCGGGTCGGCCTTGAGTTAAATCATAAATTTCCCTTTGTATTTTAATACGCATACTTTCGGCTGATAAAACTCTGCCGCTGCCGTGACATTGGGGACATTCTTCCGTAATAAGACTGCCGGTGCTTTCTTTTTTGCGTTCTCTTGTCATTTCAACAAGACCAAGACGCGTAATAGGTAAAATACGAATCTTTGCTCTGTCGCGTTTTACGGCATCGTTTAAAGCATCAACAACTTTATGACGGTTAGATGCCTTTTTCATATCAATAAAGTCAATAACAATAATACCGCCGATATTGCGAAGTCTTAACTGGTGGGCAATAGCATAGGCGGCTTCTATATTGGTTTGGGTTACGGTTTCTTCCTGCGATTTTGAACCGGTAAATTTGCCGGTGTTAACGTCAATAGCACAAAGAGATTCCGCTTCCTGAATAATGATACTTCCACCGTTTTCAAGCGGCAATTTTATACGGCGTAATTTTTCAATTTCGGGGTCAATATTAAAGGCCTCAAAAATTGGTGTTTTGCCTTTATAAAGTTTAATTCTATCTTTAAGTTCCGGTGAAATTTTATTAACAAACTCCAAAACTTTTTCATAATCTTTTTCATTATCAAGCAAATAGAGTTTGACTTCTTCGGATAAAATATCCCTTGAAACTTGCAAAACGCCGTCCATATCTTCGTGTAAAATTGACGGGGAAGGCACTTTTTCAAATTTAGTAATAATACTCTTCCATTGGCGGTAAAGGTATTTAATTTCTTTTTCAAGTTCATCGGGGGTTGCTTCTTCGGCTTCGGTGCGCACTATACAGCCCATACCGTCAAGATGTTTTTGCGCAAGTTGGCTTACAAGGTCATTTAACTCTTGGCGTTTTTGTGAGTCAAGATTTTTTGATACTCCCACAAAATGTTGATTAGGCGTAAGCACTAAATATCTGCCGGGCAAAGTAACATCCATTGTTACCTTCATACCTTTTGTGCCGATAGCGTCTTTGACCACTTGAACCATAATTTCTTGGCCTTTATAGAGAAGTTTATCTATGGGTTTTTTATCCCCTTCAATAACATCTGAAATATAAAGGTAAGCGTTTTTTTCATAACCGATATTCAAAAATGCGCTTGAAATACCGGGCAAAACATTTTCCACAACGGCTTTATAAATATTACCTACAATATTCAAAGCGCCGCGTCTTTCCCACATTAACTCGGAAAGGACACCATCTTCTAAAATGGCGATTCTTGTTTCTTCAAAAGAAGTATTAACTAAAACTTCAACTTGAGGATTATCTGAAATTTTCTTCATTTTTTCTCCCTTAAATTTGCCTTAACGCACCTTTAGAATCCTGCCATAAAAGGGCTTTGCGTTTAAGCAATAAACTTGCGCTTTCAACTTCAAGGCAAGGCAACTTCAATAACATCTGCTCTATGCCAACACTTCTTAAAGCGGCAAGTTCAATTATTATTTCAATTTTGTTTTCAACAGACTTTTTTATTTCCTTAATAAAAGGTCTGATGTTTACTACCTTATCTTCTACTTGCAACATTATTTCTTGGGGCAAAGCACTTCTTAACTTAATAGGACTTGCCTCATAACAAACATATTTTGCTAAAGATTCTACCGAACATAGATTGAACGGAATTTGCTCAATTTTAGCCGTTTCATAACCTATTGATTTTAGCAAAACACTTAACTGCTGTTCTATCATCCGCGTGCTTATATCCCTTTGGAAATAAAGGTCTAAATACTGTGCTTCATTACAAATATTTTCCTGTTTTTCCGTCGGACCCAGCACTAGGCGGGGACCGCTTTTTGTCCACTCAAAAGGGAGTTTTGACTCTAGCAAAAACTCCTGCAATTTTAGACGCAACTCATGAGCGGGCAAAGCACCCTCTTTTTTTATAAGTTTTATCCTATACTTAAAAATCTGCTCTCTCTCTATCATAACATTTTTAGATCACAGTTAAACGCCTGCGATAAATATTTTCAACAATTCCAAATGCCCACATGCTTGCAACTAAATTAGAACCGCCATAGGAAATAAAGGGCAAAGGTATACCCGCAACAGGCACAAGACCTATCAGCATACCGAAATTTATTATCAAATAAGTAAAAAATATTCCGAATATTCCGCAACAAACCAAGTAACCGTATATATCACTTGAAAGCGTGGCTATAAGCATTGTGCGCCAAAGCAAAATGGCATATAAAAACAAGACACCTAAAGTGCCAAAAAGGCCTGTTTCTTCCCCTAAAACAGCCAAAATAAAATCGGTATGCCTTTCAGGCACAAAACCAAGACGCGATTGCGTACCCGAAAACAGACCTTTACCGAAGATTCCGCCTGAGCCCATAGCAATTTGCGCTTGTAAAACATTATAACTTGCACCTTTAGGGTCTGATTTAGGCGCTAAAAAAGCCTCCACTCTTTTCCTTTGGTAGGGTTTCATCTTCTTTTCAACAAATAAACCGCTCAAAAAGCCCGATAAAATTGCCCCTGCCAAAATAAAAACAAGCACACCGGAAACTTCCACTCTAAATTGATTTAATAATTGTTTAACAAACCAGCAAATAGCAAATATGGAAATACTAAACCCCAAAATATACCAAATATTATCTCTTAAAGATAAAATCATTTGCACAAAGAAATTATCCGCAAGAGTAGGATTCAAACCGAAATATGTCCATAAAATCGGGAAAATACCAGCCGTCAAACCAAAAGCCAAAATCAAACAAAAATAATAAATATTAACACCCGACGCAAATAATAAAATAAGTAAAGCCGGTGCCGTTACTACTACTGAAGAAAAGTCCGGTTGCATCATTATCAAAGCAAAAATCGGTAATAAAATAAGACCAAGCCAAACAAGAATTTTGAATTCCTTTATATCCTGCTGATGCCTTTGTAAAAAAGCCGCACTTATAAGAATCGTTGCTATACGGCAAATTTCAGACGGCTGAAAAGAAATCATCCCGAATCTAAACCAAGAATGCGAACCTCTCTGGGTTACACCAAAAACTAAAACCCCTATAAGTAAAGCCATAATAAAAATATAAAGATTTTTATATTGTTCAGAATAAATTTGATAATTAAATAACCATCCGACAATAAAAGCGCTTAGTGCAACCGGCAAGGCAATAAGCTGTGTTTTGAAAACATTTTGCCCTAAAGAAGAAGTGCTTAAAGCAGAGAAAACTATAGCAAACCCAACAAGAGTAAGCAAAGCAACACTTATCAACAAGACAAAATCTATAGAATTTCTTTTTATACTATTATCTTTACCAAACATTTATTTTACTCCGTAATAGGCCTTTATTATATTACGCGCAATAGGCGCCGCCGCCGAAGAACCACCTTTACCAAACTCCACAAACACAGATAAGGCAATATCGGGTTCTTGTCCGGGTAAACCGGCAAAAGCTAAAAACCAGCCGTGGTCATCACCATGCGGATTTTGCGCTGTACCTGTTTTACCGTAGACATCAATACCTTCAACTCTTGCGGCACGACCAGTTGCTCTATCAACAACACCTTTTAAGGCCTGATGTATAATTTCATAATGACCTTCTTTAAGCTCTGCTCTAGCAATAATTTCGGGATGATTTTCTTCTAAAATCTGGCCCTGCGAATCAACAATTTTTTGAATATAATAAGGCCTAAAAATATTACCCTTTGAAGCAAGAGCAGCCCCATAAACAGCCATCTGCAAAGGCGTTAATAAAAGTTCCCCTTGTCCTATAGAAAGGTTCAAAGTATCTCCGGCAAACCAATAAGTTCTGTTTCTTGCGCGTTTTGAAGGGCCGTAAATATTGCCACTTTTTTCGCCGGGCAAATCTATACCGGTTTTTTGACCAAGTCTAAATAATCTTTGAATCTTTTCAATTGAAGAAGCCCCCGTTTTTAAGGCAAGTTCATAAAAATAAACATCGCAAGACTGTGCCATACCTTCCATAAAATCTATATTAGGGCCATGGGTTTTCCAACATTTAAATTCCCTATTATTCATCATAATTTTACCCTTACAAGTTGTATGATCGTGCAAATCTAATCTTCCGTTTTCTAAAGCGGCAATACCGGTTATCGTCTTAAAAGTTGAAGCCGGAGGATACATCCCTTGCAGGGCCAAATTATATTCCGGTATTTTTTTAGCCGAAGAAGGCATTTCTTCATCACTGTAAGCAATAAATATATTAGGGTCAAAATCAGGTGCGCTAACCATAGCAAGAACTGCCCCTGTTTTAACATCTAAAACAACTGCCGCTCCACGCCCGGTAATAGATTTCTTTATTCCTTCTTCGGCAGCTTTTTGGACATCATAATTAAGGGTAGTCCAAACATCTGCCCCTTTACGCCATTTATTATCTTTAAGTTTTTGTTTTACGCGCCCCATATAATCAACTTCAAGATAAAGCCCCCCATCTCTACCTTTAAGTTCACTTTCATAACGTTTTTCTATACCGCTTTTACCGATTTTTGAATTCAAACGATAATCCGTATTATCTTCTTTGTGAGACCAAAATTTATTATCCATAGTTCCGATATAACCAAGCAAATGAGCGGCAAAAGCGCCGTTAGGATAATCCCTTTTTGTTTCTTCAAGCAAATACAAACCGGAATAATATACTTCAAGTTCTCTAAAAGAAAAAGCACGCTTCGGTGAAATATTTTGCGCAATCAAAACCGCTTTCCCACTTTTAACACCTTTATTTAACAATTTAAGAACATCTTTGGAATCCGTATTCAAAAAAGAAGCTATATCGGAACTTAAAGAAGATAAATATTCCTTATCTACTTTTTGAGAACCGGGTAAATAATATAAACTGAAAGAGGGAACATTGCCGGCAAGTGTTTTGCCGTCTGCAGCTAAAATACGCCCGCGTGGCGCCGTTTGATATAAAATTTGCGTACGGTTTTGCTCCGCTGCCAAAGCATATTTTTCGTGCGATATCAATTGTATATCCAACAATCTAAATGCTATTAAAGCAACGGCTAAAAAAGTTGCGTATTGTAGAAAACGCAATCTGTTAATATTACAAAAATCTTTTTGCTTCATTAGTATCTTTTAAAGGGCCCCAACTTAAATACCTGTTTATTAAAAAGTAAATAAGCGGTAAAAGTAAACCCGTTAAGAACGAACCAAGCAGAAAATTCATAAAACCTTGCCAAATAAATTCTTCCGTAAAAATTCTGCCGATTAAACCGTAAAAAATAAGCAAAAGCATATTCAAAAAGGTCGTAATTATCACTTGGGGCATGCTATCTCTGAAATCTATTTTGTCATCAATAATATAATAAATAAACAGAACGCAAGTAAACGCAAGAGAACTTGCCCCAAATAAAGTGTTCCCGAAAAAATCTAAAAACAGTCCGCTGAAAAACCCAAAAAGATATCCGCCGAACTCGCTTAATTTTGACGCCATTACCAAAGTAAAAACGAACATAACGCCTAAAATTATACCGTATTGACCGAATATCTCTATGGAAAGCCAATGAGCAACTGTTGCAATAATAAAGATAAAACAAACATTCAAAAACTTTATCATTTTTTTATTTCCCCCAAAGGCAAATTAAGAGCGGGCATTATTAAAACCTCGCTTACGGAATTGCTATCCACCGCAGGAATTAAATTTGCGGTTATAAAAGAATCTTCTTTCTTTTGGGTATTAGCCGCTCCGATAAAACCGATCAAAACTCCGTCGGGGAAAATAGCGCTTGAAATAGAAGTGTAAACTTTTTCCCCTTCCGTTAATTCCTGCCCAAGCGTAATATATTTAACTACCATAGACCCTTTGGAATCACCAATAGCAAGGCCTTCCTTTTTGCTTTGCGATAAAAATGCCGCAACGGAAAAATCTTCATCGCTGCTTAAAAGTATTTTGCTTGTGGTAGGGGAAACTTCAATAACTTTACCTACAAGACCGACTTGGCCCTCTTGTATTGCAATTACAGGCGCACGCAAAGAAACACCGTCTTGGCTACCTTTATCAACAATAATTGTTCCCCTTTTAGAAGGTTCTCTGTAAGCGACTTTAGCCCAAAGTCCGCGCCATTTTTCTTTAGCGGGAAGTTGTAAGGCCTCATTTAATCTTTTATTTTCTTCTAAAAGGGCTTGATTTTGTGCATTTTCTATCAATAAGCGGGAAATATCTGCCTGCAATTTTAAGTTTTTATCTGCCGTATCAAGTAAATCTTTTGTACTGGCAAGAGCATCTTTTGTATACTGCATTATACTGTGGGAAGTTCTTATTTGAGGAATAAAAATATAAGTTAAAACTGCCCTTGCAGAAACAACTATCCCTTGCAAAGGTAAAAGCATTAAAATCAAAGAAAGCACGGCAAAAAATACCGGCAAATTTATTGAATAACCTCTTTCTAAAGCACTTATTTTCTGTTTCATTTTAACTTGTAAATATAAAAATACAAAAGCGGGAACTCTCTTTTTAAGAGCACCCGCTTTTCTTACAAAAAACCTTTCAATTATAGGTCGTTTTTGTGAAATTTACCTTCAGAAAGAAATTCCAAATACTTACCTGTTCCAAGAGCTACGCAACTTAAAGGATCTTTTGCGCAACGAACAGGAATATCTGTTTCTTTTCTTATAAGTTCGGTTATCCCTCTAAGTAAAGAACCACCACCGGCAACAACTAAACCTCTGTCAACGAGGTCTGCTGCAAGTTCCGGAGGAGTTTCTTCCAAGGTTCTTTTAACAAGTTCAACAATCGCGTGAACCGGCTCTAAAAGGGCTTGACGGATTTCTTCGGAAGAAATAGTCATTGTGCGTGGTAAACCCTGTGTTTGATCGCGCCCTTTGACTTCCATAGTTTTTTCCTCTTCCAAAGGATAAACTGAACCTATATTAATTTTAACATCTTCTGCCGTGGTTTCACCCACGATAAGATTATACTTCTTTCTAAAATATTGAACTATGCAATCGGTAATTTCATCGCCTGCAATATCAATGGATTTTGTAACAACCATACCGCCTAAAGAGATTACGGCAACTTCCGTAGTACCGCCACCGATATCAACAATCATACTTGCGTGGGGCTCTGTAATAGGCAAATCAGCACCCATAGCAGATGCCATAGGTTCTTCTATTAAAAAGACTTTCTTTGCACCGGCTTGATGGGCAGCCTCTTCTACTGCGTGGCGCTCAACACCGGTAATTCCGGAAGGAATACCTATTACAATTGTAGGTCTGAGTAAAGTCTTTCTTGTATGGACGCTTCTAATGAAGTATCTTATCATTTTTTGGGTTACTTCAAAATCAGCAATTACACCATTTTTCATCGGGCGAACGGCTATAATATTTGCGGGTGTTCTGCCGAGCATTTGCTTGGCTTTGCTTCCTACTGCTTTTACTTCGCCGGTATCTCTATCTAAAGCAACTACGGAAGGCTCCCTAAGCACGATGCCTTTATCCTTAACATAAATAAGGCAGTTGGCTGTGCCTAGGTCCATTCCCATATCACTAGAAAAGAGTCCGCCTAGATAATCTAATATCATTTAGTCCACCAATTTAATTATTGCGACTTCGGCATTATCGCCTTTTCTAATTCCTGCTCTGTAAATTTTCGTATAACCGCCGTTTCTGGCTGCATATTTTTCAGATAAAACTTCAACTAATTTTTTATAAGCGGTTCTATCTGTTACGGCATTTTTAAGAGCCAAATTATCTTTTTCTTTTGCAAGAGTAATAAGTCCTTCAACTTCTCTGCGAAGTTCTTTTGCTTTTTGCAAAGTTGTTTTAATTTCTTCGTGCAAAACCAAGCTGATTGCCATATTACTTAACATTGCTTTTCTGTGTGAAGTGGTTTTGCCTAATTTGCGGTATCCCGTATTTTTAATCATTTCAAAACTCCTATAATTTCATCCCTAACTCAAGTTTCATTTTGGCGAGTTTTTCGGTTACTTCGTCAAAAGATTTTGAGCCAAAGTTTTTTACCAATCTTAATTGTTCCGGTGTTTTTACCACTAAATCGCGAACAGTTTTAATACCTTCTGCTTTTAAGCAGTTAACGGATCTTGAAGTTAAATCCATATCTTCAATTGCTTGAGAAAGAACTTCTTCAAGTTCTTCGTTAACTTGATTTTCAATTGCCGGAGCAACTGCTTGTTCTTCTTCGGTAACAATAGGTTCTTCACCTTCGATGGTGAAAATATGTAAAGATTGGGAAAGCAAAATCGCTGCTTTGTGCAAAGCCTTACTCGGTTCTAAGGTTCCGTCTGTAGTGATTTCAAGAATAAGTCTATCGTAGTCGGTTTTTTGACCTACGCGGGCAGGCTCAACATCATAATGCACTTTTAAAATAGGAGAAAAGATAGAATCTATCGGCATAAAACCTGCGGGTCTTGCGCCTTTAGGAGTTTCCTCCGCATAGCCTTTACCTTTGGTAATTTCAATTTCCATTCTGATG
Source organism: Elusimicrobiaceae bacterium (assembly GCA_045601125.1). GTDB lineage: Bacteria > Elusimicrobiota > Elusimicrobia > Elusimicrobiales > Elusimicrobiaceae > Proelusimicrobium. The sequence continues at coordinate 5,336 of JAZRZE010000070.1, read as the reverse complement.
GAACCGCCGGCTTCAATTGTGGCAATAGGTAAATCTTTATTAATGATTTCTACGCCGTCAACTTCTTCGATATTTGCTGCGGTTACAACACCGGGCTTTTCACTATGCAAAACTAAATATTCTCTATTTTTACCTTCTAATTTAACGCGAAGTTTCTTTAAGTTTAAAAGAATTTCTATTACATCTTCTTTGACATTGGGGATTGTGCTGTATTCGTGTGTTGTTCCTTCTACACGAACTGCGGAAACTGCGGCACCCTCAAGTCCGGATAATAAAATTCTTCTTAAAGAATTACCAACGGTATGACCCAAGCCTGATTCATAAGGCTCTGCAACGAATCTTCCGTAAGTTGCGCTTTCTTCTTCTACTTTAATAGATTTTGGTAAAACTAAATTTTCAAAAGCCATTATTTTTACTCCTATTACTTAGAATAGTGTTCTACTATCAACTGATCATTGACGGGGTAGCTGCTTTCGCTTCTATCCGGCCATCTGAGCAGGGTGGCTGTCTTTTTGGTATCGTCATATTCAAGGAAGCTGGGGCGCAAGGATCTCTTGGAAATTTCTTCCAAACCTTGTTTAACCACTACACCTTCGGCAATTTTACCTACGATGGAAACCTTATCTCCAATTTTTAATTGGTAAGAAGGAATATTGACGAGTTTTTCATTAACTCTGATATGTCCGTGTAAGACGAGTTGTCTTGCTGTTCTTAAAGAAGTGGCAAAACCTGCTCTTCTGACGATATTATCAAGTCTTGTTTCAAGATGTCTTAAAAATTGTTCACCTGTTTGACCGGTTGCTTTGCTGGCTTTGTCAAACAAATTAGCAAAGGGTACTTCGGTCATGCCGGACATAAATCTGGCTTTTTGTTTTTCATATAAACGTACACCATATTCGGAAAGTTTTGCTCTTTTAACGCCGCCTTTACCTTTTTTAGCGGAAGCTAACTTATCCATTACACAATTGGTGTAGCATTTTGTTCCTTTCAAAAATAATTTGCAAGCTAATTTTCTGCATTTCTTGCAGCTAGGTCCAGTATATCTTGACATTATTATATTCTCCTTGCTTTCGGCGGTCTGCAACCGTTATGAGGTATGGGGGTTACATCTTTAATAGAGGTTACGACCAAACCTGCCTGCTGTAAAGCTCTTACAGCGGTTTCTCTACCCTGACCAGGGCCGCAAACTTTAACAGCAACTTCTTTCATACCCATTGCAACGGCTTTTTCGCCAACTTTATTGCAAGTAATTTGGGCAGCAAACGGAGTGCCTTTTTTGGTGCCTTTAAATCCGTGTGATCCTGAAGTGGACCAAACCAAAGTTGAACCTTTATCATCGGTAACGGTTACTATGGTATTGTTAAATGAACAGCTGATATGAACAACGCCGTGGGCGGGTGCTCTGCCAGCTTTCTTTTTATTCTTTGATGCAGCCGGTGCTGCAGTTGTTGTTTCTTGTTTCTTTTCTTCTGCCATTTTAATTTACCTGTTTTAAAAATTAATCAGCTTTAACTTTTGCGCCGACTGTTTTTCTGCGGCCACGTCTTGTTCTGCTGTTTGTTTTTGTTCTTTGTCCGCGCGCGGGTAAATTGCGGCGGTGGCGGTTGCCTCTGTAGGAACCAATTTCAATAAGTCTTTTGATATTGTCGGAAACTTCTCTTCTGAGTTCACCTTCGACTTTATATTCCTTCTGCAAAAGAGTGTTTAATAAACCGGCTTGTTGTTCGGTTAAATCTTTAACTCTTGTAGAGGCTTCAATTTGGCCGTTAAGTTTGCTCAAAATCTCTGCTGCTACTTTAGGCCCAATACCATAGACATATTGCAATGCAATATCAATTCTTTTGTTCTTCGGTAAATCTATACCTGCGATTCTTGCCATATTCTAACAAATCTCCTCTAATTAACCTTGGCGTTGTTTGTGTTTTGCAACTTTGCAAACCACGCGGACGACGCCGTTTCTTTTTACTACTTTACATTTTTGACATATCTTTTTTACACTTGCTCTGACTTTCATTTATTTCTCCCGATAGATTATTCTGCCTTTAGTTAAGTCATACGGAGAGAGTTCCAATTTAACTTTATCACCAGGTAAGATCCTGATGTGGAACATTCTCATTTTACCTGAAATGTGTCCCAAAATAACTTTGCCACCTGCAATTTCAACTTTGAACATTGCATTTGGTAAAGCTTCAAGTATTTTGCCTTCAACTTCAATCTTATCGCTCATAATCGCCTAAAAGGCGTTTCCTCCGTATTATTTAACTTTATGCCGTTAGTATTATGTGTCCGTTCTCGGTCACTGCGACACTATGTTCAAAATGGGCAGAATAACTGCCGTCTTTTGTTACGACTGTCCAGTCGTTGTCTAAAACTTCAACATCATCCCCACCCAGGTTCAACATCGGTTCTATCGCAAGAACCATACCTTCTTTCAAAATCGGTCCTTTACCTTTAGGGCCGTAATTTAAGACGCAAGGTTCTTCGTGTAGTTTACGGCCTACGCCGTGCCCGCAATAATCGCGGACTATACCGAGTTTACCTACTGTGGCGTAAGTTTCAACCATATTGGATATATCACCAAGATGTATCCCCGGTTTTACAAGTTCTATTGCTTTGTTTAAGGCTTTTTGAGTTTGCTCTAAAAGTCTTGTAGCCTCGCTTGCAACTTTTCCCACAGGTATGGTGAGGGCTGCGTCCGCATGAAATCCGTCAAGATAAGCGCCGACATCAATACCTACTATGTCGCCTTCTCTCAATATTTTTGTTTTACTGGGTATCCCGTGCACTACTTCTTCGTTTACCGAAGCGCAAATGCTTGCAGGAAAACCGCTGTAACCCAAAAAGGACGGAACAGCGCCGCAACTCCTTATAACTTCTTCAGCTATTTTATCTAGATGCCAAGTGCTAACACCGGGTCTTACTTCAATTTGCATCCTCTTTAAAACTTTGGATACAACTTTACCCGATGCTTGCATTTTCTTGATTTCTTCACTACTCTTTAATTCTATCATTTTTTGAGACCTAATGCACGCAAAATATCATTATTTACTTCGCGCGCAGGTTTGCCGGCATCTATATGTTTAATACCCGTAGAAGATTCATAGAAATCTACTAAGGGGCTTGTTTGTTTTTCAAATACCTCTATGCGATGCTTTGCGCTTTCAAGGGTGTCGTCGCTGCGGGTTATCAATTCCCCACCGCAAGAACACTTACCTGTATAGTTTGCTGCGTAAATATTATGAATCGCTCCGCATTTTGAACATAATCTTCTTGAAGTTAATCTTTTTATTACTTCTTCTTTGCTTAATTCAAGAGAGATAACATAATCTATCTTTTGATTAAGAGCGTCCAAACTTACTTTCAAACTTTGCGCTTGAGGTATTGTTCTGGGAAAGCCATCTAAAATACGATTGCCGTTCCCTTTTTTTAAAACTTGCTCAACAAGTTTTATTATTAGTTCATCGCTTACTAAATTGCCTTGCTTAATACAACTTTCAACTTCTTTGCCAAGCGGGGTAGCAAGGGCAATTTCCTTTCTTATCATATCCCCCGTAGAAATATGTTCAAAATTATATTCTTTCACCAAAATATCTGCTTGTGTACCTTTGCCGGCACCCGGATAACCTAGTAAAATTATATTCATATTTTCTCCTTGGCTTATTTTTGGCTGATTCTGTTTTTATTTACAGAATCAGCCAAATAAATTTTATTCACCTACATTGAACCAGCGGCCTTTAATACCGCGCCCTTTCATCAAGGGTTGGTAGTTGTGGGCAAGCAAGTGTGCCTGCAATTGACCGACTGTATCTAATGCAACACCTACTACGATGAGTAAGGCGGTTCCACCGAAATAGAAAGGAACATTAAATTTGATCCTTAAGAAGTCCGGCAAAACGGCAATCGCGGAAACAAAGATTGCACCGCTTAAAGTTATTCTGTTCATAACCCACTCAATATAATGTTGTGTGGGTTCGCCCGGTCTAATACCAGGTATAAAACCACCCCATTTTTTCATATTTTCTGCTATATCTTTCGGGTTAAAAGACATTGAATTGTAGAAATAGCAGAAAAAGATAATTAAGGCAACATAGATTGTGGTATATACCATATTTCCGCGCCCCATAAATTCCCCAACTTTTTGTGCGAAGGGGGATTCAGGCATAAATTGCGCAATTGTTAAGGGCAAGGAAAGAACAGACATAGCAAAGATGACTGCGATAACACCGCTTTGATCAATTTTCAAAGGTAAATAACTAGTTTTACCGCCATACATCTTATTACCAACCATTCTTTTGGGGTATTGAACAGGTATCTGTCTTTGAGCGGTTTCCACCCAAACAACAAGACCCATAATACACACAACAACCGCCAAAATAAGCAAAGCGGTAAGCAAAGAAATTTCTTCTGCGCTTACCAAGTTTATTAAGCCGCTGATTGCGGAAGGCAATCTATCAACGATACCGGCAAAGATGATTAAAGAGATACCGTTACCGATACCTTTTTCAGTCATTTGCTCACCAAGCCACATAAGGAACATTGTACCTGTGGCAAGGGTTAAGGTCGTTGTAAAAATGAAAGCAAACGAGGGATCTATAACCATATTTAAGTTCCCCGGTGCAGACATTCTTGTTAATGCGAAAGTCAAACCGAAACCTTGTGCTAAAGCCAAGATAAGAGCAAAAACTCTTGTGATTTGATTTTCTTTTCTGCGGCCATATTCACCTTCCTTGCTTAATTTGTCAAGATAGGGTATAACATGGGCGCCCTTTATCAAGCTCATAATGATTGATGCGTTGATATAGGGCATAATACCTAATGCAAGAACAGAAAACTTACCCAAAGCACCGCCTGAAAATATATCCAAGAAGCCAAGCAAGCCGCCTTCATGTTGTTTGAAAAAAGCTGCTAGCGCTTCTGCATTAATACCCGGTATAGGTATTATTGCTGCGACACGGAAAACCGCTAAAGCGATTGCTACAAACAAAATACGCTTTTTGAGTTCCAGAGATTGAAATATATTCAATATATTTGCTGTTGGGTTATTTTCGTGCATTATTTTGCCTTTTTAGTTTCAATAACTGTTGCTTTACCGCCGGCTTTTTCAATGGCTGCTTTTGCAGTTGCAGAGAAAGCATGTGCAGTAATGTTAAGGGCGTGTTTAAGTTCGCCGTTAGCCAAAACTTTGATTTTTTTGGTATCTTTTACAAGATTTTTCTTTTTCAAAATTTCGGGGGTAACTTCTTCACCTGCCTTAAAAACTTTAGCAAGAGAGCCTAAATTTACCCATTCGCCCTTAACAGCAAAGGAAGCATTGGAGAATCCGCTTTTCGGGATTC
>JAZRZE010000069.1:0-5367 GCA_045601125.1 Elusimicrobiaceae bacterium | reverse complement strand
AAAGAAACAAGAGAAGAACTTGATCTTTTAAGAAAACTATATTTCGCTCAGACTCCAGTAGGGGAAAGTTTATTCCAACTTTTATCCAATTATTCTAATTATTATTCTGCTTTATATTCTATTGCTATCTTGCGCAATATGGGTATAATGCCTTCTGTTTTTAATCCTCCTTTTAACTTGTTTGATTCTTTTAATTCTTATCTTATACCGCCTACGCCGCGGGATAAAAATTGGACTTATGTCTTAGATAAAGTGGATGAGAACGGTTATGTGGTAAATACGAAAAAAGTTCCGTTTACGGAAGTTAATTCTCAAACCTCTGACCTTTTATTTAACTCCGCCGAGCAAGAACTTCAGAAAGATTTCCCTACTTGGAAATTTGAGGAAGTTCCCTCCAGCATATTTGACAGCGCGCCTTTATATCCGGAAGTGGAGGATGATGATTTACTGAGAATCAATCTCTTCCCTAAACTTGAACATGATTTGCCTTTAATTCCTACCAGAAAATTGAAAGAAAGAAAGGCCTTTGTAATAGATAGAATAAATAAGAATATCCAGAAATTAAATAAGGTTGATTTTACTAATTTCACCCGTAAAAAAGTAAGGGTTTATCAGCAAGTAAGAAAACAAATAAAAGAAATTGCAAAACATCCTTCAACCGTAGGTCTAGCGGAGTTAAGAAAAATAGAAAAGTTAACTTATTTGCTTAATATGGAAAGACCTTTCTTAGTCTTACAGGGTGTAGATTTACAAATAATGTTTCCGGGTCATATTCCTTCAAGTAATTTCCGCACATTAGATTTGTCTAAAGAAAAGAATTATGCCCATAGAATTGCTACCGAAATAAAAGATTTTGCTTCCGTCTTTGATAACTTTACGGTTTATATTGATATGCATGACAGTCTTATGGGAACTTTGAGAGTTTCAAAAGATGATACAACACGTTTGACGGAAATTGTTGATCTTATAAACGATAATAAAGGCAAGGCCAAAGTTGATTTGATTTCTGGCAGTTGTCACGGTGGGGCCGGTTTTAATCAAAATATTGTTGATAGTGGTTTGAATATTTTGCTTTTAAGCGGAGCAAATGAAGTTTGCTATGCTTCTGATAAATACTTCCTTGGGGATGATTTGCCTTCAACTTACTTAAATGCCGTAGAAGACGGAAGATTCGGCTCTTATTTAATTTATGACGGCAAAGTATATAATCCGCTTGAGCAGGCTTTAAAAGTAGCAGAAAATAATGAGGCTTTAACAAAAGAATTAGAAGCTTTGAAAACCATATATCTTAAAAAAGATACTATGGGAACAGAACTTTCTAAAAATATTCTGCAACTTTTATTAAATTTTGATAATTATAAGATAACTAACTTTTTTGATAAAACGGGTATAACTCAAGTTAATAATGAGGAATTAAAAGTTTTACCACAACTGCCTTTTGTGCTTAATCCGGTTGTTCAATCCGGGCAGATTGCTCTTTCTCATGTAACGGGTTTTCCTAACTTTACTTATATTTTCCAAATATTTGATAAGGGCAAACAATTGCAATATAAAGGCGGAGTAAATTTTGAAGAGACCAATCAGGAAACCTCTAACTTCATTTTAGAAACTTCTAAAGATGCTCTTGCCCCTTTTGTTAAAGGAGAACAAGGCCAAGCGCAACCCCAAACGCAAGCGCCGCAAGATTTATCTTCAAAGGAAAATAGTTTTATCTTTATAAAGACGCCTGAAACTATTGCGGAATTCTTTAGTAAGGGTGGTTTAAGTATCTGCCTTGCCACAAGACTTGCCCAAGTTTGTTTTATGGGGGAAGATAAGCAATTTGATGAAGATGTCTTTGAAACTATTCACGAGTTAATACAAAAAGGTGTAGCACCACAGTATATTGATACTATGATTATATCCCTCTCGGATAAAGGAAAGTTTTCTTTAGATCTTTATAAGAAGGCAATGGCTTTGAACGAAAAATATAACCTTTCCTTACCTGTAAGTTTTTATTTAACAGGGATTGGTATTTCTATCAACGGATATGATAATAAAATTTATGACAATATATCTGCTTTGCTTGAAAAAGATTTTGATTTTTCTGAAATTATCTCTGCCAGTAGAAATTCTGAAACACCTGAAGATGTTCTTAAAATAATTAAAAATATAACCGTACCCCAAAAAGAAATTTTGGCTGCCTTTGCTACGGGCGGAAAAAACTTTGATATAGAAGGATGGAGCGAATTAATTTATCTTGCTAAACAAACAGAATCAGGTTTTTCTTCCTTTAGATCTGCGATAAGTTTTTATGTTTCTTCGATGCCTTTTATACATCCTGCAATAAGAATTTTGGGTATAGAAACAGTATCAAAAGCACTTAATCAAAATTATGACAGTTATATTAAAGTCTTTAGAGATTTACACAATGTCTTTGAGCAGGAAAATCTTGATTTACTTAGAGAGATAATTGTCTTTTTACCTGTGGAAGAAAGACTTGGCATAATTACAACGCTTACAAGTGTTGTAAACAGAAAGAAAAATCTCTTAGATGCGCAGGGCAAAAAGGCCTTAATACAAACCATAACAAATAAAAAACTTTTTGAAAAAGAAGTAAATAAATTAGTTTTTGCGCAAATGGGTTTTGAATACTCTGAAGAAATGGCAAAGATATTTAATTTTGCGTCTAATCCCTATTTACACGCTATTTTAGAGGGCGATTATCGCTTTCAATTAAATTTCAAAAATTTATATAAGGCAATAGAGGCAGGTCAAGGCAAACCGGTAAAACAAATTTTGGATGAATTGCCGGAAAATGTTTCTTTTGCCGAGCAGTGTGCGCAAAACGGTATAGATTATCAGGCGTGGCGCAGTTATGACCCAGGTTTTGCTATCACAAGGGAAGTTTTAATTAACGGCGGACAAGAGCCCATACAAAGACTTCCGCTTACCGTTCGCAAAGTGAATATGGATGATATGTCCAAGGCCTTAACTGCCGGTAATGAATCAAGTTCCTGCAGAAGCGTTGGCAAAGGACAATGCGGTGAAGCATCCCCTGTTTTGACAAAAAATAAAATGGTGCAACAAGTGGAACTTGTGGCAAATAATCAACCTGTTGGCAATGCTTTAATTTATCTCGCTAAAGTTGACGGGGAAGTTGCTATTGTTGTTGGCTCTTTTGTTAAAAGACCGCCTTATTATTCCTATGAGGTTACAAAACTTTTACTTGATTATGTCCACGAGATAAGAAAACAAATAACAAATAAAGATATTCCTGTTTATTACAGTAACCATCTTAGAATAAATAATTATTATAACTATCCTTTACAAGAACACAGGGTTGAGCTTTTAGGTGACGGTTACGATAAAGTCTTTAATAGTTTTACCCACGATTTTGTAATGCCGGCTTTACATAAGGAAGATATAGTAGAGCTCTTTACCATAGAAGGAAGCAGCGAACCTACAACCCAAGCAAGTGTAGACCTTGCAAGAAAAGAATTGCTTGCTAAAGATATAGATACAAAATATGTGGATTTTATAATTGAGAATCTTTCTATAAACGGTAAATTTTCGCCGGAATTATATGAAAGGATGATGGAATTATCAGAATTATATCACGATAATTTCTTAAAACTTTCAAACTTAATGTCCTATACTGTTCAAAACGGTGCTTTTAGCCCTGCCATTTTTAAGAGAATAAAAGAGATGTATGATAAAAGAGTTAATTTCAACGAAGTGTGTATGTTGAGAGATTGCACAATAAACGGTGTCTTTAGAGAGGATTTATTTGAAATCGGCTTAAGTTTAGATAAAAAATATGGTTCTTATGCTACAAGAGCGATTCGCGATTTTACGGATAATAACGGCGTCTTTAATAAAGAATATTGGGATGCTTTTGATAATTTACTAAATAAAACAAAAGATGAATTTGATGATTTTTATGAATGTATAAAAGACTATTTCTACGCGGTAGATGATATAAAAAAGGCGTTTGATTTACTTGGCGTAAAGATAGTCAGCGATGCCGTAATTTCTAATAAAGACCGCTATCTCAATATCTTTAAAGAATTATTTGAAAGTATTGATCCTGTAAATCTTTCTTTATTAAAAGAAAGCCTAGAACCTTTAACTACTGAGAAGAAACTTGAAGTTATTACTTTTCTTGCCGGTTCAATCAATAAAAAGGAAAAACATTTAAAATCAGCGGAAATAACTGATTTAATAAGTAAAATCGGTGATGAAAAGGCTTTTAAAGATGAAATTAACCGCATTATTTTCAAACAATTAGATTTGGAATATTCGCCTGAAATGGCGGAAATTTTTGATTTTGCCTCAAGCAGATACCTTTCCCTTATTATGAAGGGAAACTACTTCTTTGATACAAGTTTAAAATCTTTGTTTGATGTTCTAAGCACGGATACAGACAAAACTCTTAAAGAAAGATTTGATGCCTTGCCGGAAAATATCGCTTTTGCCGAAATTTGTAAGGAAAATGGTATAGATTATGAGGCGTGGCGCGGTTATGATCCCGAATCTTTTATAACAAGAAAAGTCATAGTTGATAGCGAAAGAGAACCTTTAACAAGAGAATATCTTACAGTCCGCAAAGTTGATATGGATAATGTTTTAAAGGCGCTTACAAGCGGTAATGAATCAAGTTGTTGCCGCGCTGTTGGTAACGGACAGTGTAAAGAAGCCGCACCGGAACTTATCAAAAATAAAATGGTACAACAAGTAGAACTAGTCAACAAAAACAATAAGGTAGTGGGCAATGTTTTAGTTTATTTAGCAAAAGTAAACGGTGAACTTGCAATGGTAATGGGTTCTATCGTAAGGAAAAGTTCTTATTATGTTTCTAAAGAAATAAATGAACTGGTTATAGACTATGTTCGCCAAATGCGCAAAGATATAGGCAGGCCCGATATCCCTATATATATGAGTAACTATCTTAAAGTTGCGAACAATTACCCTGCCGAATGGCGAAGAGTCCGCTTGTTCGGCGAAGGGGAAAATAAGATATTTAACAGTTTTGTTCATGATTTTGAAGTTCCTTCCAGAAACAGAGTTAGCACAATACAACTTTATTTGGTGGATGAAGGTGGGGAAGAAACCTCTTTTTTAAACGGAATAGGATATAACTTTTTACCGGCGTTTTTGGTAAAAAACTTTAACAGTTTTGATAGCGGTAAAGATTTCTTTGGCACACCGATTTTTAAATTAGGTGTTTTTAGGGATAATAAACATGTTGTCGGCACGGGATTTTATTTAAAATACCGCGATTTTCCCTTTATCTTGACTGCCGCCCATGTCGTTCAAGGTAATTCTTTGCCTTATGTTAGCGCTTATAATGATGATGGCTTTAGTATGAAAACTAAAGTTTTAAGT
>JAZRZE010000068.1:0-4943 GCA_045601125.1 Elusimicrobiaceae bacterium | reverse complement strand
GGTAAAACAAGCGCAGGTAATGTTTTAATTATTATAAAAAATAAAAATATAAAACCTATAATAAATAGTGGAATTACATATATATCTTCCATTTTCTTTTCTCCTTTTTATTTTATTATAACATTTGTAGCACAGCAAATGTTTTAACGAGGATTTTGCGTTTGCTGGTGCTTGCCGAGTGAAGCATATCTTGAGCGGGTGGCAACCCCGCATATGTGAGCGAGGCATAACGCACTATAAACGCAAAAGACAAAGTTAAAACCTTACGCCCAAAGACATCTCGGCGCCAAGTCCATAGTAAGCATAATTTGCAGCAACGCTTAAATCTAAATAAGAAGGTAATTTGAAATTAAGACCGACAACGGCTTTAGGCGTGGTAACAAATTCGCGTCTGCCGATTAAAGAAGAATCATCGGCACCTTCAACAGTAAGTTTAGAATAATCAACGCCGCCGCCGATATAAGGAACGACATAAGGCGTCTTGAAGGAAAGTGCCAAACTTGCGCTATATTGGGTAACACTGAAATCGCGGTGAACACCGTTTTGCGCCATAATAACAAGCATAGGTTGGAAGGAATATAAAATCTCTGTCGGCTTGGTTATACCCCATTTAAGACCGCCGCCGGCGATGGTAAGACCGTCCCAAGAAGTAGCGCGGATAAAACCGTCCAAGCGGAACGGTAAGCCGATTTCCCCTTGAATTAAAGGCATAAACTTGCCGGCGCTATCAGTACCGAAAGCAGTATCTTTCTTATTCGGGCGGAACATATAAACATTATGTGCGGAAAGTTGGAAACCGCCCCAACCCAAAATGCGCCCTGTGGTATAACTTGAAGAACCCAAAAGTCCGCTGACATCCTTTGCAAAATGACGGACATTTTGAGCCGTTGCATAGGTTGAAAAATCGTCAAAACGAAGTTCCTTTGCATTAAGAGCAAATGCACAAGAAATAAGAGATAAAAATAAAATAATTTTCTTCATAAATTTTCCTACTTTATAAATTCAACTGTGTCGCCTTCTTTTAAATCTTTAATTTCCCCCGCGGCGACTTCCAGCGTATATATAGATTTTAGCACTATTGGACTAAATTTCCAAGCCCTCATATCCTTTATAATTCTTAAAACTTTGAATTCTTTTGAGATAAAAACCGCATCAATAGCAAAACGCATAAAACAAGTATGGATAGAATTACAGGGCTTTAAAACGATACCTTGCCCCGCTTTCAAACTTTTTGTGCCGAGTAAACCGACAAGACGGCCGAAAAAAGTTTCTTTCATTTCTAATTTATCTGCGATAATTTTTCCTGTTCGGGTGTTTTTACATTTCATATGTTTTCGTCTAAAAGCGCTTTTGTGTTTTCCAAAATAAAACTGCGCACTTGCGCCTTATATTTTTTATCCAAAAATTTAAAATCTTGAGGGTAAGAAACTCTATAAATTTCCTTTTTGCCTTTTTTATATTTAGAAGCAAAAACAATAATGTCTAAACTATCGTCAAAACTTATTTGGGCTAGAACACTTGAAGATTCTTTTATTTTTCTTGCAGAAACCATTTTCAAAACCGGTAAAGAACAAGAATTTTTAGGATTTATTTTTGTCCTTTCTTCAAGAATATCTTTTATTTTTAAGTCTAAATCTTTAGAGGTTATGGCAAGGTTTCTATAACCGCCTATTTCACGTGGCATTTGTAAAACCGAGCCAAAAGATTTTTGCTCTAAAGCAATATTTTCTATCTTAAATAACTTACAAAAAGTTATTGTGTAATCTTTATCTTGCTGTTTTTTGACCGCGCTTACCTCAAGTGAACAAAAAGCATAAGACGGCAAAAACAGCAAGACAAAAATTAAAAGTTTACTCATTAACTCTTTCCACATAAGAATCTGTGCGGGTATCTATGCGGATTTTATCTCCTTCATTAATAAACAAAGGAACTTTAATTTCAAGGCCGGATTCAAGGGTGGCAGGCTTTGTCATATTGGCAACGGTATCACCTTTTACGCCGGGAACGGTGGAGACAACTTTCAAATCCACTTTAATTGGAAGTTCAATATTAAAGAGTTGACCTTCAATGAAAAGACCCATAACTTCCATATTGTCAATTAAATATTTGAGTTGTTGTTTAAGTTTTTCCGCCGGAACTGCGATTTGTTCAAAAGTTGTTGAGTCCATAAAATAGACCATATCGCCTTCTTTATAAAGATAACTGTGCGGGCGTTTTTCAATTTCAATTTCTTTAAATTTATCTTCGGGGCGATAACTTGTTTCAATAATAGAACCGGTGTTCAAATTGCGAAGTTTAACGCGGACAACGGCCCTTGCCTGACTTTTGCGGTGATGTTGGTATTCAATAATTTCTACCATTTCGCCGTTTTCATTTTCAAAAATTAGACCTTCTCTAAAGTCTGGTGTTCCAATCATAATTTCTCCTTTTTATTTTGTTAAAATTTTTGCACCTTTCGGTGTTAAAACATAAGTATCTTCGTATCTGATACCGAATTTGCCGTCATAATACAAACCCGGCTCTATGGTAAAGACGGAATTTGTTTTAAGCAAATCTTGACTCTTGGGACTTAAAAAGGGCTTTTGGTGTATTTTAAGCCCGAGTCCGTGACCTAAACTATGAATAAAGGCCTCACTGTAAGAGCCGGCTTTATCCATAAAATCGCGTGATGCACTATCAAGAGTTGTCGCGCGGATATTATCTTTGGCAAGAGTTGCTGCATAATCGTGGGTATCTTTTACCAAATCATATAATTCTTGCCACTCTTTACTAACTTTGCTGCCGAACCACCAACTTCTTGTAATATCGGAGCAATAACCTTTATAACGGCAACCGAAATCTACTAAAACAGGTTCATTTTGTTTTAATTTTCTATCTCCGCTAACATGATGCGGATTTGCCGTATTTGCGCCAAAGGCCAAAATCGTTTCAAAAGCAAGGCCTTGCCCGCCGAGTTTTTGCATAATACTTTCAAGCAGGGCAGCACCTTCTTTTTCGCTCATACCGGCTTTTAATTGCTTTTGGAAAAGACTAAATGCCTTTGTTGAAATATGACACGCTTTAGCAATTATTTTCAATTCACTTTCGGTTTTGACTTCTTGGGCAAGTTCCAAAAAATTAGGCAAAGTTTTGAAGCCTGCTTTAAAAAGAGCCGTGCCTTGAATATAAGGGGCTAATGTCGGGTCAAATGCCTTATTTTTGAACTTTGCGGTTTTCTTACAAACATCTTCTATATCTAAACTTTCAACCAAAGTTAAATAAGGAACTTTGCGCTTTAAATCACCGAAATACATTTTTTTGGTAAAGCAGTAAACTTTGCTTTGCGTAACAAGTAAATAAGCATCATCGGGACTATAGAAAAAGAAATCCGTAAGATACCTTATAGTATCGTTTTCCAAGATGCAAAATGCCTGTAATTTTTCCTTTTTAAGTAATTGTTGGAATTGTTTTAATTTCTCGTTCATTTTATTTGTTTTATTCCTTTTTTAGTCATATAGAAGCAATCTTCCCAGCGAACGCCGTATTTGCCTTCAAGATAAATACCCGGTTCAATGCTGAAACAATAATTATCCAAAATCGGATCCTTATTGATTTGGCTGATATCGGCAAGTTCGTGGTCTTGCATACCGATACCGTGTCCTGTTCTGTGGGTAAAATATTTACCGTAGCCGGCTTGTTCAATAACATCGCGGGAAATCTTATCAATTTGCACGCCGCTCATTTTATATTTGGCTTCTTTTGCGGCTTTATCGTGCGCTTTTTTTACTAAAGATAAAATAGTTTTATATTCTTTTGGCTCATTGGGACCAAACCAAAAGCAACGTGTCATATCTGCACAATAATCTTTATATTTGGCACCCCAATCAAATAAAACTGCCGTGTTTTTGGTTAGTTTTGTGCCGTCGCAGACGTGGTGCGGGTTTGCCGTATTTGCACCGAAAGATACGCGCATATCAAAAGATAAACCTTCTCCGCCGAGTCTGGTCATTTCATCTTCAAGTTTGCGCCTTAATTCAAGTTCGGTTATACCTGCTTTGACATATTTTTGAATATTTTTAAAAGCCGTCATTGAAATTTGTGTCGCTTTGCGCATAAGTTTGAGTTCTTCTTCGGTCTTTGTTGTTCTTAAATAGGAAATAAGGGAAGAAGTTTCCTTAAAACCTGCTTTAAGATAGATTTTAGCGGCAGAGTAAAACTCCTTGCCTGCGTCAAAAGCAATTTTTTTTAGTTTTAATTTTTTGGCTTGCTCTACAAGAGTTAAAGGGCGGTTTTTATCTTCACTGATAAAAAGAGCTTCTTGAAATTTCTTCTTAAAAGGCCCCTCATATAAACTGCGGGCAATAACTATGATATTTTTTAAGGTGATAAGTAAAACGGCCTCACCGTCGTTAAAAAACTCCCCGAGAAAGTATTTTATATCGGTATAATCGTAAACAATAAGGCCTTCAAGATTATTTTTTTTGAGTAAATTTCTTAAATTTTTCAGTTTTGTGCTATTTATTCTCATAAATATATTATAGCAAAGGTTCTAGTTGGCCGGATAAATCAAGCCACTTATTTTCCGTTTCGCTAATCTCCTTATTTAGAAAAGCAAGTTCTATGCTGAGTTGGCTGTCATAATTTTGTATTAAACTTTTTTCAAGCATTTCTTTTTGTTTTGTTAAAGTTTCAAGTTTCTTTTCAAGGTTTTTCATTTCCTTTTTTAAGGGTGCAACTTGGGCGCGAAGTTGGGCTGCCGCGCGGCGTTTTTGCGCTTGTGCGCCGCCTTGCGCGCGTTCTTTATCACTTGCTTTGCCCCAATTTCTTAAAATATAATTTTTATAATCTTCCATATCGCCGTCATAGGAAGAAATTTGATGATTTTCCACAAGTAAAAGGCGGTCGCAGACGGCCTCAATAATATGAAAATCGTGCGTAACTAAAATAACCGCACCGTTATAATC
>JAZRZE010000067.1:0-26057 GCA_045601125.1 Elusimicrobiaceae bacterium | reverse complement strand
TTTTTTAAATAAGAGTTCAATAAAATCCCTTCTGTTACGCATTTCTGGAATAGCTTTAACGTTTACTTGTAACTGATTTTTGGGATTTCTTCTGAAAGAAGAATTAATATCTTTTAAAAACCAAACATCTACAAATTCATTGTTGTTATTTGTCACAAAACGAAGTCCCTTTTTTGTTTTTTTATAAAAAACGATAATATATACTATATAGAAAAAACCATTCTTTACTAATTTTATAAATTTATCTGGTGTGCCGATATCAGGATTACTATCTTTGCTAGAAATTTTTATTGCTTTAAAATCTATCCAAATCAATTCTTCGTGTTGTTTTATATGGAAATAAGTCTGTGCATCCCACGGGTTTTTTGTCGACCCTTCCGGAGAAGCAAAAGTTTTTATAAAAAATTTATGATT
This sequence comes from Elusimicrobiaceae bacterium, assembly GCA_045601125.1. Taxonomy (GTDB): domain Bacteria; phylum Elusimicrobiota; class Elusimicrobia; order Elusimicrobiales; family Elusimicrobiaceae; genus Proelusimicrobium. Next base: position 25,643 of record JAZRZE010000067.1, on the reverse strand, counting down.
TTTTGTTTCTTTAACAAATTCTTTTTCCAACAAACTACTAATTTCGGCCCCTGCTCTTGCCTTAGCAGAAATATTTGGGTTTATATTCTTAGCAATAATTGTATTCATCACTTCTTTTAGCTCTTTTTTTATTTTTTGTTCAAATTTTAAAATTTCCATATTGACTCCTTTTTTACTTTAGCAGAGCTACCATTGAAATATTTAACGCTCTGCTTTATTTTTCTAAAGAAATAATACTGACATTACATTCTGCCCTTTCTATTAATCCAATATAATTGCTGTGCAAATTACATCCTTTTCGCCAATTCGAATTGTGTTAAGGTATTCTTTTTTCCCTTTTCCTTCTAACGTTATTTGCTATTCTATTGATTATTTCTTTCATAATATTAAGTATATAAAAATTTATCTATAATAAAACACTTTATGTTGTGTAATAATAAAAAATATTGACACTTTTTGTGTAATTAACTATCATAAAAAAGATAGTAATTTTGAAAAAATATTGGGGGGAAAGATGACATCTGCATTTGAAAATATGCGCGCCTTTTGGCTTGACGCAAATAATTTTAAAACTAAAGGCACAAACGAAACTCCCGCAACTTGTGTTTGCGGTATAGAATTTTGTATGTTGGACCATTACCAAAAAACGAAAAAAGTTTTTATCGCGGCTTCTTTTCTTGGTAATGCAAGTATGTATTTTGAAAATAACAGCAAAAGCGGTATCGGCGGGGTTATAGGAGCAGATTCTAAAGAAATGAAAAAAACCGTTTTTGATTTTCTAACGGAAGCGCAAAACTGCCAAAAAAATATGCAAAAAACGGAAATTTTGCCCTTGCCCGAAGAAATCGGCAAGATAACTTTATTTATCGTCGGCAAAGACGGTATTTTTACCCACACCGAAAGCGAAGAAACTTTGAGGAATCAAAATAATCCTTTCTATAAATTTTTTGCGCAAAGCCAAAAACTTATCGGCGTGTTTAGATGGCAACAAGATAATGAACAAAAACCCGCGCAAGCGTAATCTATATTTTGTTAGGATATCTTTTTTTAATTGTGTAATAGGCAAGTATGCCGGAAATTAACATATAAACAAACATCCCTGTTAAAAGCGGCAAAGCCTGCAAGAGCGGCTCTTGCATAATAAAAAGACGTGTCATTCCCTCAATACCGTAACTTAAAGGTGCAAGCACACGCAAAATTTGTATAAAAAACGGCATTTGATAAACAGGCCATACCACTCCGGACATAAAAAATAAAGGCAAAGAAGAAACCACAATAAACATTACGCTTGATTCCCTTTCGCTGAAAAACTGCGCAAGAAAAATACCCAAAAATATAACACTTAAGACAAAAATAAAATAGAAAATAAAGAAAGATAAAATTGTTCCGCCACCCGTAAAACCAAGTATTCTGTAAACTAAAATAAAATAAAACACAAAATAACATAAGCCAAAAAATAAGAAGGCAAGGGTTTTACCGAACAAAATATTTATAGGGCAAATTGCGGGGCTATATCTTTCTTTGCTTTCCCTAAGAGTGCCTGAACGCATACCGATAATCATTAACAACACCTGGTGAATAACCGCCACCAAAACCGCCGGAACAACATATTCCATATAATTACCGGAAGGATTATATAAATCGCGCTCGGTAATAGTTATCGGCGTGCGCAAAACATAAGCCGTCTTGCCCGCGCCTTTGGCTTGCAATTTCTTTATTTCTATACCGGCTGACATTGTCTTTATTGCCGTTTGAAGGGCCTTTGTTGCCTGTTTATAATAGATAATATAACTGCCGTCGGTCCAAATTTTTACTGCCTGAACCTGATTTTTTAGTATATTTTTTTGGAAGTCCTCGGGAATATAAACAACGGCGTAAATATGGCGCTCTTTTAGTGCTTTTTGCGCGTCTTTAAGAGTTAAATATTTTTCAGTTAAGGCAACTTGCTCGGTTGCTTTTATCATTTGTTTTAATTTGAAACTTGTGCTTGTTTTATCGGCGTCAACAACGGCAACGGGCATTTTGCGCACAATTTTATACTGATAAGGCAAAGGGTAAAAAAAGGAATATAAAAACGGTCCACCTATGGCTAATAACAAAAGGCCTTTATCTTTTAAAAGCCCCTTTAATTCGCGCAAGGCAAGGAGTAAAGTTTCACTCATAATTTTGCCCCCATATACTTTTCATCCTTAAACCAACGGGTATAAAGTTTTGCGCCCGCAAAAAAGAAAATTAAAGCAAAAACAAACATTATAAAAATTTCGTGCATAGTAACGGCAAAAGCGCCGTTTCGCATAAGTTCGTTAACCATAATTCTGTTTAGATAAGTGCCGGGCAAAAAATAAGCCCACGCTTGAGCCAAAACAGGCATACTGCCCACGGGGAAAGATACTCCGTAGTAAGCAAAAGCAGGCGCGCCGTAAACCGCACACGCGCTCATTGCTATTCTTAAATTATTTGTGCAGCCGGCAATTAAAACCCCCGCCCCTACCGAGCATAAACAGAACACAAAAGCGCCCAAAAGCACTAAAAACAAATTACCCCTTAAAGGCAAATCAAAAAAGATTATTAAAATAAAAAGCATTATCATAAAAATAAGCATATAATTGAGCAAATACAGTATGCTTTTTGCACCTACCGCCTGAAAAGGATTTGTCAAAATATAAGTTTTTATGGTTTCGGCGCGGCGGGTTTTTAATTCGTAAAGCAAAGAATAAGTTATGCTAAGGCAAATAAAAATCTGCAATAGGGCCGGTATTAAACCCAGCACCAAAAAATAAACATAGTTCATTTGCGGGTTATATAAAATGTTTTCCGATACTTGTAAAGGTGCGATAAATAAATCTTTATAAGCAGGCAAAATACCTTGCTTTGAAAGAAATTTTGTGCGCTGTTTTTCGTTTAAGCCGTTTGCTATTTGCGTAAGCGCTTTACCAACATTACTGCCCATAAGAAGATATTGATTATTAACCAAAGCAAGCACACTTGCGCCATAAGATTTATTTAAATTTTTATCATAATCTTTATCAATATCCAAGACGGCGTAAACCTTGTTTGCCAAAAATAACTTGCGCGCTTCTTTTAAGTTTTCGGGAGTATATTTTAAATCTAAATAAGGACTTGCTTTAACTGCTTGGGTAAACTCTCTTGCGTAAAAGCCGCGGCTGTTGTCTACTACGGCAACAGGTACTTTTAAAATGGCTTTTTCACTAAAAATAGCAAGCAGCAAAAAGAACATTACCAAAGGATAAACCATCGCAAAAAACAAGCGCGATTTTTTTGTATGAAACAAAAAATTTATTTCCCTTTTGATAAGATAAACAAATTTATCCATATTTTAAATTTTTAAAAGAGTTGTCATTCCTTGACGGAGATTTCCAATTTCTTCTGCCGGAACGGCACGCAGTTCAAAAGTTTTTAAATCAAAATCGCCGTGTGTTTTAGTGGCACTCCAAGTAGCAAAATCACCTTGTTTGGAAATATAAGAAATTTTAAATTTAAACTTTTTTGATTTATCTAAAGCAGGTATTTTAACTTCTATAATTTTGCCAAGTGTAAGTTTTGGCAAAAAGTCTTCGCGAATATTAAAAGTAAGCCAAATATCTTGTGTGTTTAACATTGTTAAAATGGTTAAACCCGGTGCGGCAAGTTCGCCTTCTTCGGCAACGATAGTAGCAATTTCACCGTCTATGGGCGCTTTAACTTGGGTTTCTTCCACATAACTGCCTATTTCTTTAACAGCACCGAGTGCTTGTTCAGTTAAGGCCTGCGCGGCTGATTTGTCTTCGTCACGCGCGCCCTGCTTCGCCATAATATATTTATTGTGCGCGGCATTGGTATCTTGAAGGGCAACTTCGTATTTGGCTTTGGTTTCGTCTAATTTCTGTGCGGAAACAACACCTTCTTTATAAAGCATTTCAACACGTTTTAAACTTTTATCGGCAAGTTCCTGCACGGATAAGGCCTTTTGCCAAAGATTATAAGCGGCGTCAATTTCTTCATCCCTTAAACCTTTATCGGCCTTTTCGGCCGTTGCTATGGCGGCGGCTTGGGCGGCCTTTGCTTGCTCTTGTTTTGCAAAAAGTTCGGGTGAATCTATTTGGGCAAGCACTTGCCCTTTTTTAACCTGATCACCTTCTTTGACATCAATTTTATTTATTCTGCCGGCAATTCTGGGCGAAAGACTGATTTGGCGGATAACAACTTCCCCCTGTAAAAGTTGTGTACGAGGGTAAAACTGCGCGACAAGTAAAACAAGAACAAACAAAATTATTCCCGCCATTAAATACTTTAAAACTTTTTTATTTTTCTCCATAAAAACTCCTATTTATAACTTTCAAAGGTATTTGTATCGCCGGTTAAACTTAAAATTGTCGCAAGGGAAACAAGATAATCATATTCCGCTTTAATACTGTCTAATTGAGTTTTTAATTTATAAGTTAAGGCGGTGTTTACCTCTAAAGAGGTGCTTGTTCCCGCTTTAAAACCGAGTTTGCGGGCACGGTAAAACTCCTCGCTAAAAGAAATTTCTTTTTGAACCGCCTTATAAGTCATAGCGGCATTTTCCATTTTTTTATAATAATAATCTACCGCTGTCTGAATATCTTGAACGGCTTTTTGTTTTAATTCTTCAATACTTTCTTTTTGAAGTTTTGCCGCTTTTGTTTTGTTATAAGAGGTTCCGCCTTCAAAAATATTCCAACTGAACCCGATACCGTAAGCATAATCGGGTTCTAAAATAGTCAAATCTTTGGTGTATAATTCGTGTTTGGCAAAAAGATAAACCGTCGGTAAAAACTCGCTGCTTTGCGCTTTAATATTGGCTTTGGTTTTTTGGATATTTGCATCAACAATTTTTAAAGAAGTATTATTTTTCAAAGCGCGTTTTTTAAAAAACTCAAGTGAAGGTATTTTGTTTTGATCCGGCATAAAAAGAGAAGAAGTAAAAGTAATTTCTTCCTTCTCGGAAAGCAAATTTTTTAAAAGAGTTTGCGCCATATCGGCATCATTTAAAGAGGTATCATAATCTCTTTTGGCCTGGGCGGCAGTAATTTCTATTGCCATTTTTTCCACTTTGGAAATTGTGCCCGCTTTATACATTTGTGCAGCTTCTTTTGCGTTTTGCTCGGTATTTTTTAGAAACTCTTTTCTGATTTTAACGGCCTCACGGGCTAAAATCGCGCCGAAATATTTTGTAGTCAAATCGGTTAAAATATTATTTTGCCTTTGTTCAAGTTTGGCTAGAGCCTCATCTAAACTTGCGCTGCTTGCTTTGTTTGCGGCGGAAACTTTACCACCCGTATAAAGTGGCAAAGATGCCGTTATTTGCGATTTAAAAAATTTTTCATCTTGGACTTCTAATTCAAAAGAAGGCAAAGTATAACCCGGTATATGAAACTGATAAAGAGGGTTTATTGCACTTCTTATAGGGTTAAGATCTATGGTTATCGGCTCGTCAATATAAGTATATCTGCCTTCAACGGAAACTTTTGGCAAATAAAGGCCGCGCGCAGCGTTTTTATTTGCTTTAAATCTTTGAACTTCTTTTTGGGCGGATATTAATTCCTCGTCACTAGTTAAAGCACGCTGATAGGCCTGTTCAAAAGAATACTGCGCTGCATTTAAGAACGGCACAAACAAAAAGAAAACTATAAAAAATTTAAGTATTTTTCTCATTTTTTTCCCTAAATTAATTATACAAAAACTACTACTTGCTAGGAAATAGACCCTTAAAAAAATATCTCTAAATAGAACAAGTTTTTTGCAAAGATTTTGTGTTTTTTATTTTACTAAACAGAGCATATTGTTTTGCGAGGATTTTTGAGAAAATTTTAATTAACTTTTTCTATTAGAAAAAGTGTTTCTTTCAAATGAGGTATACCTAGAGGGGACGGCAACACAAAGTTTGTGCCCACGGTCCCGCGTATCCGAAATTTCTAAAAAAATCAAAATTTACCAAAAATATGAAGCAAAAATTTGTATAGTATTTGTATGAAAGACAAACTAACACACAACAAAAAAGACGAGTGGAGTTACACTACCACATCTTCCGTTGCGCGCAAAAAAACAAAAAGAGCGCGCAGCAAAGCCAAACGCTCTATAATCAAAAAAATAATAAAGGAGAACTTATGAAAAAATTAACTCTTATTGCCGTTTTATGTCTTTTAGGATTGCAAGTTTTTGCACAAGATAAAACAAAAGATTTTACGCCGGATGCGCTGGCGGGTCTTACCAATTTTTCTTGGATATGTAAACAAAAAGAACCTTTTGCAAATCTAAAGGCCGAAAAAATTGATGTAAGAAGTTGCGATTTATCAAATTATGATTTAACTGCCCTGCCAAAAGAAACTTTAGAAAAATTAACTTTTGACGATAAAACCATTTGGCCTAAAAAAATGCCAAAATGGCTGAATATAAAAAAAATAAATAAAATAGGTAAAACACCCGGACTAAATATCAAAAAATTACACAAAAAAGGTATCACGGGCAAAGGTGTGAATATTGCTATTATTGATCAAAATCTTGGCCCGCACCAAGAGTACGCCGAAAATCTTGTTTTTTATAAAAATTTAGGGGAGCCCTTCCCCAGAGGTACTATGCACGGTGCGGCAGTTGCCTCTATTGCTGTTGGCAAAAATGTAGGAGTAGCGCCGGATGCAAAACTTTATTTCATTGTGGCCGATTTTAAGGAAAATGAAACAAATAAATTTGATGCCGAACCTATCGCTTATGCTATAGAATATATTTTGGAATTAAACGAAATTTTACCGGTAGAAGATAGAATTTCTATTATTTCTATTTCTCGTGGTTTCGGGCCGGAAGATTTAAACAGAAAATATTTCCTTGAAATATTAAAACAAGCCAAGGAAAAAGGTGTTTTAGTTTTAACAACAAATGATGTTTTTACCGTTAGCAGAAATTGTTATTACGCCAGTCCGGATAAAATTATTTCCTATACAAAACCTGCTTATTGGTTTGAAGAAGAAGAAATGCCTTTTTACGAAAAAATATCAGATATTTGCGTGCCGACAGAGTATAGAATTATCGCTTCGCCAACAGGTGAAAAAGATTATGTTGCCTATGCTAACGGTGGGCTAAGTTGGGCGGTACCTTACCTTGCAGGTGTTGCCACACTTGCAAAACAAGTTAAACCCGATTTAACGCCGGACGAGTTTTTAGAAGTTGCACATAAAACAGCGCAAAGCGTAGAAGTTAAACACCAAAGTGGAAAAAGTGTCAAAAATAATACTTTTATTAACCCGCAAGCCTTAATAAAAGAATTACAAAAAAATAACAAACAATAAAGTGATAGCAGAGCTGGTAAGATAATAAAAGAATATCAGATAATACAAAAACTCCCACTCAAAAAAGAATGGGAGTTTTTATAATCGTGCGAACAAAAAAGTTTTCAAGTATTTTGATTTTAGAGAGTTAAAATAGAGTATATTGTTTTGCGAAGATTTTGGAGATAGTTTTAATTAGTTTTTTCTTTGAAAAAAGAAAAAACGATTTTAGAAATGAGGTATACCTAGAGCGGCTGGCAAGCCCGCGTATCCGAAGTTTGAAAAAAATTAAAATTTACCAAAAAGCTGAAGCATTAAAAATACCCTAAGTGTAAAACATACACTTAGGGTATTTTTAAAGAAAAAACTACTTCTTTGCGGGAGCGGCTGCTGCTGCAGCACCTTCTTCTTCTTTCTTACCTTTAGAGGCGGAAAGTTCCGGTTGGGCTGCGGTTGCATCAGCAGCGGCGGCTGCAGGTGCGGCAACGGCTTCATCTTTAGGAATAATAACGTGGACGAGCATAATTGAAGGATCGTCAACAAATTCCACGCCTTTGGGGGCTTTAAGATCGCTAATGCAGATATGCTTTTCCAAAGAAAGTTCGGTAATATCAGCTTCGATATGGTGCGGAATATCACCCGGCAAGCATTTAACTCTGACTTCGCGGACTGCGTGGTCAACGATACCACCGTGAACTTTAACTGCGGCACTTTCACCGACTAGAACAACAGGAACCAAAGTTTCAATAGCTTTATTCATTGAAACTCTTTGGAAGTCAACGTGAATAGGAGTATCGGTTACAACGTGATATTGCACTTCTTTAATAATTGCAGGTTCTTTCTTTTTACCGAGGTCAATTTCTACCAAGGTATTGCTACCTGCTTTTTGAATTGTAGCTAAATCTTTTTGGGAAAAAGTGATTGAAACAGGTTCTTCCCCTGCGCCGTAAATAACGGCAGGAATCATCTTTTGCGCTCTGATTTTGCTAAGTTCGCCTCTAACGCCGGCTTTTTCTCTGGCTTGGGCTGTGATTTTAATTTTTTCCATTTTTACATCCTCTCATCTTTATTTCTGTTTTATTTTTTTGAAATTTTAACTTTCTGCTTTTTGCAAAATAAAATTTCTTCTTTATCTTTAAGCAAAAAGGTTGGGGCTTTTTGCAAAAATCTGTTTTTTATTTAAACATTTCACTTATTGAGCGGCCGTCGTGGTTTCTTAAAATAGCGTCCGCTAAAATGTGGGAAATGGTTAAAACTTGTATTTTATCGCTATGTTTGCGCTTTTCTTCCGGCAAAGTATCAGTGATAAAAAGTTTCTCTATCGGGCTATTGTTTACTTTATCAACACCGTCGCGGGATAAAACACCGTGCGTGCAAACAGCATAAATCTTTTTTGCACCCGCTTCTTTTATTTTATCTGCTACAACGGTTAACGTGCCTGCCGTATCAACAATATCGTCAACGATAATTACGGTTTTATCCTTAACATCACCGATAATGTTATAAACAACTGCCTCATTTGCTTTGGGACGACGTTTATCAACGATAACTAAGCCGGCATCCATACGGGCGGCAAATTTGCGCGCTCTTTCCACTCCGCCGACATCGGGTGAAACTATTACCAAATTTTCCGGTTTATTCTTTAAGAAATATTCCAAGAAAACACTGCGCGCTCTTAAGTGGTCTACGGGAATATCAAAGAAACCCTGTATTTGACCGGCATGTAAGTCCATTGCCATAACTCTATCTGCGCCGGCCCCAGTAATTAAATTGGAAACGAGTTTCGCTGTTATAGGAACTCTGGGGTTGCTTTTTCTATCCGCTCTTGCATAACCGTAATAAGGCACTACTGCCGTAATACGCCCCGCACTTGCGCGGCGCATAGCGTCAATAGCAATTAAAAGTTCCATTAAATTTTCATTTACGGGTGTGCAGGTGGGTTGAATAATATAACAATCGGCACCACGCACGCTTTCCAAAACCTGAACATCAACTTCGCCATCGGCAAAGTGTTCTACTTTAATATCACCCAATTTAATTTTTAAGTGCTGTGCGATTTTTTCTGCCAAAGGACGGTTGGCATTACAAGAGAAAACTTTTAAATCGCGGGAACACTGGCAACGAATCATTTATTTTTTCCTTTTTTATCTAAATTTACCTGACGGTTACGCGCTATGGCTAAAACGCCTTCAGGTATATTTTGCGTTATGGTGGAACCGGCTGCGATTTTTGCATTATTTTCCACCTTAACGGGTGCTACAAAATTGGTATTTGAACCGACAAAAACATTATCCCCTATAATTGTTTGATGTTTGTTTTTGCCGTCATAGTTGCAAGTGATTGACCCCGCACCGACATTAACATTTTTACCCATTTGGCAATCGCCGATATAAGTTAAATGCGGCACTTTGGAGCCTTCCCCTATAACAGAATTTTTAATTTCAATAAAATTGCCCGATTTTACTTTTTCTTTTAAAATACTTTTCGGTCTTAAATGGGCGTATGGGCCGATTTGGCAATTATCGGCAAGAGAACTTTCTTCCACATAACAACCGCTTTTGATATGGCAATTATCGGCAATAGTGCTGTTTATTATCCAGTTGGAAGGTTCTACTATACAATTTTGACCGATAACCGTATTTCCTTCAATAAAAGTATTGGGATAAATTGTTGTATCTTGCCCGATTTTTGCCTGCGCGCTAATATAAGTTGCGCTTGGGTTAATAATAATTACGCCGTTTTCAAGATGTTTTTTGTTTATGCGCTCTTGCATAAGGGCTTGGGCCTGCGCAAGTTGCGCTTTAGAGTTAATACCCATAGCGCAAATATAATCTTGCTCGCTCATAACTTCGGTTTTATCAAACATAGCAAGAGTATCGGTTAAATAATATTCGTGTTTTGGCCCTTGCGGTTTTAATTTGCCAAGAGCTTTTGTTAAAGGTTTAACTTCAAAAATGTATATGCCGGAGTTGACTTCTTTAATAGCGGCGGTTTTTGCGTCCGTATGGGCCTGTTCCACAATTTCTTTAAAAAGGCCTTTTTCGTTTTTAACAATACGGCCATAACCGAAAGAATTTGGCAGAATAACGCTTAAAACCGTGCAAGAAGGATTTTTTGCTTTATGATATTTAACTAATTTTTTTAAGACTTCGGCAGTAATTAAAGGGGCATCGCCCGCTAAAATTAAAACTTGATCATATTTTTTAATAAAAGAAAGACTGTCTTTTACCGCTGTTCCGCTGCCGGTTAAGTTTTTCTGTAAAAGAAACTCTACCGGTGTTTTAATACCCCAGTCAGAAAGATTTGCTTTTATTGTTTCTCTGACAAAATCAGACTGATGACCGGTCAAAATACCGATAGCGGCCGGTTTTAACAAGGAAACTTCTCTTAAAATATGGGAAATAAGCGGTGCGCCGCAAACTTTATGCAGCACCTTAGGAAGGGCGGATTTCATTCTGGTTCCTTGCCCGCCTGCAAGTATTAGAACACAGAGATTTTTTTTGGCTACCATTTTTTTGTTAACTCTTGCCGTAGAATCTTACTACTAAATATATTATAACAAATTATTACGGTCTTTGCTGTCTTTTACGCTTTCCTGCAAGGCAAGGGTAAGTTTTTTCTCGTTAAAGGCTTTTCTTTCTTCAAGTAAAGGTTTATTAAAGTGTCTGTTTAAATCGCGAAGAACTTTATATCTTTTGCCATCTTCAGTAAATTCGCTTTTAAAACTTTCCCAATGGGAATTTTGACCTTGTTTAAAAACAATATAACCGCAAAAAGAATGAAAGGTCTTTTCTTTGCCAAGACCCATATAGATAAGGGCAACTATTCCATCTGCATCATCACAGGTTAGATATTTATCGTTAAACAAATAGGTATTAGCGGTATTATAGCCATAGGTTTTATCGTTTTCCTGCTGGTTATACTTAATATCCCCCAGAGAAAAAACATGCCCAAACTCATGCAGTAAAGTGCCGACTGGATCTTTACCGTCTGTGGCAATAAAAATTCTCTTTTCAAAAACATTTTCTCTCTGACAAGAACCGGCAACATTTTCCCCCAAACACTCTTTATTTTTACAAAAAGACAATCTTAAAAGCGGTTTTGAAGAAGCAAATTTATAATCTTTCTTTTGAGATAAAAAGCCTTTTATTTTACCTTCGTTAAACGGGGTTGCACATTGTTGCAAAACCATTTTATCTTTGCGTTCTAAAATGGGCAAAATATCTTTAAAAGTTTTATTAAAATCGGGGTAAATATCGCGGTAAGACAACACATTATCAAACCAAATTTGAAAAACTTTATTTACATTGGGGATAACTTTTGTTTGTGTGCCGTCAATACAATAACTAATCCGCCCCGAGCCAAGTTTTTTTAGAACCTTATTTGTTTCTATATTGTCTTTTAAGGGAACCCAATCATTGGCAAAGGAAAAAATCGGTAAAAATAAAAAAATTGATAAAAAAAGTTTCTTCATACCTATATTTTAGAAAAAATCAGAATAGCGCCACAAGGTCCTTTGGACCTATTTTGAAATAGGACCAAAGACCTCTTCGCCTTTTACCTCTTGGACGAGGACTTTAAAAAGGCCTTGCGGTTTTTGTGTTGTTTTTATTAAAACGCGCTGGAAATTTGAGGCCGTTGCGCGCAAATATTCGCCTTGGAAATCTTCGCCGATAACTTGTAAAGTTTGCCCCTTTACACTTTGTGCGGCAGCGACGCGCAATTCTTTATCCATTTGATGTAAAAACAGACTGCGCTCTTTAATTTCTTTTGGGTCAAGTTGCGGCATTTTCGCGGCAGGTGTCCCCTCGCGCGCGCTATAACTAAAAACGTGCAGTCCCGCAAATTTTGCTTTTTTTAGGAATTCTGCACTTTGTTTAAAATCTTCTTTAGTTTCCGTCGGAAAACCGGCAATAATATCGGTATAGACAAATAAATCTTTTATTTTTGTGCGGATATAAGTTAATCTTTCTAAAAATTCTTCTGCTGTATAGTGGCGGCGCATATCTTTTAAAACTTTAGTTGAACCGCTTTGTAAAGGCAAATGTAAATAAGAACAAAACTTTTCCTCCGCTTTGCTTAAAACTTCTATTAAATCATCACTAATTGTGTTAATTTCTATTGAGGAAAAACGCACTCTGAAATTGCCCTGTAAAGCAAAAATTTCAGAACACAAATCAGCCAAAGTTGCTTTTGTTTGCGGGCAGGAATAATTGCCGATATTGATTCCCGTTAAAACAATTTCGCTATAGCCGTTGGCAATTAAATCTTTAATTTCGCGCAAGACAATTTGTTTTGGTTTTGAGGTTTTTATCGGCCTTGTATAAGGCACTATACAATAGGAGCAAAAGCAGTCGCAACCGTCTTGAATTTTAATAAAAGCGCGGCTATGCCCGCTGTGTTCTTTGACGGACCAATCAATTTCTTTATTAAAAATGGCCTTTGATAAATCTTCTTTAAAATAAATTTTTAAAGTGGGATATTTTTGTAAAAGATAATCTTTTTTTACTCTTGCAAAACATCCGCTCACAATAATTTGCGCGGAAGGATTTTGCTTTAATAAAAGACGCAAAAATTTTTCGGCCTCTTTATCGGCATTGGCGGTGACGGAGCAGGTATTTATAAAACATAAATTTGCTTCTTTAAAATCTTGGGTTATTTCATGGCCTTGCGCTAAAAACTGTTCTAAAACGGCCTGACTTTCCACTTGATTTACGCGGCAGCCGTAAGTTTTAATAAAAACTTTCATTGCATAGCACCCCAGACGGCAGCAAAAGCGGCACTTTGCGCGCGCAAAATAAAATCACCGAGCGAAACGGAAATTATATTATTTTGTTTGGCAAGTTCAATTTCCGCAGTTTCGTATCCCCCCTCAGGGCCGATAAAAATTGTAAGTTCTTCGGTATTTAATTTTTGCACCTGTTCAAGCAAAGGCAAAGTGTGCTCGTCTTCATAGCAAATAAGCGCGGGTTTTTTTGCTTCTTTTACGGCTTCAGCAAAATTTTGCGGTTCAAGCAAAATCGGAAGATAGGGGCTGCCGCATTGTTTTACGGCCGATAAAATAATTTGTTCCCAGCGTTCCTGCTTGGTTTGCCATTTTTTTATTAAATCTTTTTCGCACCTTTGAGAAATTATGGGTTTTATCGCATAAACGCCCGCTTGGGTGCAAAGGTTTAAAAGGTCTTCTGTCGCGGGGCGCGAAATTACGGAAAAGCATAAAGTTATTTTTCTTTTCGGCTTAAAAGGAGTGAGCGTTTTTAAAATTGTTCCGCTGGCGGATTTATCTGTAAGTGTTTCAATTTTACCGAGCCAAAGCCCGCCCTTGCCGTCAAATAAATTAACAGTGTCGCCTATTTTAAAGCGGACAACTTTTAAATGGCGTGCTTCTTCTTGCTCAAGCGTCCAAGTGTTATTATTAACTTTTGCTATAAATTGCATATTTTAATTAAAGAGTATATCTTTCGTAAACCTTCAAATCAAAGACGGAAATAATAGATAAAATATGGTCAAAAATATCTGCCTGTATACCTTCATAAGAAACCCAGTTTGTATCACTAGAGAAGGCATAAACTTCCAAAGGCAAGCCTTCGGAAGTCGGCTCAAGTTGGCGGACCATACAGGTAAATTTCTGCGTAATATTTTTATTATGTTTTAAATATTCTTGGCAATAGGCCCTAAATGTGCCGATATTGGTTAAGCGTCTTGTATTATAAATATTTTCGCGATGTTCCACCTTTTGATTATAATCGGCAAGTTCTTTTTCTTTTCTTGCTAAATAATCTTTTAAAAGAGAAATGCTTTTTAATTTTTCAATTTCTTCGGGTGTTAAAAATCTGATTGAGTGTATATCAATATTAATGGCTCTTTTAATTCTGCGTGCGCCGGACTCGCTCATGGCTCTCCAGTTTGTAAAAGAGTGGGAAACAAGGTCATAAGCCGGAACATTAACAATAGTATTGTCCCAATTTTTTACTCTGACGGTAGAAAGCAAAATATCAACAACCTCGCCGTCTGCCCCTTGACCGGGAATAACAATCCAATCGCCGACTCTGACCAAATCATTTAAGGAAAGTTGGAACCCTGAAACAAGACCTAAAATAGAATCTTTAAAAATCAAAAGTAAGATAGCAGATAAAGCAGTTAAACCGCCGAGCAAATAAACCGGTTCTTTATTAACGATAATTGATACCATTAAAATAATAGCAACAAGCCAACAAACAACCTGAATTGCCTGCACGATACCTTTTAAAGGCATTTTTACGGAACGGGAATATTTATCACCAAAAACGCTTAAACAAGCGGCAATAAGCAAAGTAAATTCCGCAATTATAACGATATTAATAAGGCGTAAAATAAAAGAGGTAAATTTTGGGAACTCCGGCATTAAAAAGAAATCATTAATACCTACCAAAAAACAAAGCCCGACAGCAAAGAAAAAATGATTTAAGACTTTATGCTTTATAATAAGACTTACCCAACCTCTGCCGATAATTTGTTTTTTATTTAGAAACTTTTCCGTAGCCCACTGTAAAGTTTTGGCTATATACTTTATAATAAAAATTGCCAGTATAAAAAAAGCAACACCTAAAATATATTTTGTAAGAACATTTTCAAAAGAAAAATAATTAACAAAAAAATCTTTGAGCATACTTCCTCCTTTTATGCTATTATATATGTATACATATATTGTATAAATTATGGAGGAAATTTAAAAATGAAAAAAATCATTTTAGGCGCCCTTGCAATCTTTTTAGTTGCGCAAGCATTCGCCTTAAACATTACTGACCCCTTCTATATGCCGGCAAAAGAAGGTTTTGTTTTAGACAGCACTGCTTTTAAACAAAACAGCGGTCAAATGAGAGCCTATGGCATTAGCGAAGAATTGCAATACGGCGTTATGGATAATTTTGCTATCGGCGTTGGCCTTACTTGGGGCAAAATTAAAGACGGTAATGACGGTTTCTTAGACCCTGTATTTTCTGCAAGATACAGAATTGTTGAAGAAGCAAAAAACGGCTTAATCGTTGATTTAAAAGGCTATATCAGCCCTAGCGTCTTTGATTCTCCCAATGACGGCGATAGAGACGGTATCGCAGACGGTTCTACCGATTTTGGTTTTTCCGCTATGGCCGGTTCCAGAGAATGGGCTAAAGACTTTGTTTTCTGGGGAGAAGCAGGCGTTGATTTTATCGGTAGTGCAAAATACACAAAATCCAGCAATGTCCTTTTTATTTCCGGTAATGCTAAATATTATATGGATGACTTAAACTCCTTTGACGGCGGTTTATTCTTAAAACATTATTCCGCAGGTGATGGTTATAACGGCTATGGTATCAGACTTGACTATGCAAGAGTTTTAGCAGATAATCTTGCTTTAGTTCCTTTCTGGTCCGCAGAATCACACAGCGATGATGTCCCTTCCGATGTTCAATTCGGCGTTACTTTAAGATGGACCTTCTAATTTAGAAAATCTTAAGATAAAAGACCTTTGCTTAATTGCAAAGGTCTTTTTTTTTAGTAAAATTAAATATATGAAAAAATTTTTAATTTTTATTTTCGCCTGCCTTACTTTAAGTGCAAATGCCGCAAATATTGTGCGCGGACCTTACAGCCAAGACACAGAATTAACCACAACGGTTATCCGCTTTTCTACCGACGAACCAACCCCCGCATGGATAGAATACGGCCCGCAAGGCCAATGTAATTTGATAATGACAAATAGCCCCAAACAAAAAAATCACAGTTTAACTTTACACGGGCTTATACCCAATACCCAATTTTGCTATAAAGTTTATGTTCAAAATGCCGCAGGAGATGGTGTGCAAACCGCACAGGAAGGCACTTTTACAACGGCTTACAGTGCGGAAAGAAAAGAATTAAGCCTTCTTGTTTTAGGCAATACCGCAGATCCAAATAACAATGCAAGCGGTATAAAAAAGCAACTTGCCGCAAGTATGCTAAACCACCCTGCCGATATGTTGATACATACCGGCAATATCGCAACCGAAGGCAAAGCCGCCAATGCTTATACCGATTTTTATGAACCCTTTAAAGAAGTTCTTAAAAAAACGCCTTATATAGCCGCTTTGGGCGCCGACGAATATGGGCCGGATAAAGATAAACAGGAAGGCAAAGGTTTTTTAAACGCTAATTATAAACCCATAAATTCTATGCCGTGGAGCAAAGGCACCCCGAACTATTATTATTATGATAGCGCAAATGCCCGCATAATCGTAATAGACACAAATAATTTATACGACGCAATTTTTGCCCCCCCTCTTGAGAGAAACAGCAAACAATACGACTGGCTAAAAACAACGCTTGCCCAAGCAGGCGCGGACAAATGGAAAATTGTTGTTTTACATCACCCCGTTTATTCAAGCGGTGCAAGCGAAGATAGATTAAGCCAATTTCTTGCACCCTTATTTGAAGCCCATAAAGTTAATTTGGTTTTACAGGGGCACCAAGGCGCATACGAAAGAACAAAACCTATAAGAGCAGCGCAGTCTGCCAAAGCAGGGCCGACATATGTAACTATCGGCGGGGCTGGCAGATCTTTTGAGCAATCTTCATATGAAAACGAGTGGACAAGCAAATACTATGCAACCCCGCATTTTGCCCATATCAAAATTGTAGATAGAAAACTTTCTTTAAGGGTTTATACCCACGAAGATAAAAAAATAGACGCTTTGGATATTTACTTCTAAAGACCTATATATTTGAAAAACAGCATTATTCCCAAAAGACAACCGGCAATAATTAAACTCATAAAAACCTTACTGTTTTTAATATACGCATATTGCTTTTTTATACCCAGATAACATATATAAACAATTGCTAAAGGTGAAAAAACTATAAAAGCGTCTAGCAAACCTATTTTGGGAATAGATCTGAAATTATGAACAACTAGACACGCAAAACAAGCGGCTATTACTGTATTTACTTCCAGCCAAACGATAGAAGGGACTGTAAGCCAAATCAAAGAAGTTTTTTGCCCTTCCTGCTCTTTACTTGTTTCGGTAATGTTTAGTAAAAATAAAGAAAGAACTGATAAAAAAACAAAGCCAAAACCCCAAAGCAAAAAAATAAAACCCTTCAAAAACCAATTATTTGTTTCCAAATCCGGCGTAAAATAAAAAAGCGCTAAATAGGCTATAAAAGCACAAATCAATATTATCATTCTAGGAACAGAAAAATTTTTATTAGACATAAATGCTCCTTTTTTATAATTTTTAACGAAAATAAGATATTTTTATTATAACTATTTTAGTTTTTTACCGCAAGAAAAATTTACCCCCGTATATCAAAAAATATACGGGGGTTTTTTACTTAAACAACTAGGTAAAAACCTATTTTGTTAATTCTTCTTCTTCGTGTTGTTCCTCTTCTTTAACAACAGGGGCAACACGGGCGATTTTATCTGCTTCGTCAAGTTTAACAAGGCGCACGCCTTGGGCGTTTCTGCCAACGGAGCGGATTTGTTCGCATCTGATTCTGATAGCCATACCTTTTTCGGTAATGACCATTAAATCTTTAGATTCGTCAACAAGTTTAATACCTACCACTTGGCCGTTTCTGGCGGTTGTTTTAATCGTAATAACACCGCTGCCGCCGCGGTTTTGGGTGCGGTATTCGCTAAACTCGGTGCGTTTGCCGTAACCGTTTTCGCAGACGGAAAGGACATCGGGCTGGGCACCTTCTCTAGGGGCTTGCTCCATACCGACAACGCTATCTCCTGAAGCAAGTCTAATACCTCTGACGCCTTTTGCCGTTCTACCCATAGCGCGAACTTGATTTTCGTCAAATCTGATTGATTTACCTTGTTTGGTGGCAATCAAA
Source organism: Elusimicrobiaceae bacterium (assembly GCA_045601125.1). Taxonomy (GTDB): domain Bacteria; phylum Elusimicrobiota; class Elusimicrobia; order Elusimicrobiales; family Elusimicrobiaceae; genus Proelusimicrobium. The sequence goes on along the minus strand of JAZRZE010000067.1, from coordinate 7,521 downwards.
ATATCGCTGTTGCCGTGGGTTTCTTGGACGGATATTAAAATATCGCCTTCTTCAAGACCAATAGCAATAATACCTGTTCTTCTAATGTGGGCAAACTCGCTGAGTTCAACTCTCTTAATTGTGCCCATGCGGGTGCACATTGTAAGGTAAGTTTCACCGCTGTTTTGCGGGTCAAAGTTTCTAAACGCAACGGCGGAAGTTACTTTTTCTTCACCTGAAATTTGCAAGAGGTTTACAATTGCTTTACCTTTGCTTTGGCGGTTGCCTTCCGGTATTTCAAAGGCCTTTAAGGCAAACACTCTGCCGCGTGTTGTGAACATTAAAATTGTAGAGTGGCTGGAAGTTACAAAGAGATGTTCAATAAAGTCTTCTTCTTTGGTTCTTCCGCCGATAATACCTTTGCCGCCGCGGTTTTGTGATTTATAAGTATCAAGCGGAATACGCTTTGCATAACCGTCGTTTGATAAGGTAATAACAACATCTTCTTCTTCAATTAAATCTTCAATAGAGAAGTCGGTAATTTCATTTGCGATTTCGGTTTTTCTTGCGTCGCCGTATTTATTGATAACTTCGGTTAATTCGTCAACAATGATGTTTAAAATTCTTTGCGGATTAGCCAAAATATCCTGTAAATCTTTAATTGTTTGGGCAAGTTCTTTTTGTTCTTGCTCAATTGCAATTGCGCTGAGTTGTGTTAATTGATGTAAGCGCATATCCAAAATTGCTTGGGTTTGGACTTCGCTTAATTTGAAGCGTTCCATTAAAGCAATTTTGGCAGCGGGTGCATCTTTAGAACCGCGTATAATTGCAACAACTTCGTCCATATTAGCAATAGCAACAAGTAAACCGTCTAAAACATGGGCGCGTTTAAGGGCTTTATTTAAGTCAAAACGTGTTCTGTTGGTGATAACTTCTTGGCGGTGGTGGACATATTGGCGCATAACTTCTTTAATGCTTAAAATGCGCGGTTTGCCATCAACGATAGCAAGCATATTTACACCGAAAGAGGTTTGAAGTTGCGTATGCTTAAATAATTGATTTAAAACTACTTGGCCAGTTGCATCTCTCTTGAGTTCAATAACAAGGCGCATACCGCGTCTGTCGGATTCGTCGCGGATGTCGGAAATTTCGGTAATTTTTTTATCTTTAACAAGGCCGGCAATAGTTTCAATTAAGGAAGTTTTATTGACTTGGTAAGGAATTTCGGTAACGATAATTGCTTCCCTGCCGCCTTTCATTTCTTCAATTTCGGCTTTGGCTTGAATACGCACAGAACCTCTACCTGTTTCAAAATAGTCATAAATGCCTTTTGTTCCGCGAATAATGCCGCCTGTCGGGAAATCCGGACCTTTAACAATTTGCATCATTTCCTTTGTGGTAATTGACGGATTTTTGATTAAAGCAATAATACCGTTGCAGACTTCTACTAAATTGTGGGTCGGGATATTTGTTGCCATACCTACTGCGATACCGCTTGAACCGTTAACTAAAAGTTGCGGGATTTTAGCAGGCAAAACTGCCGGTTCTTGTAAAGAGCCGTCGTAGTTAGGAATAAATTTAACGGTATCTTTATCTAAATCGTTAAGAAGTTCATCTGCTATGGCTTGAAGGCGGACTTCGGTATAACGCATAGCCGCAGGGCTATCACCGTCAATAGAACCGAAGTTCCCCTGTCCGTTGACAAGAGTATTTCTCATAGAGAAAGTTTGTGCCATACGGACAAGCGCATCATAAACAGAAGCATCACCGTGCGGGTGATATTTACCCAGAACATCCCCGACCACACGAGCAGATTTCTTAAAGGGTTTATTGTATTTCAAACCCATTTCCTGCATAGCGTATAAGATTCTTCTATGGACCGGTTTTAAGCCGTCGCGGACATCGGGTAAAGCACGGCCGATAATAACACTCATAGCATAATCTATGTAGGAGTTTTTCATCTCCGTTCCGATATCTCTTTCTTTAATATTTCCAAATAAATCAGTAGTTTTTTGTTCTTCCATAAATTCCTCTTATATACTAAATATCCAAGTTCTTTACTTCTAAGGCGTGGGATTCAATAAAGGCCCTTCTGGGTTCAACTTTATCGCCCATAAGCATTGTGAAAACTTTTTCCACATCGGCGCCGTCTTGTATAGACACGCGCAAAAGTTTGCGTTTGGAGGGGTCCATAGTGGTTTCCCAAAGTTGTTCGGGGTTCATTTCACCCAAACCTTTGTAGCGCTGTATGGTTGCACCTTGTGCGCCGGCATCTTTAACGGTTTTTAAGAATTCCTGTAAACTGTAAACCAAAATATCTTTTTTGCCGTCATTAACGGTGAAAAGCGGGTTAGTTCTCTTCTTTTCATCGCTGATATGCGGGAATTGCTGCATTGTATAACCGTAAGGAGCAAGTTTTGTATCAAGGGATAAAAGTTTGCCAAATTCCCTTAGACTTTGATAATTGGGTTTTATCATTTCTTCATCAATTTCTTCTTCCGGTGTGCCTGCGGCAATAAATTCTTCGCGTTTTTCATTTACATAATTGGTTTCATAATCTTTATAGTCTTGTTCACTATAGAAGTATTTGTAGCCGCCTCTTTCAAGTGGGATTCTGTAAAGCGGTAATTGCCCTTGTGTCTTGAAATCATAGAAATCTTTAATACCTAAAGATTTTAACTCAAGTTTGAAAGTTGCTTCCTGCGCTTCTTTTAAGAGATTAAGTAAAGAAGTTAATTCTTCGGTAGAAAGTTCTTTACCATCTTTATTTTTTGTTTTGACGGAAGAAAGCGCTTCCTTAAAGAGCCACGCTTGCATTTGTTCTTCGGTTTGCATATATTCTTCTGCTTTGCCTTTTTTAACTTTATATAAAGGCGGTTGGGCAATATAAATATTACCGTTTTCAATAAGCGGTTTTAACTGCCTGTAGAAGAAAGTTAAAAGCAAGGTTGTAATATGTTGACCGTCAACATCAGCATCAGCCATCAAAACAATTTTGTGATAGCGGAGTTTTGAAATATCAAAACCGCCTTCCCCTTCGCCGACACCTGTGCCGACTGCGGAAATTAAGGTTCTGATTTCTTCGTTAGATAAAATTTTAACGAGTTGTGCTTTTTCAACGTTTAAGATTTTACCTCTCAAAGGTAAAATTGCCTGAAAGACTCTGTCTCTGCCTTGTTTGGCTGAACCGCCTGCTGAATCACCTTCTACTATGAAAAGTTCGCATCTTTCCGGATTCTTTTCCTGACAGTCTGCAAGTTTACCCGGCAGGCCGCCGCTTTCAAGGGCGCCTTTTCTGCGGGTTAAATCTTTTGCTTTTCTAGCGGCTTCTCTTGCAACGGCTGCGCCGATACATTTTTCGCAAATGGCTCTGGCTGTTTTGGGGTTTTCTTCAAAGAAAGTAGCAAGAGTTTCACCAACTATTGAGCGGACAATACCTTCAATTTCGGAGTTGCCGAGTTTGGTTTTTGTCTGCCCTTCAAATTGAGGATGAGGAATTTTGACCGATAAAACAGCGGTAAGACCTTCCCTCATATCATCACCGGTGATATTAAGATCTTTATTTTTCAAAAGACCGTTATTTTTAATATAGTCATTAACGATTCTTGTTAAGGCAGATCTAAAACCGCTTAAATGCGTGCCACCTTCAATAGTGTTAATGTTGTTTACGAAGGAGAAAACATTTTCGCTGTAACCGTCATTATACTGAATAGCAAAAGAAATATAATTGCTTTCAATTTCTTTTGTGATATAAATAGGTTCTAGGTTGATATTTCTTTTGTTATCATTAAGATACTTAACAAATTGGGAAATACCGCCTTCGTATAAAAATACTTGGGATTTATTTTCTTCTCTTTCGTCGGTTAAAGTAATACGGACCCCGGCATTTAAGAAGGCAAGTTCTCTAAGTCTTTTTGCAATAGTATCATAAGAGAAAATATTATCGCCGAAGATTTGATTATCTGCTTTAAAAGTTACTTTTGTGCCGTGTTCTTTTGTATCGCCGATAACTTTAACTTTTTCTTGCGGCACGCCACGTTTATATTGTTGGAAATAGATTTGATTATCTCTTCTTACTTCAACTTCAAGCCACTCTGACAAAGCATTTACGCAGGACACACCGACACCGTGTAAACCGCCTGAAACTTTATAAGCACCGCTATCAAATTTACCGCCTGCGTGAAGAACTGTCATAACAACTTCAAGCGCGCTTTTACCTTTAAGTTTAGAATCTTTAACATTTTTCATCGGGTCAACAGGAATACCGCGCCCGTCATCTGAAATTGAACACACATTATCTTCTTTTATAGTTACTTCAATATGGGTAGCATTACCTGCCAAAATTTCGTCAACGGAATTATCTACTACCTCGTAAATTAAGTGATGTAAACCCGGCGCTCCGGTGGAGCCGATATACATTGCAGGGCGTTTGCGCACTGCTTCAAGACCTTCTAAAACCTGTATTTTAGAAGAATCATAATCTTTTTGTAATTCTGTTTCTGTTGTCATTTAATACTCCTTAAATTATTGAAATCTCTTTTATCCACGCTTTCTGATAATATTTATTTAATTCTTTTATTATATTTTCTTTGTTTAGTAAAAGTTCCTGACGAGCAGTTACTATTTTTACTTTTACAAAAATTGTATTTTTTTGTACGGCATCAATTTTCCAAAATTTTGCTTTACTGCCGACTACTTTTTCCCAAATATTTTCAAGCAATAATAAACGGTTGATTTGTGAATTTAAGCGATTATAATTACCTTTTATTTCACTTGCTTCGTGCCAAATTTCGGATGGTTTTTCACCTAATTTCATGCGCGCACCGGCATTATTACATATTTATATTGGGGTTTACCTTCTTCTTCTATTAAGACCGGCTGGGAAGCATTATTAAAAGAAAATACTGCTTTACCGGAAATTAATTTCAAAACATCTATTAAATATACAGGATTAAAAGAAGTTGAAAAATCTTCTTTATCATAATCCATTTTAATTTCTTCCGAAAAATCCATTTTGTTTGAACTGGAGGTTATTCTTATTTTATTTTCACTTAAAGAATATTTTACTGTTCCACCTAAATCACCAGCACAAAGGGCTGCGCGTTTTGTTGAGGAAAGAAGTTCCCCAACTTCTAAACTAACGGAAAATTCCTTTTTATTTGGTATAACCTGTTCATAATTAGGAAATTTACCTTCTATTAAGCGGGAAAGAAAAATAGTATTTTTAAAAGCAAAACTTATTTGATTTTCCGAAACATTTATATCAATAAAATCTTCTTCTGTAGGTTTATTTATACCCAATAATTTTAATAATTCCGTTAAAATTTTACTTGGAACAATAACATTAAAATCTTTTATCCCCTGTAAAGGAGTATTTGTTGCTAAAGCAAGACGTCTACCGTCCGTTGCTACAATTTCAAATTTATCAGCAGTGGAAACCCAATATAAACCTTTTAAAATATATCTTGTTTCTCTTGTATCTGCGGAAAAAATTGTATGTTCTACCATATCTTTTAAATCTTTACATTTAAGAGTAAAAGATTTTTCTTTTTCTATAGACGGAATAATAGGATATTCTTCTTTAGGGGTTCCTATAACCCAAAATTTACTTCTGCCGCTTTTAATATGAAGTTTATTTTCATCATCTGTTTCTAAACTTATTTCTTTACCGGAAGGAAGATTTTTTAAAATATCTGAAAATTCTTTTAAGGGAACAGTTATAGAACCTTCTTCTATAACTTCTGCGGAAAATTGGTGTATTGTTGCCATTTCCATATCTGTTCTGGTTATTTTAACTTTACCTTTAGATGCTTCCATAAGGAAATTATATAGTATAGGTGTTATAGCCCTGCCTGTTACACCGGAAATAATTTGAATACCTTCCAAGAAACTTTCTTTAGTAATATTTATTTTCATATTTATTATCCTTATTATTATATTATGTTAATTGTGTTAATTATGTTAATTTACCTATACAACTTTTTGTTTTTTATGTTTATAGATTTCAACAATTTATTAACTTTATTAACATTAAAATCTATTTTTTTATTTTGTTAATTGTTATCCACAGATTTAACATCATTTATCAACTTATTTATTTCAGGCACAAAAAAAGGATTTTTTTCTATTTCTTCTTTTACTTTTTGTTTTGCATGTAAAATAGTTGTATGATCTCTGTTAAATTCTCTTCCTATTTCCGTTACGGGTAAAGTTGTTAACTCACTTGCTATATACATTGCTACTTGGCGTGGCCAGGCAATAGTATTATTTTTCTTTTTAGAATTCATTTCTTCTACAGTAACATTAAAATGTTTACAAACTATTTTTTTAATTTGACTAATACTTATACTGTATTTTTCCTGTTCGGAATTTATAATATCGGCTAAAACTTCTTTTGCAATAGAAACAGAGGCTTGAACACTATGAATACTGCAATAAGTTGTAAGTCTGAATAAACAACCTTCAAGTTCTCTGATATTTGCTTGAACTCCGCTTGCTATAAAAGCAAGAACATCATCACCTATATCAAAATTATTATAATCTCTCTTTTGTCTTAAAATGGCGATTCTTGTTTCAAGGTCAGGTCTTTTAATTTCGGTAACAAGACCGCTAAGTAATCTGGAAGAAAGACGTTCGCTTAAATCTAATTGATTTGGTGTTCTATCACAAGTAAAAACAATTTGTTTTCTATTATCAAATAAACTATTAAATGTATAGAAAAATTCCTGCTCGGTTTTATCTTTTCCTACTATATATTGAATATCATCAACTAAAAGACAATCTAAATTATGATATTTTTTTCTAAAAACATCTGTTGTGCGGTTTGGAATAGCATCCACAAATTCGGTAACAAAACCTTCTCCTGAAGTATATAAAACTTTAGCATAAGGATTTTCTTTTAGAATTTGATTACCTATTGCGTGTAAAAGATGGGTTTTACCAAGACCCGGAGCACTGAAAATAACAAAAGGATTATTTACTCTTTCCCCTAGTTTTTTTACAACGGCCTGTGCCGCTTTAGAAGCAAAACGGTTTGACGGGCCTTCAATAAAACCTTCAAAAGAAAAATGAGAATTTAAGTGATTTTCAAAAGGATTTATTACTTTAGGTTTTTCCTGAATAATTTCCGGCTCTATAAAACGGGGAGTAACCGGTTTTGTCTGAACCTGTATAATATATTCTAAGGTAAGGGGTTCATTTATTAATTGATTTAAACCCTGTAATATTTGAGTTTCGTATCTTTCTTTGATTTTGCGAAGCCATACTTCATTAGGTAATTCTATTTTGAAAATACCGTTTTCAAAAGATATAGGCTTCATGGGTTTTATCCACATTTCACAAATATCATTACTAAGTTTATTTTCAAGAAAAATTAAAAGATTTGTCCAAATTTCGTTTATATTGAAGTTTTCCACAAAAACATCCTAACTATGCTAAAAAAATAAAAAATTGATTTATAGGTAAATTTTAGCAGTTTTTCATTAAAATAGCAAGAAAATTAATTTTCTTGTTTTTTAATTATAAAAAAAGATTTTTTGAAAA
>JAZRZE010000066.1:0-3719 GCA_045601125.1 Elusimicrobiaceae bacterium | reverse complement strand
TAAAAGATTATTTTCTGCTGCCCAAGCGGAAATTTGGTTTAAAATTTCTGTCGGAGTTTGTGGTATCTTACCATTATAAACACTTACTTTTGCCTGCTTATCCAAATGCAAAGCAAATAAAAAAGCATTTCTTACCCAAGTGGTATCTTCTTCGGTTATTAGATTTTTTTTGACACCGTAAGCAATTAATTTTTCTACAAGTTTATAAATCATATTAATATTTCCTTTTTAACTCCCACTCATAAGCGGTTTTAATAATTTTATCTATATTATAAGTTGTTTTCCAATTCAAAATCTTTTTTGCTTTTTTGCTTGAAGCAATTAAAACGGCAGGGTCGCCTGCGCGGCGTTTATCTTTGACGGCGTTTATTTTTTTGCCGGTAATTTTTTCGGCTTTGTTAATAATTTCAAGAACGCTCGCCCCTTTAGAAGAACCCAAATTAAAATCTTCGCTTTTTTTATTTTCCAGCATATATTTTAAAGCCAAAATATGGGCGCAGGCAAGGTCATTTACATGGATATAATCTCTTATACAAGTGCCGTCCGGTGTGGGATAATCCGTGCCAAAAATTTTAATTTCTTTTCTTCTGCCAAGCGCGGTTTGTAAAACAAGCGGAATAAGATGGGTTTCGTTTTTATGTGCTTCGCCGATATTTGAGCTTTCGTCTGCGCCGGAAGCATTAAAATATCTTAAAACAGTGCTTTTTAAGCCGTAAGTCGCGTCATAATCTTTTAAAACTTTTTCCACAAATAATTTTGTCTGTCCGTAAGGGTTAATGGGGGTTTGGGGATGGGTTTCGCCGATAGTTTTTGTTATAGGATTGCCAAAAGTTGCCGCCGTTGAAGAAAAAACAAAATACTTGATATTATTTTCAAGCATACTATCAAGCAAAATTAAAACTTTTGCTAAATTATTTTGATAGTATTTTGCCGGATTTTTAACACTTTCACCGACTTCAATAAAAGCGGCAAAATGCATAACGGCCTCAATTTTATACTTTTTAAAAACTTTTTTAAGCAAAGTTTTATTAGCCAAATCACCTTTAACAAAGGGGATATTTTTATCAACGGCTTTTTTAAAACCTGTGGAAAGATTATCATAAACAACAGGATAAAACCCCTGTTCTTTAAGCATTTTTACCACATGACTACCAATATAGCCGGCTCCACCTATAGCTAAAACATTTTTCATATAAACTATTCTAGCAAATTTTACTATTATTTATAAAGCACAAAAAATCTATAATTAAATGCTATAATAAAACTATACAACACCATTAAGGAGAGTTTTTATGAAACATCTAAAGTCAGTATTTTTGTTTTTTGTAAGTTTTGTTCTTTTTGCGATAAGTGCCAATGCCGCAGGTGCAGGCGTTGTCGCTTGGGGCGATTTTATGACTTCCAACGCCTCTCTTCAAGAGGCCTTTGAAAGTATGGATAAAGGCACTATGCTTTACAATTTAAGCCAAAAATCTCGTTACAGAGAAGAACTTTTGGGTTTACGCTATTATCAAAATTATAATGAGTTTTGGGTTAGAGGTTATACAAAAAGCGATACTGTAGATGTAAAAGATGATACAAAAATTGACAGTGATATTTACGGCCTTTATGTAGGTATGGATCAAGCTATTGATCTCGGCTTACCTGCCGCGACACTTTCCTTTTATATTGCTTATAACGGCGCACATCAAAAATATAAAGATTACGGCGCAACCGTCAAAAGAAATGGCGCAATGATAGGTTTGACTTTAGTCGCTCAAGAAGAAATTCTCTTTTACGGTGCAGCGGTAAACGGTTTTTACAATAAAAACGAAGTTTCTAATGATGTTACGGACGGTTACGGTTTAAATGCCGCTTTTAAAATCGGTTTAAACTTTACTTCCGAAGAAGGTCTTGTAACTTTTCAACCTGCCGTAATGGGTTCCTATAGTTTACTTGCTTATGAAGATGTCGATGACCCCAATCATATTTGGCAAGTTGCACCTCAGGCAACTTTACTTTTTGATTTAGACAGAGGTTGTGAACCTTACCTTAAAGTTTTGGGTTCTTATGCCCGTATGGTAGAAGATAAGGATAATCCCGGTTCCGATGATGTTTATATAAAACCTTATATTGAATACGGCGGCGGTTTGCAAACCCAATGGATAGGCGCAACTACCTTTATTGAAGCCACTTGGCGCTCCGGCGGTTTAGACGGTTTTGCTTTAAAAGCCGGCATTAACTTCTAATCTTTATAAATAGGGGTAAAGATGACTACTGAAGAATATAAAGCAAGATATTATGAAGTCGGTCCGGATAATAAAGTTCCGCTTTGGACTTTGCAAAATTATTTTCAGCAGGCAGCCTCTGCCGATGCCCATACGCTCAGTTTTGGGCTTGAAGAACTTTTCCCCAAAGGTCTTGGCTGGGTTATAACAAAACTTCAAATTGAGTTTTTAAGACCGCTTACCCTTGAAGATACTTTTACTATCAAAACTTGGCATACTTTAAGCGATAGATTACAAAGCCGCAGGGAATTTGTTTTTTCCGTTAACGGCGAAGTTATTGCCCGTGGCACAAGTTTTTGGGTTATGATAGATTTAAACGAGCGCAAAATGGTGCGCACGCCGCAAGCATTTTTGGATAGTAATGCTACAAATCCAAAACCACTTGATATAGAAATTAACCCTTTTAAAAGAGCTCAAGTTGAAGGTGTTGAACTTTTAAATTCAAGTTTAGTCAAAGTCCGCCTTGAAGACCTTGATACAAACGGCCACGCAAATAATCCTCATTTTAGTGCGTGGTGTCTTGGCGCTTTGCCTGAGAGTGAAGTAAAAGACCTTGCCATAAAAGATTTTGTTATCAATTTTAAAGCAGAAGCCTTAAGAGATGATGAAATTGATTCTTTGGTCTATAAAACGGCAGATAAAACTTATACTCACATTTTAAAACGCAAGAGCGATGGCAAAGAAATTGCCACCGCCCTCAGTGTTTGGCAAAATAAATAGATTTCAAATATATAAATAGGAGTGTGTCAAAATGAAAAAATCAGTATTATTATGTGCTTTTGCAGTTTTTACGCTTGGGCTTGTTTTACCTGTGCAGGCGCAAGAAATCTCTTTAACAAATGCTATAACTCAAGGGGATTTAAAAGAAGTTAAAAGGATTCTCAAACCTACTTTGAATACGGAAAAAGATAATATCTCTTTTTTGATGTCCGTAGTAGAAAATCAGTATAAAATAGCAAAATTCTTTCTTTCGCAGGGGTCAAATCCCAATTTTATTTTTGAGGGGAAAACTTCTCCCTTGCAAGAGGCAATTTCCCGCGGTAATGTAAAAATGGTTAAATTATTAATTTCAAAAGGTGCGGATGTAAACTTAGAAGTAATTGAAAAGCCGATTATTTTTCTTTCTAAAGAATGTTCTTTTTATCCCACAGATTCTTTAACGGACAAAAATAAACCCTATGATGTAAAAACAAAGAAGAAAATTTTTAATATATTAATTTCTAAAGGTGCCGATATTAACGCTAAAGATAATGAAGGCAAAACATCTTTGGATTTGGCCCAAAACGAAGAAGTAAAACAATTTCTTATTTCCAAAGGCGCCAAAAGCGGCAAAGATTTAAAGTAGTTTTTGTGTTGTTTTTTACTGCTCTATTTTCTCCCCTGCTACTTATTGCGGGGGGGAAAAAGAGGGGTGGTAAAATGACAATATAACAAGGAGAAATAAAAAATGAA
>JAZRZE010000065.1:0-4364 GCA_045601125.1 Elusimicrobiaceae bacterium | reverse complement strand
CTTATTCTTATGAAATGGACGGTAATAGTGTTGTTGCAGAACCTAAAGATACAGCCCATGGTGTTACCATTACCTATGAATTCGGTGAAGATGTAACAGCACCTGAATGCACAGACGGAACCAATAATGATAACCTCTGCGTAAGCTTAGGTTTCGCATCATAATAATCTTATTTGCTAACAATGATAAAAACAGCCCTTTTTACAAAGGGCTGTTTTTTTATGTCTTTATTTTATCATCCCCGAAGGTTTTTTAGTGCCCGTGCGGAGAGCACTCGGGAATTACTTTAGAATTAACAATAAAAAACCTCTCTTAAAAATAAGAGAGGTTTTAATAAATAAAAAGATTTTTTATTTATTTGCGCCGCAGCATTTTTTGTATTTCTTGCCGCTACCGCAAGGGCAAGGGTCATTTCTGCCGGGTTCTTTTTCTTTAACAATAGTTTCCACTTTGCCTTGCTGTTCTTGTTTTAACTCTTTCTCGTGTTCCTTTACCCATTTTTTCATGGCTTTGGGGGAGTTTAAATCAACACCGTCGGCTTTCATTCTTTTTGCAATAGAGATAAGTTTATCTTTTATTGTGGGGTCTTTTTCAAGTTGCTTTTTTACAAAAGAAGGCAAAGAGTTCATTTCCTTTTCTATTTTTTCTTCAATAGATTTGGACTCTTTTTTAGTTTCCTTTTTTTCTGCTTTTTCTATTTTTTCAGTTTGGGTATTTGTTTGTTGTTTTTTCTTTTTTCCGAATAAAAATTCAAAAACCATAATTAAATTTCTCCGTTAATAATTTTTCTGATAGTTTTGCGCACGATAAGTGCTTTTTTAACATAGTCATTACTTTCCGGTATGACTATATGGCGCGGGTGCCCTTGCCAAAGTTTCAAAATATCTTCGTCAACTTGGAGGGCTCTTTCCAAACTTTCCGTGCGGACACTTGTGTTTTGATAGAACTTTGCTTCTTTTGGCGGGGACATGTGAATAACTGCATAATAGCGTTCAAATTCCGAGCCGACAGTGGTATTAAAGGTTTTGAAGAAATCTTCTTGCCCGTAAGGCCAATAGACCGCTCCATCTAAAGAACCTCTATCACAGAGAACTATTTTTGCAGTCGGGTTAATTTCTTCGGCCAAGGCCTCAAGTTCTTTTGTGGTATAATAAATTATTCTTTGTGCGTGATAAGTGTGCCTTTTGCTTTTATCATCACGAGGAAAGCCACCGCTGTAAACAAGGGTGGCAGCTTCTTTAGCGAGTTCAATATCTGTGCCGTATTCTTCTTTTAAGATTGATAGGGCTGTCGTTTTGCCACTGGCAGGACCACCCGTTAAAACAATTTTTTTCATAATCTTATTCCTTATTTAATATTTTTAAATATTCCTCTTTTATTTTATTAAATTCTTCGCGTTTTGTGTTAGGTATTTCTCTAACTGCCGAACTTCTGTTCTTATTATTAAGGAAATCTAAATATTTATTTCCCTGTCTTAAACGAAAATCAAGATGCGGCCCTGTTGACAAACCCGTTGAGCCGACATAAGCAATAGTTTGCCCTTGCCTTATGCGCGCGCCTTTATGAGTGTTTTTAGCAAAACTTTTTAAGTGCCCGTAGCAACTTACATAATTGTTAGGGTGGGCAACTTCCATATAATTGCCAAAGCCGCCTTTATAACCTTGAAAGATAACCGTTCCGTCGGCCACACTTTCAACCGGGGTACCCACAGGGGCTGCATAATCAATGCCTAGGTGCGGGCGCCTTATTCTTAAAATCGGGTGCATACGCCCATAACTAAAGCGGGAAGTGATTCTTGCACCTCTAAAACTGATAGGTGATTTTAAGAACATCTTTTTGCTGAACTTGCCGTTTTCGTCGTAAAAATCATCTTCAAAATTAAAAGCATAAGTTTTGCCGACTGCCTTGCCGTCATAATAAGCGGCAAGAACCGTTTCATTTAAGGTTTGTCCGTCAAGGGTATAATCTTCTTGCCAATAGCAAGCAAAATTATCGCCTTTTCTTGTATCGCTGTTAAAGTCCACCGTCCAAGAAAAAACATCCGTAAAATCAACTATAAAAGAAGGTTTTAGGCCTTCTTTTTGCATAGAGGCAAAGAGAGAACTGTCTATCGTGCCTTTAGCAAAGCGGGTGCGCGTTTTGACGCTGATATCGCTTATACCGGCAATAAGTTCCTCACCTTGTTTTGCAACATAATAGCGCGAAAAATCTTTTGTAATAACAAGCATTTTAAAATTATCTTCTTCATCTAAAGTAAGTAAATATTTATCGCGCGGAGCAAGACGGCGCATATTTAAGACCGTATCTAATTTTTTTACTATGGCATTTGATTCTTCTTTTGAAATACCGGCTTCCTGCAGAGGTATTAAAATATGCTGTTTTAAGTTGCCGGTATATTTTTTGAAAAAGACTTCTTGCTCTTGATCGTGAGCGTGGATTTTTTCGGTTTTCTTTTGGATATAAAAAGACATAGAAAAAACAAGTATCAAACAAATAGGTAAATAAATCGCAAGATGAATTAAGAATTGTTTTACTATTTTTTTCATAAAAGACAGCCCAAAAATAAGGGGAGTTTTAACTCCCCTTTAATCAGATTATTTTTTTAAGTAAGATGCTAAAGCAATTGCATTAAACTTAAAGTCAGGAGCATCGGCTCTTGACGGGAGTAAGACAGGAATGCTGGGGCCGGCTAAAATTGCGGCACCTTTTACACCTGCACCGAAGAAGGCAATACTCTTATAAACAGGGTTGCCGGCATCAAGGTCGGGCAAGACAATTAAGTCCACATCACCGGGAACTTGTTTGTTTGTAATACCTTTTTCCAAAGCCTTTTCTTTAGAGAAAGTGATATAAATATCATAAGGACCTTCAACTATGCAGTTAGGAATTTCGCCTTTTTGATTCATTTCAACAAGGGCTTGAGCATCTAAAGTGGAAGGAATTTTTTCATTAACTTTTTCCACAGGGCAAACGATTGCTACTTTGGGTTTTTCAATACCGAGTCTTCTTAAAATTGAAACGGCATTGTTGATAATTTTTGCTTTTTGTTCAAGAGTAGGATTGATGACAACGGCGGAATCCGTAACGGCAAACATTTTGTGATAATTATCTGTTTTGAAAAGAACAAAGTGGGTTAAAAGTGCGCCTTGCGGAACAAAGCCGAGTTCTTTATTCAAAATGGCTTTCATATAATATTTAGTATCAACTAAACCTTTAACAAGGAAGTCGCCTTCGCCGTCGTAGATTTTTTTCGCGGCGATATTGCACATTGTGGGCACATCGGTACATTCTACAAATTCAAATTTATCTTCTTTTAAGCCGACTTCCTGCATTAATTTTTTAACTTCTGCGGTAGGCCCGATTAAAATACCTTTTGTAATAAGCCCTTTATCATCAGCCATTTTAATAGCGGTAAGGGCTTCTTTATTGTTTGCGCCGGGCACAACAACTCTGTTTGTTTTGCCTTTGACTAAATCAATAAGTTCATTAAAGTCTTTGAATTTCATTTTTTATCTCCTTAAATAATAATTACAAATTTTTTATCCGGCAAAAAGTATTGCTTTTTATCCGGAATATTATAATAGGTATATATCTATTTTAACATATTTAGGAGAACACAGGTTCTAAAGCAATTTCTTTCAGTTCTTCTTCTATTTGTGTGGCGGTGGTCAGTTCTAGTTGTTTAATGGTATGTAAAGGATAAGATAAATACCTATTCAAAAATCTTTGGCAGACATAGCGGGTTTTATTTAAGTCTAAAACATCAATATCGTTTAAGAAAGCAAGATTGTCAAAGGGCAAAGTGTGTATTTTATCCCAGAGTTCTTCGTTTATGGATAAAACCGGTTTGTCTTTTAGACCGAACCCACTTTCCTGCATTAAGCGTAAAAGAAAAGCCGGCGCAATTATTTGGTTGACGGGATAATTTTCCAAAGTTTGCATAGCACTTTGTAAGAGATAAAACTTTTCAGGATTGGGGTTTGTAAGCGGAGTTAAGCGGTAAAACAATTCGCAAAAATAGGAGGCCATTTCAATCTTTTTTATATCTTGACGGATATTGGGATAGACCGTTTTTAATTTGCCACCCGTAATACAGCCGACAGAGGCATTTCTTCTTATGTAAATACGCGCGCAGGAATTTGCAAAAGTTTCGCTTATGGCTTTTAGTTTTGAATCGCTTTTGTTTACACCGGGTAAACGCAAGGCCATACGCCCGTGGTTTAGGGAGTAAACGCAAATCATTCTATCTTTTTCTCGGAAGTTTTGGCGTAGCAAAACTATAATATCATCTGTAAATTCCATTAAAAATATAATACAATATTTATAGAGTAAAAATAAAAAAATCTAATTTTTTGCTCAAAATA
>JAZRZE010000064.1:0-3018 GCA_045601125.1 Elusimicrobiaceae bacterium | reverse complement strand
GTGATGGTATTTGGTCGGAAGGATATTTTGTATCAACAGTAGGAATAGATGAGGCCGCAATAAAGAAATATATAGAAGAGCAGAGAAAAGAAGAGGAAGAGCAAACAGCGACGCTGTTTGAGCTTTGACAAAAAGCCACGGCCGGAAGCCCGTGGTTCTTTACATTAAACTAAACGATATTTTGTTTTTTCCAGCGGCCGCTCATATAGAAAACAAGTCCAATAAAGAGAGGGGTAAAACCCGCAAGAGCATCGCCCAGCCAAAAGCCGAAATAACCCATTTTCATACTTAAACCGAAAAGGAAAGATAAACCTATTCTCAAAATAATTCCATCAAGCAAAGCCGTTACAAAATTTACGCCGTAATTGCCGCTGCCGTTAATAAAAGCATTCATACCGCTGCGCGCGGCACTACCCCAGAAAATTAATATCGCAATAGGAATAAAGGTCATCCCTACGGTAATAACTTCCGCGTCGGCGGTAAAGCATTTATAAATTTCTGTCGGGAACAGTAGCATAAGTATTGTAAATACAGCTGCCACGCCCGAAGTTATTTTGAAAATAGCAATCATAATTTCCTTTACTCTTGAGTATTTTTTTGCCCCGAGATTTTGCCCCACCATAGAAGCACCCGCCGTGTTAAAAGCATTGGAAATTAAATTTGTCGTGCTATTAATTTTATTTGCCACACCCGAAAATGCAGAAACCGCCACACCGTAAGAATTTATCCACGAGTTTACGCACAATTTTGATAAGTGTATAGAGGCATTTTTTATTGCCATCGGTACGCCCAGTTTAATTAATTGCATAAGCATTTTAGGGTCCCATTTAACAAAATGTAACCAAGAAAAGCGCAAACTATAGCGTCTGCGATAATTATAAATATAAATTGTGCAAAATAAGAAGGAAACTCCTTGACTTATAATTGTTGCCAAAGCAGCGCCGGCTGCGCCTTTTTTTAAGCCCAGCACCAAAATCAAATCTAACAAGATATTAAGACTTGCCGATATAGCAACAAAAATAAAAGGCCGCATAGAATCGCCCATACCGCGCAAAACCGCGCTTGCCGTGTTATAGCCGTAAATAAACATAAGCCCGATAATTGAAATTGTAGAATAGGCAAGGGCTTGGTCAAAGGCCTCTTTAGGCGTGTTCATTAAGTGTAAGAAAGGCACGCGCAGGCAAAAACACAAAACACTTATTATTATTGAAGAAACAAACAAAAAACTAAACATAGTTGCAACAAAACGGCTTAATTTGTTTTGCTTTCTTGCGCCAAGATATTGGGAAATCAGTACCTGCCCCGCATTAGAAAACCCCATAGCAACAAAAGTCAAAAAATGCGTAATATCCCCACCGATAGATACCGCCGAAAGCCCCACTTTACCCAAACTTTGCCCGACTATAATCATATCAGCAATATTGTAAATAATCTGTAGTAAATTTGAGAAAAATAAAGGCGTAGCAAATACAATAAGTTGCTTAAAAATTTTTCCATCAGTAAAATCGGCAGTATATTTTCTTGTCGTCATATTTAAAACTTCATTGTTTTATAGGGAAATCTTTATTAAAAGCGCTTGCTTATATGCAACTGAAAAGTCATATATTCATATCTTCTGTTGCCGTCACCGTGAATAGGAGCGGGTGCATTTTTAACAAGTTTTTCGGTATCATACCAAAAGGTATTATAGCGTGTTTCAAGTCCCCAACTCCAACCCTTTTGGCCGATATCAAATTCAAGCCCCGCACCGATAAATAAACCAAGCGAAGTATCCGTCTTTTTCTTGCTATATTCCGTGCCGTAATAGTGTATATATAAATTTTGCCTTGCAAGCGTAAAACCCAAACCGAAAGGAATATAAAAGCGAAAACGATTATCCGGATTAAAGGTATAGCGCGAAGCCAGCATAGCATTAAGAATATGGGTTGAGTCTTCCACTTCATTTGTGGCGCTCCAAGTAAAATCTCCACCGTCAAAATCTCCGTAGGAAATATCGGCGCCAAGTCCAAAATGTTTTGATATTAAATAATAATAAGAAATACCGATTTCCGTTCCTAAAGTTCCCCAGTCAACCCTACCGCCGTAGTTTGAATAAGTGATACCGGAATTGACTAGTTGAAAACCCAAATCGCCTTTTATATCAAGCAGATGTTGCCCTTTTTCAAGTTGGGCAAAAGCGGGCAAACTTAAGAATAAAACTGTCAAAATAAATAATAATTTTTTCATAAAAACTCTAACTATAAAGATATTTTCTATTTTACTATTTTCTTTATCATATTTTCTGGAGAAATTTGAGTTTCATCGGCGTATTCGTTTATATCGTTTCTGCCAAAAATCGCATTTAGATTATAAAAATCTTTGATTTGTTTAATATTAGAAAATGAGTCAAAAACAAACAAATTTTTTCCTCTTTCATTAAAAACATCACATAGACCATTTCTATTTGAGATAATAGCTTTACATTTAAAACCCAGAGCAATTAAATCTTCCATTTCAAAATTGTCGTTTAATGCGGCATTTTTCAAATAATTCTTTTTACAAATGACATTAGAAATTACAGTGTAAGCGTCCTTTTTTAGTAAAGATGCAAGTTCTTCCCAATACTTTAAATTACCGACGCTGTTTAAATTGGCTTCCGGTATAAATAAAATTGTTTTATCTAAAGAATTATAAGACTTAATTTTTTCTTCAAATTCTTTAGACATTTCCGGCTTATTTACAGGTAAACTTAATTTGGTATTCAAAGGTAAACCAAGTAAATCTAAAAGCTCTTCTCTAAAATTATTAAAATGTTGCCAATCGATTTTTTTATCGGTATCTAGATTATATCTTTGTTGTACAAACCAAATATCCCCTTTTTGAGGTTTTGATGTTTTATTAATATACACAGGATGCATAGTCTTTTTTGTAAAATCATTTACTACGGTATAATCTCTTATGTTAAACATTTTCATTAAGTATTCATGAGAAGGTTTTATAAAAAGTTTAACTTTAGAATTATAGAATTTTTCTAATGTT
>JAZRZE010000063.1:0-5698 GCA_045601125.1 Elusimicrobiaceae bacterium | reverse complement strand
GTGTATGGAAAATAAAAACCCAGTAGTAGTTGGTGTAGGAGAACTCCTTTGGGATGTTTTCCCCACAGGTAAACGTGCTGGTGGTGCACCGATAAACTTTGTTTATCACGCAACACAACTCGGCGCAAACGGTTATGCAATCAGTGCTGTGGGCAATGATGCCTTCGGAACAGAAATTTTGCAGGAACTTGCAAAAAATCATATTGCAAATTATATTGATTCTTTAACTTACCCTACCGGTAGCGTTAAAGTTGAATTAAATAATGGTATTCCTTCTTATACTATTATTGAAAATGTCGCTTGGGATCATATTCCTTTAACCCAAAAAGCCATAGATTTAGTTAAAACCGCAGATGCTATCTGCTACGGAACTTTATCTTTAAGACACCCCGATTCAAGAAATACCGTAACAACTTTATTATCTTATGCAAGAAAAAACGCTTTGAGATTCTATGATATCAATTTGCGCCAACACTATTATTCAAAAGAACTTATCGAAGAACTTTTGAAACTTGCAAATGTCTTCAAAGTTAATGACGAAGAATTAACAGTTATCAAAGATTTATTCGGCGTTAAAGGCACAGACGAAGAAGTCTGCAAATACTTTATGAATACCTACAATTTAAGATATGTCATCTTGACCGCTGGGGAAAAATACAGCCTAGTCTATTCTCAGACAGAAAAATCTTATATAGAAACACCTAAAGTAACCGTTGCCGATACCGTCGGCGCAGGTGATGCTTTCAGCGGTGCTTTCGTACAAGGTATTTTAACAGGTAAATCTTTAAAAGAAGCACACAAACAAGCCGTTGAAATTTCCGCTTTTGTTTGTACAAAAACAGGTGCTTGGCCGGAATATGACCAAGTTGCTTGCGCAAAATAATTAGGAGATAATATGTCAGAACAAAAAACAAATTCCTTAGTTGGGAAATTGATTCCTGTTATGCTTGCCTTCTTTGCTATGGGCTTTGTGGATAGCGTAGGCACAGCAGCAAACTTCGTGAAGAAAGAATTTATGCTTAACAGTTTCCAAGCATTTCTTTGTTCATCAGCAGTTTTCTTTTGGTTCTTAATCTTCTCTGTTCCCACAGGGATGTTAATGAATAAAATCGGTAGAAAGAAAACCGTTATTATCAGCTTGTGGGTTACTTTAGGCGCATTAGTCTTGCCTCTTATTCCTGTAAAGAGTTTGGCTTTACTTATGGTTTCCTTCTCTTTACTCGGTATCGGTAATGCTTTAATGCAAGTTTCCTTAAATCCTTTAGTTTCCAATATCGTAACAGGGGATAAACTCGCCAGCACAATGACCTTTGGTCAATTCGTAAAAGCCATTGCTTCTTGGAGCGCAACCGTTATCGCCCCGTTTGTTGCTGCAAAATACAACAATTGGGCTTTAATGTATGCAATCTTCGCAGTTGAATGTGTGCTTGCTATCATCTTCCTTGCAAAAGAAAATATTAAGGAAGAAGAAATCACCGGCAAACCTTCCACCTTTGGGGAATGCTTATCCCTCTTAGGCGATGGCACCATTTTACTTTGTTTCATCGGTATTATGTGCCACGTTGGTATTGATGTCGGAACAAACACCGCGGCTCCTCAAATCTTGATGGATAAAGTCGGTTTAACAACAGAAGCCGCAATGAAAGCAACCGGTATTTACTTCATCTTCCGTACTATTGGCTGCTTCAGCGGTTCTTTCTTACTCCAAAAACTTTCCGCAAAAGTAGTTTTTGCCGTAAGCGTTGTCTTTATGTTACTTGCTATGGTCGGTTTATTTACCTTCAGTTCACAAGCCGCCTTATTTACTTGTGTAGCATTAATCGGTCTTGGAAACTCCAACATTTTCCCGATTATCTTCTCTCAAGCAATTATGCATAAACAAGACAAAAAGAACGAAATTTCCGGCTTAATGATTATGGGTCTTATCGGTGGTGCAATCTTCCCGCCTATTATGGGTGCCTTATCCGATGCGATGGGTTCTCAAAACGGTTCCGTAATCGTTATTACCGCAGGTGTTGTTTACTTGCTCTTCTTAATCAGCAAGATTAAAAAAGTTGCAGCAAAATAAATTGCCTGAAAACTAGCAATCTTACTACCCCCAAAGATTATATCTAGGGGGTAGTTTTTTATAAAAATTATTGAATTACAATAAAATTAATTTGTATCATATTACTATATTAAAACTCTTAAGGGGGGAAAAATGTTTGAAACTTTAATGTCAAAAACTTTTGTATTATTAAGCGCCTCTTTACTTTGCGCTTATATCGGTTGTTTATTTTCTCAAGGTATCTTTAGGAAATTAATTGAAACTCAGCAATTCGGCAAAGTCAAAGCATATAACTGGATTGCTATTATCATAAATATTCTTGTTTTTGTTGTCTTGATGTTTACCCGCAAAATTATGCCGATAAATATGATTCTTATGGGCTTATTTACTTTTTCAAGCGGTTTTACTTTAGGACTTATTACTCTTGTAGCAGGAGATGTTGCGCAAAAAGCACTTGGGATAACTGCTTTAACGACTTTAACCACAGGTCTTATTGCCACTTACAGCGGCCTTGATTTTGCTTGGATGGGCAAATTCTTATTTATCGGTTTAATAGGTTTAATTATTGTTGCTATCATAGGGCTTTTTGTAAGAATTAAAGGCACTTTGGGGAAAATTTACGCTTCTTTCGGCGTTTTAATTTTTACGGGTTATTTATTGTTTGATTTTAATAATCTGGCCAAATTAAAACAAGTTGCCGATGCAAATAATTGGGAAACCGCTCTAGATTTTGCCATAAGCATTTACCTTGATATAGTTAACTTATTTTTATACTTAATACAATTGTTTTCTTCAAGCAATAATTAAAACTTAATTTATCAGACAAAAATCACGGTTTTCTAAAGAGCCGTGATTTTTTATATCCAAACACTTATATGGTATAATATAATAAATTCACACTAAAATTATCAAAATGAAAATGAATGGCTTTCTTATTGAATTTATAAAATACTGCTGTGTCGGCGGATTAGCATTTCTTTCAGACATTGGCACTATTTTCATCTGTAAAGAATATCTTTTATCTTCCTTTCCTTTTGTCCTTTATTTATCAGTCATTATCGGTTTTATAGTAGGGCTTACGGTCAATTACATACTTTCTGTACTTTTTGTCTTTACCGGTGCAAAAGAAGCCGTAAAAGGCAAACAAATGACATTTTTTATACAATTTGCCGTAATCGGTATTATCGGCTTAATTTTAACGGAAGCCCTAATGTATTTAGGCGTAGAATTTTTGAAATGGAATTATTTAATTGTTAAAGTTTTTGCCGCGGCCATAGTTTTAATTTGGAATTACGGCGCACGCAAATATCTTATTGTAAGAACAGAAAGAGGTTTATAATTATGGATAAAGTTCTTATTATCGGTGCAGGGCCTGCCGGGCTTGGTGCTGCTTATAAATTATGTAAAAAAGGAATAAAACCGATTATTTTAGAAGAATCCCAGTATATAGGCGGGATATCACGCACACACCGTTATAACGGCAATTCTATTGATTTAGGCGGGCATAGATTTTTTACAAAAAGTAAAGATGTTATGGACCTTTGGCTTGAAATTATGCCTTTACAGGGCAGTCCCGCAAAAGATGATATTTTGCTTGAAAGAAAAGTTGAACTTGCCCCAAAAGGTCCTAATCCCGAAAAACAAGACGAAGTTATGCTTAAAAGAAGGCGTATTTCCCGTATTTATTTCTTGAGAAAATTTTTTGATTATCCTATTTCTTTAAAATTACAAACTTTTACCAATATGGGTTTATGGCGCACTTTTAAAGCCGGTCTTGGTTATCTTAAAGCAACCCTTTTTAAACGTAAAGAAAATTCTCTTGAAGATTTCTATATTAACCGCTTTGGAGAGCCTCTGTATGAAATGTTTTTCAAAAACTATACCAAGAAAGTTTGGGGGATTTCGCCGGAGGAAATTTCTCATTCTTGGGGAGCGCAAAGGGTCAAAGGTCTTTCTATCTTAAAAATTTTACAAACGATTTTGCTTAAACCTTTCACAAAAAACAAGCAAGTGGAAACCTCTTTAATTGAAGAGTTTTACTATCCTAAAAAAGGTCCCGGTCAACTTTATGAAGTTATGGCAAAAAAGATACAGGAAATGGGGGGAGAAATTATTTTAAACTCAAAAGTCTCCCAAATTGAGGTCCAAAATAATAAAATCGTTTCTCTTACCGCAGGGGATAAAACTTATCAGACAGATGCCGTTTTTTCCTCTATGCCTATAAAAGATTTAATTGCCTCAATCAAAGGGCAAAAAGTGCCTAAAGAAGTAAAAGAAATTGCCGCAAATTTGCCTTACAGAGATTATATTGCCGTAGGTCTTTTAGTTAATAAATTAAAAATTAAAAACACTACTAAAATAAAAACTTTAAACAATCTCGTGCCTGATTGCTGGATTTATATTCAAGAACCGCAAGTTAATTTAGGGCGCTTACAAATTTTCAATAACTGGTCGCCTTATATGGTAAAAGATTCTAGTAAAGTTTGGCTCGGGCTTGAATACTTTGCTACCGAAGGCGATGCCCTTTGGCAAACAGAAGAAAAAGATTTTATTTCTATGGCAATAAAAGAACTTGCCCAAATAGGTATGATAGAAGAAAAAGATGTCTTGGATAGTGTTCACCTAAAAGTAAAAAAGGCCTACCCCGCATATTTCGGTGCTTATGATAATTTCCCAAAGGTAAAAAACTATTTAGATACCCTTGAAAATCTTTATTGTATCGGCAGAAACGGTCAGCACCGCTATAATAATATGGACCACTCTATTTTAAGCGCATTAGAAGCCGTCCGTGTTTATTTTGACAAAAATTTATCAAAAGAAATTATTTGGTCTGTCAATACTGAAAAAGAATATCATGAAAGCAAATAAAAACATTTTTGTAAAATTTTCCGAGTATTTAGACAAAATTCCAAATAAATTGCCGGAAATTATTGTTCTATGTCTGTATACAAGTTTACTTACTTTTGTTGCTTATTTTCACGAACCTTGGTTTGATGAAGCGCAAAGTTGGCTTATTGCCCGAGCGGCAAGTTTAAAAGAAATGTTCTTTTATATTCCTCATTATGAAGGGCATCCGCCTTTTTGGTGGCTTGTTTTAGCACCTTTTGCTAAAGCGGGTTTGCCTTATGAGATAACATTAAAAACAATAAACATTACCTTATGTTCTATCGGTATGGGTTTATTTTTATTTAAGGCACCGTTTAAAAGAATAATAAAATTTTTAGTACCTTTTACCTTCTTTATGTTTTATCAATACGGCGTAATTTCCCGTTGTTACTGTTTAACTATTATTGCATTTATGCTTGTTTCAATTACCTATCAAAACAGGAATATAAAACCTTTTGCTTATGTCGGTTCTTTGATGATGCTTTGCGCTACAAGCGCTTATGGCATTATTTTTAGCGGCGGACTTGCTATCGTGTGGTTGCTAGAGATGTGGCCGTTTTCTCTAAAGGATATTTTACAGAAAAGACAATTTAAAGCACTTGCTTTACTTTTGGCTTTTGCTTTATTTTTGATTTATATTATAATGCCCAGACCGGATACACACGCTATAAATTTAAGTGTGGAGAATAACTGTTTAATAAGGTTTCTTGTTCTTTTTATTGTTGTGCCGATAAATTCTATTTTCGGTTTTTATATCTTTGAATT
>JAZRZE010000062.1:0-6150 GCA_045601125.1 Elusimicrobiaceae bacterium | reverse complement strand
TTTGGTAAAAACAAATGTTATTTTGTTTCGGTTGGTGCTGCGGCTTCTACGACGGGTGCCGGAGCAACATTTTCGGCGGTAACTTCTTCTTTAACAGTTTGGCTGCCGGGAGTAAGTTTTGCCTTTTCTTGTAATCTGGCTGCTTTGCCGGAGAGTTTTCTTAAATAATTAAGTTTTGCTCTTCTGACTTTGCCGACTTTCAAGACTTCAATTTTTTCAATTCTGGGGGAGTGTAAGGGGAAAATTCTTTCCACACCAACGCCGAAGGAAATTTTGCGAACGGTAAAACTTTCGCTGATACCGCTGCCGCGTCTGGCCATAACTACGCCGTCAAAATTTTGGATTCTTTCTGTGTCGCCTTCAACGACTTTTACAGAAACTCTTAAAGTATCACCGGCTTTAAAAGTGGGGATACCTTTTTTTAATTGTTGTTTATTATCTATATTCATTTTTTTCTTCCTCTTGTTTCTTTTTTTGCAGGGACTTTGCTTGTTTTGAGAGGTCTATTATCAAGCAAATCAGGCCTAAACTTTTTAGTAATTTTCAAGGCCTCTTCTTCCTGCCATTTTGAAATTTCTTTGTGATTTCCGCTTAACAAAACTTTTGGCACTCTTCTTCTGCGCCAAACTTCAGGGCGGGTATATTGCGGTGCTTCAAGAAGATTATTTTCAAAACTTTCTTTTTGCGCCACATCTTCTTTTACGAAGGTCCCTTTCTGAAGTCTTGTTATGGCATCTACCATTACGCAAGCGGCAAGTTCACCGCCGGTTATAATGAAGTCGCCAAGCGAAACTTCTAAATCAATTTCAGGGTATATTCTTGCGTCTACACCCTCATAATGCCCGCAAACTATAATTAAATGCCTTTTTTTAGCCAATTTTTTGGCTAAAGTCTGGTCAAAAACTTTGCCGCGGGGGCTTGTCATAATTATAAAAGAACTTTTCTTTTTCAGCTTTTTGATAGACTGATACAGAGGTTCTGCCATCATTAACATTCCGCTTCCGCCGCCGTAAGGTCTACCGTCAACTGTTTTATGTTTATCTTTTGCAAACTCTCTGGGGTTTTGATAATTTATTTTTACTACACCCTTTTGTCTTGCCCTGCCGATGATACTGCTACCTAGCGAGGCTTCCATAACTTCCGGAAAAAGGGTTATAATATCAATTTTCATCAAAGAACCTAATCTTCAAGTTTCAAAGAAACTTTTTTGTTTGCTTTTGCTGCACTTGCGCTAAGGATAGTTCTGACTGCTTTAATAATGCAACCGTCTTTACCTATCACTTTGCCTTTATCTTCGGGCGCGACGCGCGCTGTAAGATAAACATTATTTTGCTCTTCTTTCATTTCAACAACTACACCCTCTTTATTGAGGGCCAAAGATTTCAGCAAATAAAGGGCTATATCTTTCATTTAAGAACTCCGCTTATTTGCTGGCTTTTTTTACTAAACTTGCGACGGTTTTAGAAGGTACTGCACCAACTTTAACCCAATGGTTTAATCTTTCATTGTCAAGTTTAATTTGTTCGTTTTCTTTTAAGCAGGGATTGAATGTTCCCAATACTTCTTTTGCTTGAGAGCCGACTGCGCTTCTCTTTTCTGCAACGACGATTCTGTATTGCGGTTGAGTGCGTTTGCCTGTTCTCTGAAGTCTGATTACCACTGACATTTACTTATTCCTCCTGTTTATTATTTAGCCAAAGCCGCCTGTTTTATATCGGCAAAGGCTTGTTTAATATCTGTTTGACCGAAAATTGCCGCACCGGCAACAAGTGATCTTGCGCCTGCCTGATAGGCAATATTCGCTGTCTGACGGTTAATTCCGCCGTCAACTTCCACTAAAATATTATGTTCTTTTGCAAGTTTTGCAACTTGGTTTATTTGCTCCGGACTTTTGGGCAAAAACTCTTGCCCTCCGAAACCGGGATAAACGGACATAACTAAAATTAAATCAATCAAATCTAAATAGGGAATTAAAGTTGCCGCTTGGGTATCGGGTTTAATTGATAAACCGCACCAAAGACCTGCTTTTTTAATTTCTTTTAAGGTTTCCCTAATATTACCTCTTGCTTCGGCATGTATAGTTAAAGCACTTGCGCCTGCTTTTATAAAAGGTTCAATAAATTTCTGTGGTTCTTGCACCATTAAGTGAACATCTTGCGGCACTTTCACTACTTTATTTAAACTTTTAACTACTGCAGGACCGAAACTTAAATTCGGTACAAAATGCCCGTCCATAATATCTATGTGAAGCCAATCTGCACCGGCTTCTTCAACTTGGGCAACTTGCTCGCCAAGACAAGATAAATCTGCCGATAAAATTGACGGCGCAATATAGAGTTTATCTTGTTTTATTTTAGGCATTGGTATCATAATTATTTCATCTCTTTTTCGCGGACCAAAATGCCGTCAACATAAATTCTTAAAGTTGCCTGACCGCCGTAAGGCACGGTTAAATCTATTTTAGAACCGGGTTGTTTCATTTCATTCAAAATTTCTCTTTCCCCTAAAACATCCTGTAAGATAATTTTTACACGGTTATCATTTTTGCCCTGCGGTAATTCATAATGGATACGGTGCATTTTTTCATTTTCTTGAACGGGGCGTGCGCTGACAATAATTTTTAAGGTACTTTCCGGTTTCATTTGAGTATCGGGCTCAGGTTCCTGTTTAACAACAATTCCGTTGGGGAAGGGGGAATTTTCATCTTCTTCAATATCAACTTGTATGTTTTCCGTTGAAGCCCATAAATTAACTTCCGCAATTTTCTTGTGTCTGAAATCTGGTACCAATTTTAAGGTCGAAGGTGGAAGGCCGCTAGACACCACCAAATTAACAGCTTTTCCTTTACTTATAGTTTCACCCGCGGCAGGATCCTGAGAAATAATAGTTCCTTTTTCTGTCGTCAAAGAGTAGGCTGTTTCTTTTGTTCCTACGGATAAATGATTTTGTCTTAATAAAAGTTCGGCATTTCTTAAAGGCAAATTAACGAGGTCAGGCACTTTTATATTTTCGCTGCCTTGGCTGATATAAACGCGGACGACCTTACCTTCTCTGACGGAAGTTCCCGCAGCAGGAAGTTGGCGTATAATAGTTCCTGCAGGCAAGTTTGAATCAAATTCCGAACCGATTTTGCGTAGAGCGAGTTTCGGTGCTTCAAGTAAATCTAAGGCCTCTACAACTTTTTTATTTGTTACATCGGGAACAAGAACTTCTTTCCTGCTGTGAACTAAAGCGGAAAGTGCCCAATCAAAAGAAACAAAAGCGATAGCACCCAAGAAAACAGCGATAAGCCCTAAAATTAAAATAACTTTAAAGATACTTTTCATTACAACTGGTTTATCTTCTAAAAACTCATCAAAATTTTTTAATTCTTTAACTTTTTTTTCTTCACTCATAACTTTTTATAAAAAAACTTCACTGCCCGCCTTAAAACTTCTGCCGTTTGCATAATCTTTGGCGGACATTGTATTTTTGCCTGAAGGGCGCAGACTTTCTATTAATAAAACACCCTCTATACATTGTATAAAAAAACCACCCTCTTTTACAATAGATATTAAAGTTCCGGGTTTTGCCTGTCTTGTAGTTTGATTTTCTTTGAACAAAGTTGTTTTAAAGATTTGTACGGCTTGTCCTTGCGGTGTTAAAGCGCGCGCGTAAGAGGGCATAGCACTTGCAAGTCCTCTGACTTTGCCGTGTATTTCAAGCGCCGTCATTTTTGTAAAACTGACAAGGCAATCTTCCTTTTGTATTACGGGGGCAAGGCTTGGCTCTCCCATTTGTTCGGTTTTATTTATTTTTCCTAAAGAAACATCTGCCAAAACTTCTTTAGTTGCTTCAAGGCCGAGATTTGTAAGTTTTTCAAAAAGGGTAACGGAATTATCTTGCGGCAAAATATCTATTTGTTTTTGCTTTGCCAAAAGACCGGTGTCAAGGCCTTCATCTATCCAAAATAAAGAAACGCCTGTCCTTTCTTCATTATTAAAAAGAGTATATTGTACCGGTGCCGCACCGCGATATTTTGGTAAAAGCGAAAAGTGAACATTTAAAATGCCGTATTTTAAGGCTTCAAGGGCTGGTTTTCTAAATATTTTTCCGTAAGCAACGGCAAGTCCTAAATCGGCATTTAAGGCGGCAATTTGCGGAACAATATCTTTAAATTTTTCAGGACTCATAACGGGTAAGCCAAGTTCGAGCGCACGTTTTTTTACGGGACAAGGTTTTATTTCAAGTCCTCTGCCAAAAGGTCTATCCGGCTGTGTCACAACAAGTAAAACTTGCGTTGTTTTTGCAAGCTCTTCAAGGAAAGGAACAGCCACACTTGGTGTGCCGAAAAATACTGTCTTTAACATATACTATATTTTACCATTTTTTTGAGTCAGAAAGAGATTAACTCTTTTATGATTTTAATCTGGGTCTAAAGACCTATTTGAATTTAGGTCCTTTTTCCCTTGTTTTCTGTTTTAATAAGGGTTATAATTAAAGTATAAGTCATAAACAAAGGAGAGTTTATATGAAAAAAATTTTGCTAACTTGTTTATCCTTAATCATTGCAGGACAGTTTTGCTTTGCCAGTGATACAAAAGGTTTTAAACAGGAAATCTCTAACAACGAAGGTGTTTTTTCTGATTTAAAAAATTCCTTGGAGGAGTCTTACCAAGAAAGTGAGGCCTTGACTCAATTAGTCGGGGTGGATTCTCTTGCGGTAAACACTCCTGATCCGGCCGCTATAATCCGCTCAAAATATCCGGAGTTTTTAAATACTTCAATAGAACCTTCTTTAAAAGAAGCAATTAAAAAAGATCCTAATCTTACAATTAAAAGTGTTTCTTACAAAATTCCCGATTTTGATATGACTTCTACTTCCTCCCAAAGTGTTTTAACTCTTTGGGATTCCAAAGGAAAGGGTATTCTAGTAACAGGTCCCTTTAATGAGTATTACGAAGAAATCGCTACTCTTTGGGAAAAGAATCCGCAAAAATTAGCACAATACAGAGAAGTAATCGGAATACACTTAGCTATGCAAAAAAATGTAAGGCAACTTATGAAACAAGAATCCGGTGCAGATTATAGGGAAAATATTCCATTTAAGTGTTCCCAGAGAGTTTACAAAATAAATGCTACGGGTGATAAACGTCTTGAATGTATGCCTGTTTCCATATCTAGTACTAAAAACACTTATACTCAAATGGGTGCGGTAAGATATTATAAAATTGCTACAAATTCTTCTTGGATGTATGGTGTTAGTAAAAATCTTTGGATTGCTAATATGTCAAAAACCAATAAAAACTCTTTTAACCCTTATAATGAAAAACCGTCAGATGCTTCTGTTTGCGTAACTAAGAAATTTTTAGCTTATAGAGGAGTCGTTCCTTCTTTACCGTTTACGGAAACAGGTAATAATATACTATTTGATACAAACCTTCTTCCCAATGGTGGATTCCTAACTAATTGGACAACAGATTATAAAGCCATTAATCTCCAAAATGACGACGCTTTCTGGGATTTTGCAACTAAGAAGAAAGCCATAGACGATATCGGTTTATACGAAGATGTCGAAAATGATTGGCATTATTCAGGTTCTCATTGGGTTCAAGTTTTAAGTTCTAGAGGCGATTTGTTCTTCTTAGGAAACCACAAACTTTTACCTCTTATAACTACTCCGCATAAAGATGATGTAACTTTGGGTTATTATTGCAGAAGAGCCTTATTTACTACAAATAATTGGAAGCAAGTTCCCGAAACCCATTTAATGACATACAATGCTTCTATGTCTGCTAATCAATCTTGCGATAATGTCCTAAAATCTTTTAGTTCTGTTTTAAAGAATCACATGAATTCCTTAAAATAAAAAAGAAACTCTACCTTTAAATAAAAATCCCCCTGCTTAGCGGGGGGATTTTTATTCGTCAGCAAAATAATTTATTTTACTTTAGCGTTTGTCTTGATATATTCAAACACTTTCTTTTCATTTAAAGAGGCAAGAATTTCTTCTTTTCTTTCTTTAAAGAACTTTTCAACTTGTGTTTTTTGTTTAGGATTTTGTTCAAGGGCTTTTGTTAATTCTGCTTGTAAATCAGCATCTGTTGCAACAAGATTTTCCTTTTTTGCAATAGCGTGAACAAGATAGCCGATTCTAAGTCGGATCGTAGC